>JAZQHR010000055.1:0-2518 GCA_045540695.1 Clostridia bacterium | reverse complement strand
AGCACCTCCGTTATTTTAGCGTATAAACGCAAAAAAATAAGTGAACGCACAGACGCCCACTTATAGTAATACACATTTAATCGTATTAACCTTACTGATTCTATGATCGCAAGGTGAGAAGCGGGACTTCTGCTTTGTTTTTACCTAGTTATTATACTACCTCTTTTATAATATGTCAAGGGGTTTTTGAAAATTATTTTATCAAGACTGTATAATTTAGATACCGAGCTTCTTTATTGCGATACATAAGGTTTAGATGCAATATCACCCAAAGGCTCCCTTGTGTAAAGGGAGCTGTCAACGAAGTTGACTGAAGGATTGTTTTCTCTCCATTTACAACCCCTCCGAGTTTGCTTCGCAAACCCACCTCCCCTTACACAGGGGAGGCTTTTTGTTCTCGACAACTTTCGACAATCTTTATATTATTTTATAAAGTCAGGCAAAAAATACAATTAACAACATCTTTTTACAAACACATTATACCACATATAAACGCAATATCACAACATAAAAAATGCGATTGGAAATCCAACCGCATTTTTTTATATTTAAACTTATTTATTAAGTCTGTCTTTTAGGTTATTAAGCTGAGTGTTAAGCTCTGCAGGAAGTCTGTCGCCAAATTTAGCGAAGAATTCTTCGATGCCTTCTGCTTCTTTCTTCCAGATTTCTTTATCAACTGAAAGAAGTTCAGTCATAGCTGCTTCGTCGATATCAAGACCGTTAGTATTGATATCACCTACGTTTGGTAGGTAACCGATAGCTGTTTCTCTAGCGTCAACCTTATCTTCACATCTGTTGATGATCCACTCAAGAACTCTTAGGTTGTCACCAAATCCAGGCCACATGAAGTTACCTTCGTCGTCAAGTCTGAACCAGTTAACGTGGAATATCTTTGGAGCGTTAGGGATTTTCTTACCCATTTCTAACCAATGTGCGAAGTAGTCGCCCATGTGGTAACCACAGAATGGAAGCATAGCCATAGGGTCACGTCTTACTACACCAACTGCACCTGCAGCTGCAGCAGTAGTTTCAGATGCCATAGTAGCACCAACGAATACACCGTGCTCCCAGTTGTATGACTGGTATACTAGTGGAGCAGTTTTAGCTCTTCTACCACCAAATATCATAGCAGAGATTGGCACACCGTTTGGATTTTCCCATTCAGGAGAGATACAAGGACACTGCTTAGCAGGTGCTGTAAATCTTGAGTTTGGATGTGCAACCTTTTCACCAGTAGCTGGAGTCCACTCATTACCCTTCCAGTCGATAGCATGTTCAGGAACGTTTTTATCAAGACCTTCCCACCATACTGTACCGTCGTCTTTAAGAGCAACGTTTGTAAAGATTGTATTGCTTTCAGTAGTGTGAAGTGCGTTAGGGTTAGTTTTAAGGCTTGTTCCAGGTGCAACACCAAAGAAACCTGCTTCAGGGTTAACCGCCCATAGTCTGCCGTCTTCACCAATTCTTAGCCAAGCTATATCGTCACCAACTGTCCATACTTTGTAACCTTTGTACTCTGTTGGAGGGATAAGCATTGCAAGGTTTGTTTTACCACAAGCACTTGGGAATGCAGCAGAAACGTATTTAACCTCGCCCTGAGGGTTTTCAAGACCAAGGATAAGCATATGTTCAGCCATCCAGCCTTCATTTTTACCCATGTAACTTGCAATTCTAAGTGCAAGACATTTCTTACCAAGTAGAACGTTACCGCCGTAACCTGAGTTAATAGACATAATAGTGTTGTCTTCAGGGAACTGAACGATATATTTGTCTTCTTCACAGATGTCCTTTCTAGCGTGTAGACATTTTGTGAATTCGCCTTTTTCTTCTAGTTCTTCAAGTGCGATTTTACCAACTCTTGTCATGATATCCATGTTTAGTACAACGTAGATACTGTCAGTAAGCTCGATACCTACTTTTGAGAATTTAGACTTAGCAGGACCCATGATAAATGGAACTACGTACATAGTTCTGCCTTTCATAGAGCCATCGTAAAGCTTATTTAATTTCTCGTACATCACCTTAGGATCTTCCCAGTTATTTGTTGGGCCTGCATCCTCTTTTTTAGATGTACAGATGAAAGTTCTGTTTTCAACTCTGGCAACATCGTTTGGAGCAGTTCTGTGTAGATAACAGCCAGGAAGTTTTTCTTTGTTAAGCTCTACTAATTCTCCTGTAGCAACTGCTTCTTTTCTAAGTTCATTTTTCTGTTCTTCGCTGCCGTCAATCCAAACTACTTTATCAGGTTTGGTAAGGGCAACCATTTCGTCCAACCAATCTAGAACGATTTTGTTGTTTGTCATAATGTTGATCTCCTCTCTTATATATAAGTGCACAAAGCTATTTTTTGCACACTCCCTACTCAGACGTTTATAAAACGTCGTTTTTACACCATATTATATTATTATTCTACATCTTCCTTTAAAACCCTTTTATTTTTTTGAAAAATTTTAAAAAAGTTTTTTTGAAAGCTCAGCAAACATTTCTATTGACAAAGTTTCGCCTCTAGCTTTTT
>JAZQHR010000054.1:0-12427 GCA_045540695.1 Clostridia bacterium | reverse complement strand
GTCGGCATGGTTCCCTCAAGATACGGATGGTCATACGTGCCGAGACTCTTGCCGAGGTTCGATTCCCTCGACACCCGAACAGTCGATGAAGCTCTCGAAAAGGCCGCTGCCGCAGCCGACCGACAGGAGCTTCTTGCCGGTGATGTCTCCCAGCACTTTCTGAAAGAGCCTGAGCTCGCTTGTGAACAGTTTTTCATTTTTCATAAACCACTCATCGTAAAGGGCGGCATAACCGTCGAATTTCTGCTTCTTCTCACTCATGGCAGACCTCCTTAAAAAGTGCGAAATTATGGGCCATCGGACCGGAACCTTTCCCCAGATCCAGCATGTAGGACAGCGCGCCGGAAAGATACTCCTTTGCAGCCTTCACAGATTCCGCAAGGCTGAGCCCCTTCGCCAGATTCGAGGCGATCGCGCTCGAGAGCGTGCAGCCTGTCCCGTGGGTGTTGGGATTGTCTACGCGTTTTTCTTCAAACCACGTTATTTCGCTTCCGTCATAAAGTAGGTCGGCAGCAGTGTCGGACAGATGACCGCCTTTTATCAACACGGGAGTATTGTATTTACTAAAAATAATCTCAGCGGCTTTTAACATATCATTTTTGTTTTTTACCTCAAGTTGACATAACACCTCTGCTTCGAAAATGTTTGGTGTGATTAAATTGGCAATGGGTATAAGAAATGACGTAAGCGACGATATAGCATCCTTGGATATTAGTCTGCTTCCGCTTGTGGATATCATTACCGGGTCAACTACGATGTTTTTTGCGTTGTATTCTGTAAGCTTTTCGAATATCGCACATATAATATCCTGCGACGAAACCATACCTATCTTTACACTATCAGGAAAAATATCTGTAAATACACTGTCCAACTGTGCTTTTACAAAGCTTGGCGGAACATTCATAATGTCCAACACACCTAGCGTATTTTGTGCGGTTAGTGCTGTTATTACACTCATTGCGTATTTTTTATGTACGGTTATGGTTTTTATATCCGCCTGAATGCCTGCTCCTCCGCTACAATCCGAACCCGCTATGGTAAGCACCTTTTTCATATCAAAACATCCCCTTTATATTATAATGTCTATACATTTTTTCAGCCTTTCGCAGCGATCCTTTGTGTCATCACCTGAAAATATAGCGGATGCCACGGCTACACCACTTATGTTGCTGCCCAAAAGCTGCATTATGTTTTGCTCACATATTCCGCCAATAGCTACAACGGGAATGGCTACAGCATTTGCAATCTCGCGTAGCTGGTGGGTGGTTATACTTGTCGCATCAGGCTTGGTAGATGTGCCAAATACCGCTCCTACGCCAAGGTAGTCTGCACCGCCCTTTTCCGCCGCTATTGCTTGCTCTACCGTCTTTGCCGTAACGCCTATTATCATATCGTCACCTGCAATTTCACGAACTCTTTTTACATCCATATCCGATTGTCCTACGTGCACACCATCAGCACCGCTTTTTATTGCTATGTCCACACTGTCATTTACTATGAACGCTACGCCTTTTTCATGGCAAAGCTTACTAAAGTGTATTGCCTGACGGAGCAGAGTTTCATCATCTGCCATTTTGTCACGAAGCTGAAGGCAGGTGATTTTGCCTTCTATGGCATATTTCACCTTATCCTCTAAAGTAAGTTGTCCTTTAAATGTATTGTCGGTAATGGCATAAAACGATAGCATTTTTCTAATGTTTTTCATATTTGGCATCCTCCGCAAGCTCGTTTTTATTAAGATGAAAAAGCTCATCTATGATATAGTTTCGGTATGTCGCATTGCCGTCATTTTTACCCAGCCGTTTGTATGCTTTTTCGCCGCATAATCCCATTGCACATACGGCGGCAATGCATGCAGCTGTTATGTCATCTTTGTTTGCACCAATAAATGCTCCTACTATCGAGGTTAGCATACATCCTGCCCCCGTTACATAACGCATCATTTTATGACCATTGAGCGTAATGAACGTATCGACACCGTTCGATATGTAGTCTGCGTCACCGCTTACTATAACAGTTGCACCTGTATCTTTGGAAAATGCCTTTGCAATGTTTTCATTTCCCGCACAAGTTGTATTGGCATCTACACCACGATTGTTTTTTAGTCCGTTATAAAGTGCGGATATTTCGGAAGCATTACCGCGAATAGCTGAAAAATGTATGTGATTTATCAGCTCTTTGGCAGAATCTGTGCGAAATGCCGATGCTCCGGCACCAACGGGGTCCAGCACGACGGGGATAGATAGCTTGTTTGCGATTTTTCCTGCCTCTAGCATAGACGTTAGAGAGCTTTTTTTCAGCGTGCCAAGGTTTATACAAAGTGCCTTGCTAATAGGCGTAATGTCATAAATATCAGCTATGTCATCCGCCATTATAGGTGATGCACCAATTGCTAAAAGTGCGTTTGCACAGTCGTTTGCCGTTACATAATTTGTAATGCAATGCACAAGAGGGTTTGTCACTCGCACATTTTCAAGCATTTTCCCAAGCATTATTATTTTCCTCCAATAAATTCTTTAAGCACACCCGTTTTTATAAGAGCAAATGCTATAATCGCAGCGATTATCGTTCCCACTACAGAGCTTATAAAAAACGGAATAATATACGAAAATATCGCAGCAGTTTTGTTGCCTATTAAAAACACCGCAACCGGATATGCCAACAGCCCGCCAATGATGCTTGTGCCAAAAAGCTCACCTACACATGCCGACGGGATACGGCGGATGAATAAGTATAAAATTCCTGCCAAAAGTGCTCCGCACATACTGCCCGGAAATGCCATAAACGTGCCAAGACCAAGCATTACTCTAATAACCGACGCCACAAACGCTATGCCTACACTGTACCACGGGCCAAGCATTATTGCTGACAGTACATTTATCAAATGCTGTACGGGTGAGCATTTGGAACCTAGAAATGGGAATGAGAACATTGAACCGACCACCGCAAGTGCAATAAATACACCTGCAAGTGATAATTTTTTTGTGTTTTTCATAATAAAACCTCGCTTTTAAAATAGAAATATTTCGGTCGAAGGTCCATTCCTTCCTCTCAATCTGAAACACAGACTCCCTCGCAGTGTATGTATTAAAGACATTTCTGCCATCCTGTGGCGCTCCCCACCTGATGACAAAATTGAAATATCCGTTTGAAAAGGGTGATTTGCGTGTGCCTGTTCACACATGATGCAACAAAAAAGCTCACACCTGAAAATGGTATGAGCTGACGTGATAGGTGACAAACAAAAAACGAAGTCACCTGATACATAAGGTAACTTCGCTAAAATTATTATCACGAAAATATTCTTCCTACGTTGGCATTATCCAAATCAGGTTATGTGTGCAAGCTGTCGCCTGCAGCACTAAGGGTCGAAGATATATCTTCCTCTCAGCCCGTCGCACGAGCTCCCCTGTAATATTATTTAACTTTAAAAATAATATATCACGATATTTTTTTGTTGTCAAGGATTTTATAAGAGTAAGATTGCTTTGATGGGTAGGATGTGTCCGAAAAACCTTTAAACATTATTATGAATTTCCATATTTTTTGCACCGCACAGGCGAAGTATTTTTGACACTTTCCCTGCACTGTCTTCGGTTACGGGCATGGAAAACAGCACTCTTCCTTCGTGGAGTTGCTTTTCAAAGCGGTGTGCCGACTTTTCGTGTATGCCTATGTCCATTATTGCACTTACCATATTTCCTGCCGACGGGTCATAAATGGCACTTGATGCAGGTCCTACCGAGCCAACTATACCCATCCCCGGCACAGCTACCGATTTTAAGTCAAACATAAACCCTGTAGACTGCCCTATATCACCGGCATTTTCCACTATATCGCTTGAATGGCCAATGCTTGCATCATCAAAATCATTTCTTGTTATAAGCGAAATTTCGTCCGAGCGTATGCCGTTATTTCGTATTTCCTGACAGGCGTTTGATGCATAATCGTACGAATCAAAAATCGCCGCTATTACTTTTTTCATATTTTCACCTCAAATTTTTATTTCGTCGTTATTATTCCCAAATGTTTATTTGTTATGAGATTATATTTCTTGATTTGAATTTTGATTTGGAGTATAATTATTGTAGCCTTGTTCATAGATTTTACTGAGGTGAAAATATGAATTTTAATAATTTTGATTATACGAGGCTAGTCAAAAGCATTTTAAAGCTTCAAAAAAAGCATAGCGGTATAGAGGTTTTTTCTGCAGGTAAAAGCGTTTGCGGACGTGATTTGTGGTGCATAAAGTTTGGAACGGGCAGTAAAAAAATATTTTTAAACGGTACACATCACGCACTTGAATGGATAACCGCATCACTTCTTATGAGCTTTTCTTTTGACTTTTTAAATGCTGTTAAAAACGATGAGAAAATCCTTAAGTACAATGCCAAGAAAATATATAAAAAATGTACGTTTTACATATTGCCAATGGTAAATCCCGATGGCGTGGATGTGGTGATAAACGGAATAAGCAAAAAGCATCCGCATTTTGATGATATGAAAAGAATGCTTAATAGAGAAAATCCACGCAAGGTATGGCAGGCAAATATAAATGGCGTTGATTTAAACCACAACTACGATGCTTTGTTTTACGAAGGCAAAGCAATGGAAAGGGAAAATGGAATATTTGGTGCGGGGCCCACAAGGTTCTCGGGCGAAACTCCATTTTCCGAACCGGAAACAATTTCAATACGTGATTTGTTTGAGCGAGAAATGTTTAACCTGTCCCTTGCATTTCATTCGCAAGGCGAGGTAATATATTGGGATTATCAAAATAAATCGAAATATATCGATGTGGCGAAAAAGTTGTCAAAGGCAAGCGGATATGCTCTTGATGAGGCAGGAGGCATAAGCTCTGTTTCAGGCTTTAAGGATTGGGTAATAGAAAAATATGGTCTTCCTGCGTTTACTATAGAGGTGGGAAAAGGCGTAAATCCTATTTCGTTTTCGCAGTTTAATAAGGTAAAAGAGGACAATTATAAGCTGATATTAAAGGCGGCAAGTATAACGCGGTAGGTTTACATAACACAAATTAACGAAAGAAGGTTGTTGTATGAAAAATAAAGGCGTAATAGCATTGGTGATACTTTTAATACTACTCTTGTGCTCAAACGCGATTATAAATATGTTTTCGTATACGACTACCGAATATGCACTTGATACTATGTGCACAATTACCGCGTATGGATTAAATTCTAAAAAAGCAGTTACAAAAGCGGTGGACGCTCTCAAAGCGTTTGAAGAAAAGATTAGTGTGCACAGAAATAATTCTGAAATTTCATTGCTCAACCACCGTGTGAAGATTGCTACTCGTGATGAGGATATATTTAATATGATAACTACCGCTAAAATGGTATCGAAAGATACAAACGGAGCTTTTGATATAACCATTAAACCACTTTCTGATTTGTGGAACATAAAGGGTGGCGGTCCTGTGCCGAGTGATGAAGAAATAATAAATCGATTAAATTCGATATCAAATGCAGATGTTCAGGTTGATTTAGAAAAAGAAGACGTGTTTTTTGCTAATTCTGATACTCAAATTGACCTTGGAGCGATTGCAAAAGGATATTGTGCAGACACTATTGCAAATGTGCTTATAGAAAACGGCATAAAGTCAGCGCTTATAGACCTTGGTGGAAATGTGCGTACCATTGGAAATAAAAAAGGAAGCACGTGGAGGATTGGTATACAAGACCCTGACGGAGTACGTGGTGAGTATTTTGGCGTTCTTGACATATCGGACAAATGTGTGGTAACAAGCGGTGCTTATGAGAGATATTTTATCGAGGACGGAAAAAAATATCATCATATAATAGACCCTCACACGGGCTATCCAGCTGATAGCGACATAACAAGCGTAAGTATTATAGCTACCGATGGAGCAAAGGCGGATGCACTTTCTACGGCGGTGTATGTGCTGGGAGTAGAAAAGGGGCTTAGCCTTTTAAACAGTGATAAATACAGTGATTTTGGATACATTATTACCGATAATAATCACAAGGTATATATAAGTGAAAATATAGATTTTGAAATAACAAACGAAAAATATTTGGAGGTAAAATGATGAAGGATGTAATTATTATAGGCGGCGGACCTGCAGGGCTTAATGCGGCACTTTATGCGTCGAGAGCAGGTTTTGATACACTACTTATAGAAAAAATGTTTGTGGGAGGTCAGGCGGCTACAACGGCATCTGTGGATAATTATATAGGCGTTGGCATAGGGATATCAGGTCCTGATTTGGTTATGAAAATGGAATCGCAAGCAAAGGAGTTTGGGGCAAGCTTTTCCTATGAGGATGTGCTTGATGTTCAGCTTGACGGGGATATAAAAACAGTAAAAACAAAGAAGAATGAATACAAGGCGAAAGCAGTAATACTCTCAATGGGAGCAACTCCGAGAAAGCTTGGAGTACCCGGCGAGGAAAAATTTTCCGGTAGAGGCGTGTCCTACTGTGCCACTTGTGACGGAAATTTTTACAAGGGTAAGGACGTATGTGTTATTGGTGGCGGTGATACCGCGGCAGAGGACGCGTTGTTTTTGTCAAATCTGTGTAGAAATGTGTATCTTATTCACAGACGTGACAGCTTAAGAGCAACAAAGGCACTTGCGGACGCAGTATTTGCCAAAGACAATATAAAGCCTTTATGGAATAGTCAGGTGGTATCCATAAACGGAGAAAACATGGTAGAAAGTGTAACTCTTACTGGCGATACATCGAAAGATATCGATGTGGATGGAGCGTTTGTAGCAGTGGGAACTGTGCCAACTTCGGAGCTTGTGAAAGGAAAAATTAAGCTAAACGAATACGGATATATTGTAGCCGACGAAAAGATGCGAACAAATATCGAAGGTGTATTTGCCGCAGGAGATATAGTGGATAAGCCGCTAAGACAGATTATAACAGCCGCTTCTGACGGTGCAATAGCAGCATATAGCGCGCAGGAATATATATTGTCGAAAATCTAAAAAGATATCATAATGATGAAAAAAGGGGACATTAACAGCCCCTTTTTTGTATGTAATATTGCTTGCAAGAGTGATCTTTATTTTATTCGGATGGCGGATGACCGTATTTATTTTTAAATGCCTTGCTAAAATAGAGTGCATCTTCAAACCCTGACATACGGGCAATTTTGCTTATGCTTTCGTATTCGCCGTTGTCGAGGATAGCTTTTGCCTGCGTAAGACGTCGGTCAATTACGTATTTCTTTGGACTTACACCAAACCTGTCCAAAAACAACCGCCTGAAATATGTGTCGGAAACATCACAAAAAGTGTGAAGAAGGCTTATCTTAAGCTCGGGATCGAATATGTGCTTTTCAAGATATTCAAGTGCAGGCTGTATAGAAGCAGAAGAGAATCTGACATGGCGTGTGTTTTCCTCTGTAAAGTGCGACAAAAGCTCGTATAAAATTGACATACATCTTAACTTACTTGCTGATGTCTGCACTGACCAACTTCGGTAAATCTGCTCAAATAGGTGATGAAGCTCTACACGTCCGCGAAGAGTGTATTGACGTGGCTCTGTGTCAGGGAGATTTCCTTCGAAATTTATAAGGATGTATGTTCCTGTTTCATCTGTCATTTGCTCACCATAATATGTAGGGCTGTTTGGCAGAAAAAGTATATCCCCGGGCGACAAAGTGGTGGATTCGTCTTTAATATGGTATCTTATCGTGCCGGTGAGCCTCAGGATAAGTCTGTGCGGATAATTGGTGTGAACGGTATTTGGATTTGTGACACCTTTTATAACGCTGATTAGTTTTAAATTTTCTATACGATCTAACATAAAATCACCATATTTATACTAACACAGGCAAATTTATTTTGCAATACTGTTTTAAAAATTCCATATAATTGTAATTTTTCCATTTACAATTACTGTTTCATCGAGTATAGTTGGTGTGATGGTAACATTTAATCTGGAATTGAAATATGGGAGGTTTTATAATGTTTATTGTAATGCAGCAAGTGTTTTTGCTGATATTATTTGGAACTGTAGGTTATACCTTGTGTAAGTCAGGAAAGATAAGCAGCGAGCACACCAAACTGCTGTCGACTTTGCAGGTATACGTGTTTTTGCCTTGTAACATCATCAATACATTTTCTTCTAATTTTACAGTAGCCTATATCAGCGAGAAATATCCGCTGCTTATAGTGTCTTGTATAATTACAGTTATAATGATGATTGTAGGTTACCTGCTATCAAAGGCATTAGTAAAAAAGTCATATCTTCAGTCGGTATACCGCTACAGTCTTACAGTATCGAATTATGGTTTTTTTGGTTATCCACTGGTAAGCGGTTTGTTTGACGAACTTATGCTGCAAAATGCGATGGTTTTCACTCTACCACTGTCGCTTTATGCACACTCTGTCGGTTATGCTTCGCTTACAAAAACAAAATTTTCTTGTAAACGTTTTTTAAATCCTGCAATTACCGCCAGTATCGTTGGTGCTATTATGGGACTGACAGGATTTAAGCTTCCATTTGTGCTAGACAGCCTTGTGGATAAATCTGCCGCTTGTATGGGACCTATAGGAATGCTTCTTGCTGGCATGGTTGTATCGGAATTTGATTTTGTATCACTGTTAAAAGAAAAAAAGAACTACATAGTGGCGGCATTAAGACTTTTTGTAATACCATGTACCATTGCCGGAACATTAAAGCTAATCGGGCTTGAGGATATGGTTATTACTGCCCTAATGATGCATGCTATGCCATGCGGATTAAATACTATAGTATTTCCGCGTCTTGTTGGAGAGGACTGTAGTACAGGTGCTTCGCTGACTCTTATCACAAGCTTACTTGCTTGTATCAGCGTGCCTTTATGTGTGGCACTATTCTCGTAAAAAAGGAAGGTAATATAAAATGAAAAAACGTATAGACGAGTTAATCAAAAAATATGAAGAAAAGGTGATAGAGCATTATAAATGGCTTCACGCACACCCTGAGCTTTCAGGTCAGGAAAAGGAAACAGCGGCATATATTGCTGCGGAGCTAAGAAAAATGGGACTTGAACCTACGGAAAACGTAGGCGGTTATGGAGTTACTGCTGTGATAAACGGAAAAGGTGAAGGCAAATGCATTGGTCTTCGTGCGGATATCGATGCACTTCCTATTACAGAATGTACAGGCCTTCCGTATTCATCACAAAACCCCGGTGTAATGCATGCTTGCGGCCATGACGCACACGCGGCAATGCTACTTGGTACAGCGCTTGTGTTAAATGAGCTTAAAGACGAATTTAACGGATGTGTAAAGCTTGTTTTTCAGCCTGCTGAAGAAAACTCTATTGATTGCGGTGCAAAGAAGATGATTGCCGATGGTGCACTTGAAAATCCTCACGTTGACGCAATGATTGGTCAGCACATTGATTGTTTGTCGGATACAGGAATGGTTTCCACTAAAACAGGTGTAATATCTGCATCTTCCGATAGATTTTTTATCACTCTAGACGGACACGGAAGTCATGCAGCCAGACCGCACATGGGTGTTGACACCATTGTAGTTGGTGCACAGATTGTATCTGCTCTTCAGACTTTAGTTTCGCGCAACGTAAATCCTATGGACAGTTCAGTTGTTACAATAGGTACATTTAACGGCGGTGAAAGATATAACGTTCTTGCAAATCACACAGAAATGCAGGGTACATGCCGTAACCACAATACTGCTGCTCGCGATATGATAGAAAAGAAAATGGAAAGCATAGTTAAAAGCATCGCAGAATCTATGGGTGCAAAATGTGATTTTCGTTATATAAGGGGATATTCTCCTGTTATAAATGCACCTGAAATGGTTAATATTGTTGAAGAAACAGTAGTAGAATTGTATGGCAAAGAAAAGGCAAACATCCCTAGCGAATCTACAATGGGCGGTGAGGATTTCTCATTCTTTGCAGAGAAGGTACCAAGCGTATACTACCGCACAGGCTGTCACAAGCCTGGAACACCAGTGCTTTCTACTCACAACAAGCATTTGGTGGTGGATACAGATTGTTTCCCTATCGGTATGAACGTTATGGTGACAAGCGTGCTTAAGTACCTTGAGAGAAATTAATGAATGTAAAAAGGAGAATATTATGAAAAATTTATTCTTGATTGGCGATTCTATAAGATTTGGGGCGTATACTGTTTCAAAGTACAGCAACTTAAGTCCGGGTTACGGGGTTTATGTTAAAGAAAAGCTTGAAGGATTTGCAAACGTGTATGCGCCTGACGAAAACTGCAGGTTTGCACAGTTTACACTTAGATTTTTACACAAATGGGCAAAAGATGTTCCGTGCGAAGAAGTAGACGTTGTGCATTGGAATAACGGCTTATGGGACGTGCTTCGACTTTTTGGTGATGACCCATTAACACCGATAGATGTTTACGGCGATATGCTAAAACGAGTGTACAAGAGAATACGTTTGTTATTCCCTAATGCAAAGGTTATTTTTGCCTTGTCTACACCTGTTATCGAGGAGTGGGCACAGCCAGAATTTTTCCGTTACAACCACGAAATAGAAATGTACAACAAAAAGGCTGCAGAAGTTATGAATGAGCTTGGTGTTGAGGTAAACGATCTTTACAGTATTGCAAAAGATTTTGATAACTCTCTTCATGCAGATTGGGTGCATTATAACGAGGAAGGCTCGAAGATACTTGCGGATGCAGTTATTCGTGCTTGCTACCCCGAAAAATAAACTCCGGCATATAGAGGATTTGTCGAAAATAGTATAAAAACTTCTCTTGACTTATGAGCTAAATTGAAGTAATATAATATAGTATTTGTCTCCATAGCTCAGTAGGATAGAGCGACCGCCTCCTAAGCGGTAGGCCGGAGGTTCGATTCCTCTTGGGGACGCCAAAAAACCGTACACTTATAGTGTACGGTTTTTTATTGTTTAAAGAAAACCACGCGATAGTTGAAGTAGTAAAATAAAAGTAGATACATGGTGGTTATGATTCTTTTATCTCAATAAATATGCAGTTCTGTCCGCACCCCAACCGAAGCGTGTTACGTGCATCACGTCGTTTTTTATAGAAAATACGTCAAACGCAGTTTCGCTTTCGGTACCGAGTACACGTTTTGGTATATAATTTACCTGCGGGTCTAAAAACGTTGATGCCGATGTGAAGGATGCGAGGTATTCGTATTCCTCAAGATAGTGGAAGTTATCGTCGTGGAGATGCCCTGCTATGATAGCTTTGACATTTTTACTTTCTTTCAGTATTTCCTTTATCTGCGTGATATTTTTTGGATAATCCTTTCTGCCAATGCCTTGGCCTTCTTCATATAAGCCAACGTGTGTAAGCGGACCGTGGCTAAATACAATGACCTTTTTATCGGTGTTTAACGCATCGTTTTTAAACCAGTCAATCTGCTTTTGTGAAAATTCCAGGCTGTGCCCGTGAGTATATTGACCGTTTTCATCTTTTATGTATGTGTAGTCACTTGAATTTAAAAATACAAGCCTGTAACCACTTTTTTCATGGTCAATGTAGTAGTAATTTTCATCGGTAGGGTTATTTTTCATTATATACTTGTGCATCTGGTCAGGAGTAATGGCAAAAATCGAATTATCATAGCCTCTCTCGGTGGAGGTGCCCACCGCATCATCGTGGTTTCCAATGATGTTGTGCACAGGTGCAGGCAGTGAATAAAGCAACTCTGCCGCTTCGATAAGCGAACATCTCACCTGGTCAGGCTGGTGAAAATAGTCGTTTGCAATGTCGCCACCGCACACCACGTAGTCGATTTTGGGAAATCTCTCTATTACGTATCGCATCGCTTCAACGTGGTCTGCCATATTTTCATACGAATCAGGCGTTTCCCTCTCGCCGATAGCAGCATGATGCTGGTTAAATCGGTTGTGACAGTCGCAAACAAACATAAAGTTTAAATCGCCGTCAAATTCCTTCAAATTATTTATTTTTTCGTCATAATTTTTTGTAAGAAATGATATATCTTTCATTGTTAAGATACTCCGTTTTTTTGTTTTGATTATAACAGCTTACAATGTAGTATGCAATATAAAATTCGACTTTTTATATATTTTGACACTGAAAATAATCTGCTTAATCCGCTACAAAATACGAAATATCGTTTATGGTTTCGTAATTTCCGGTTAAAGTTTTTGCGGTAATCTCAGCTTCACCTTCCAGGCTTTTAATTATCTGTACGTATCGGTTAATGGAATACTTTGAAAAGTCGGTAGATACATTTTTAATTATTTTAGTAAGAAGTGCAGGCATCTGGGCTATCGTTTCCTCGGCAGACATCTGCGATATAAACGAGCGTATAAACATATTTTGAAGCTCTACTCTTGATGCCTCGTCATCTGCCTTGTAACGCAGTATTTTTACACAATCCTCGCCTGACAGCTTTTGCTTGCCCTTTTGGAAATCTATTTCAAGCTTTTGTTTTTTGTCGGTG
>JAZQHR010000053.1:0-5295 GCA_045540695.1 Clostridia bacterium | reverse complement strand
AGGAAAAATCGTAACGAATATACATTTGGTACAGAAATGATAGTGTCCCCTATCACCCGTCCGCACGATAATGACACTACACTTGGAAGCAGTGAAGTATACCTTCCTGATGGCGTATGGTACGACTTTTTCACAAATATGAAATATACGGGGAAAAGATACTTTACCGCATACCGCGATATGTATGAAATGCCGGTATTTGTTAAAGCAGGCGGTATCGTTCCTATGGCTAAGCTTACTCATATAAATGACACAGAAAACCCTGAAAGCATGAAAATAAAGGTGTATGCCGGAGCATCGGGTGCGTTTGAGTTATATGAGGATGACGGACTTACAAACGAATATCAAAACGGCAAATATGCTATAACAAATATGAAACTCAACTGGAGTGAAAATCCTGAATTTACTATCCACTCACCTAACGGTGATACAAGTGTAATACCTGAAAAACGAAATTATCAAATAGAGCTTATAGGAATAAACGAGTGTGACACTATAACGGTAACAAACAATGGAAAAGCTTATGACTTCACTGCATCTTGGAATGATGGTGTGCTTACTGTTTGCACAAAAGATATTTCGGGCGAATTAAAAATCAAGATAAATGACAATGTCACAGAATACAAAAATAACATATCAATGCATTTAATGAAGCTTATAGAACATTCAGCGATGGATAACAACAAAAAAGACGCTTTATACAAATCAATGATTTCAAGCGAATTAAGCACAGCACAAAAGCTACTAAAGCTATATGAATTTGAACTTTCTGATAATATGCAAAAAGCTGTCATTGAGATAATAACAGCAGATACAATTTAAATAATATTTGCACAATCATGTACGAAAAACGGATGGAAATATTATCACGCACCTGATAATATTTTCAAAATATCCGTATGATTGTGCAACAAATGGAAAATGTAAAAAAGATTTTGATTAACTCTTCTTTCCAAACCCTATTGCAAGGTGCGTTGCAAATGTATGCACAAAGTAAGTCACTCCCTCGATTTACTCTGTGCAGGTAAACAAAAAAGGTGGGTTTGTTTCACAATGGGGATGTGAGACAAAAACCGCAAGAAAGCGAATCTTTATGATTCGCTTTCTTGCTTTATTTATATAGATAAAATCCATTCCCTTTTATTCTCTGTGACTCGGCAAATACTATAAATGCATTTTCATCAATCGCTAAAATTTTTCTCTGGAATACATCCGACTCGCCTTCTTTAAGCGCACAGAAAAGCATTTTCTTTTTATCGTTTGTGTATGCACCAACTACGTCTATTATGGTAATTCCACGTGGTGAGGTTGACACAAGCTTGTTTGATATCTCGTCGCCTTTTTCGGTGATAACAAATGCTATTCTTGACACATTTAGCTGACCAATTACAAAATCTATTGCAAAGCTTGAAATAAAGAGCGATATAATACCCACAAGTGTAAGTTCAAGGTTTTTAAATACCAATAGTGATACCAGAATAATCATTCCGTCAACTATCATAAGAAGCTTTCCTATTGGCACAGTTGGAAACTTGTACTGGATAAGTCTGCCGAGTATATCTGTACCACCCGTTGATGCTCCTGCGGCAAAGCTTATACCAATGCCCATTCCGTATATCGCACCGCCAAATATGGTAACAAGTAACGCGTTTTCCGACTTGAACGGCATATATGAAAAGATTTGCACAAATACCGAAAGAAGTGATGCACCGATAAGCGTTTTTACAGTAAAACTCTTCCCAAGCACCTTAAAGCCAATCAATAGAAATATTATGTTAAACGCAAAAAAGCTTACACCTGGCGGAACAGATAACGTGTGATAAAGTATAGTTGAAAGACCTGACACACCTCCGCCGACAATTTTATTTGGTGTAAGGAAAACTCCTATTCCAAAGCCTGTCATCATAGTACCTAAAAGTGTTAATAAAAATGATTTGTATTTTGTCATTTGTAACTCCTCTTATTTGTTGCTTAATCAAATTTTTACTAAAAATCAATCCAATTTGTTTCTTTATCTAAAAAAACTGTAATTTTTACCATCATACTGATAAATCTTTTCCTTCATTTAAGGCCAAAGCTCGTCGTGTCTTCTCTCGTACTCCTTTGCCATGCCTTCGTACAATTTCATTTTAAATCCTTTTAGCATTTCCATAACCCCCATATATAAATTGTGCTGTTATCGTTAATTATAAATTTCAAAATCGGCAAACTAATCTTTTAAATTTTATGGACTTGACCCGAGTAAATTCTATACCAAGACAATAGAACCGTCCCCTTGTCTTTTAGATGCCTAAATTTTTGGCGATTCCAAGATATAAGGTTTAGATGCAAATTGTTTTTCGATATACTCACTTCGTTCGTGTGATATAACTCTTTTTTATATTCTCACAACAGACTCTTATTCAAGCTCAAGCAGTTCCGAAAAATTATATATGTAATAATCTGCTATGTTTTTTATATCGCACGCATACTCCTCAGACGATGAATCATATACACCGCACACACTCATTCCTGCCTGTTTTGCAGTTTTATCGGCATTATAATTGTCATCAAGAAAAAGTATCTCTTCTACGGATTTCCCAATTTTTTCTGCAGCAAATTTATATATATTGGGATCTGCTTTAGTTGTATTAAAATCATCACATGACCAAACATTTGTGAAAATATCATATATCCCCAATCTCTTAAGGCAACTATCGAGCATTGAATGAGGACTGGCCGTTAAAATATTAAGGTCAGCGCCATTTTCTTTTAGTTTTTTCAAAACGCTAATTACGTTTTGCTTTGCCTCGATACGATACTTGTATTCTTCCAAAGCATATGAATTCATAATAGAAACAATATCATCCCTGCTTTTATCAAGTCCAAGCTTTATAAAATATTCAGCTGTGCTTTTATAACCTAACGGCGTAATTATTTTCACAATATCATCACTGTAAGAAATTGCATTTTCGTCCAGTATTCTAAGCATTACCGAAACAAATGTCGGCATTGAATCAACTAATGTTCCGTCAAAATCAAATAAGTATGTCGTATACTTCATTTTCTTCACCATCTAAAACTAAATTGTTTTATTCAAACAAATCGTCAACAAAATATGCATTTGTATAAGCATGTTTTCCGGTTGCATCTGTTATTGTAACTCTTACATAAATATCTTCAGGTTTAACATCAAACTCGGCTGTATTCAAAAGCATACCGTCACAAGATTCTATTTTCTTTGCTCTTCGAATACCCGTGTTGAATCTGATGCTCCTTACACCTGAACACTCAATATGCAGCATACCATCTTCAATCCACAGGCTATGAATTTCCGGTCCCTGTGATGCATAAAAGTTTCCGGCAATCAGAGCATCTGTAATAGTCTTATATTCAAGTTTCTCTGCTTTAATCATTGTAAAACCACCAAAGCAGGCTTCTTTACTGTGTGTATCATCTGTAGCTATACAATATATTCGTTTTCCATTTGCGAGCATATCATCATAATCTTTTTCGTTATATTCAAAATAACCAAGCACCTCGCATTCAGAATTATAAACTTCCATTGCGTGCATATAGTTATAGCGGTCATAATCATTATGTCCTTCCCGCGACCATGTGGGGTGGTTATATGTAACAAAAAGTCCATTGTCACGAGCCTTTTTCATTATATCGTTAATGCATTCACTGGTGTATTCTCTTTCGTAATCAGATTCATTTTCGTCATATTTAACCTGACTTACATAGTTAGCTGCATTTCCCGGCAAATACTTAGAACGATGAAAACAAATCTGTTTAACATTATCAGGATCTAAAGCAATCAAGCACATATGACAGGTTTTTGAACCCAGCTTGCTGGGGTAATGCTCATTTATTTCCATCTCATAAGCATTTAACGGCAGAAATTTTTCGTCTGCAAGCTCAGGATGCGGAATCAAAACATCATGGTCAGTAAAAGCTACCACAGAGTATCCACTTGATGCATACTCTGCCTTTATTTCTTCAGGTGTCATTTTACCATCCGATATTGTTGTATGACAGTGTAGGTTCGCTTTAAAAAACTGTCCGGTTTGAGGTAACAAATATTTTTTCATAATAATTTCTCCCTTACTTATAAGTTTATATAATATATTTTTTATATAATCAAAATCAGTTGAATACTGCCGTTTTGCTACGCCTTGCGGTCAGTATGCCTTTTACATCTATATAAAAATACTTTTGTTCAAATTTAAAAAGTGGCTTAATCCTGCTGAACACCGAAAAATCTCGATTACATCTAAATCTTATTCTTTGCGATAGTTCGTGTAAGGTCAGTCCAAAGTATTATATATTTCTCATTTTTAAAAATCTTTCTCTATATTCCTCAAAGGATTTAATTTTTTTATCTTTCATATCGGAGCTAACTTGTGTCCCGACATAACGCAAATGCCATGGTTCAGATGCATAACCTGTTATTTCAACTATTTCCGGTAGATATCGAAGAATAAAACCGAACTTATGACAGTTCTCCTTTACCCATGCTGCTTCAGGCGTTTTGTTGATATTACGCCCTCCCTTTATTGAACCTTCAACATCAATCGCCAGTCCTGTATGATGCTCACTATAACATGGTCGTGCACATGTTTCATCTACAACTTCTGCCGAATCGCTCAAAAGAAATTTATTGTATAGTTCCTGTTGGTCTTCTATGGAACGGTAAGCTGAAGTTGCCCTGATTGAAAAGCCCTCTTTTTGTGCAGTATCCCGCATTTTGACATATGCCTCTGCTACAACTTCTCGCATCATGCATCCATCAACTTCAACAAGGTCAGGCGGACAATAATCCTCCGGTAATTTAAAATATTTATTAACTATAATATATAGATTATTGCAATTAGAAACAGTAACATCAAACTTATATTTTTCTTTATCGAGATTGTTATTTACACGCCATACAATTTCCTCTTTATTCATATCAGGATTTATAACAGCATATTCTTTATACCTTTCTTCGTTTTCTTGCTCAAAGAAATCAACTTCTTCGTATCCCACACCTGTTTCGATTTTATTATCCATAATTATAACACCTTTCTCTTTCGCCAAACTTCGACATCATTACTATAAAGACTGTATAAACTGAACATATATGTAGTATCCGTTTTCGGATAAAGAAGTAAGACTCAATCCATTGTTCCTTTGGTCTCCCAAGATAAACGTAAACCGCTGTTTTACCTCGGCTCTTTTTGCAAGCCCTTTCAAATAATAATTCATGTTGCTTTTTCTTGTTTTATATGCTATAATACAACAAATTAAATAATTAACACTGCCACCGGGTAG
>JAZQHR010000052.1:0-4127 GCA_045540695.1 Clostridia bacterium | reverse complement strand
CTTTTTTAGTGCAACCCGAGGGAACAGAGGGTTTTTAATATACACTAAGCTTACGTTCCCGAGTTTGCATGTGCAGTTGAATTTTTAAAAATGAGTCTTGATATTTTCTTGAAATTTATCAATAGGTGCGGCAGGGGTTGTCAGGGGCTATGCTGATGAAGCCCCTGACAAAAAGAATAGATAATTAAACTTTAAAAATCAAATAACCGTTTATATTAGTGCTAAATATCAAATATATTTTTTCTTGCCTCCGGCGGGGCATTTTGACGGCAAAATGCCGAAAACCGCTGGGACGTTTCGGAGCGCCCCAGACCCCTCCCGACCAGGGACACCCTGGACCCGAAAAGACTTTCTATTTTGAGAATATAGATTCCACCACTTTTCCGTATTGACAAAAAAGCTTACTAATAATAAAATAGAAATGATAGTATTGATTTGGAGGAAATATATTATGAAGATAAAATCCGGATTTGTTTTAAAGGATGTTGCTGGAAGCAATCTTATCGTTCCAATTGGCGAGAATCTAGTGGATTTCAGCCAGATGATTACATTAAACGAAACAGGAGCATTTTTATTTAAGAAGCTAATAGATGGTGCAGATATAAATACACTTGCCAGTGCAATGACCGAAGAATATGACATTGACATTGACACCGCAATAGAGGATGTTTCTAAGTTTACAGAGCTTTTGAAAAATGAAGGAATGCTGGAAGAATAATGATTAAAGCAGAGAAGATAAAATATGCGGAAATGAATCTAATCGTTCCGATGATAGAAAGTGTAATTGAAGACGGTCGTGACGCCAAAATACGTGTTACAGGAAACAGCATGTATCCAACACTTGTGGATAGACGAGATACTGTGATATTGTCAGCGATTGATAAGATTGCGGTTGGTGACGTTTTGCTGTACAAAAGAGAAAATGGCGACTATGTTATGCATCGTGTTATCAGAAAAAAAGGCGATGCTTTGTCATTTGCAGGTGATAACGAGCTTGAGCTAGAATACCCGGTACTTACCAATCAATGTATAGCTAAAATGACAGGCTTTATCCGCAACAAAAAAAACTACAGCTGTAAATCAAGTGGAAAATACAAATTATGTTCTTTTTTATGGACCCGTCTTTTTTGTATAAGACCGCTTATGGCAAAGGCCCTCGGGTTATATATTAAAATAAGAAGGAGAATGAAAAGGTGAAGGCAAATAAAAGTGCACTTGGCTGGATAGTTGAAAATTCCAAATGCTTTACTTTAAAGCTTATTATACTTACGATACTTGGTATCCTTGTATCTGTTTGTGCCGTGTCGTTTTCACTGGTTTCTAAAAGCGTAATAGATATCGCCGCAGGTCAAGCTGTGGGTAACCTCATGAGAGCGGGATTTGCTCTTGGATTTTTGATTATTGGTCAAATGCTTGTGCATGTTTTGTACTCGCTTATTGATGTGCGTGTAGCTGGAAAGCTCAGAATATCACTTCGAAACAAGCTTTTTTCTTCTATATTAAGTAAGAAGTGGGAGGAAATCACCAGATTTCATACCGGCGAATTACAAAACCGCCTATACAGCGATATAAGAATAATTGTAGCAGGTGTGGTTGACATAATCCCTAATGCTATATCATTTATAGCGAGAATAGTACTAAGCTTTTGTGCATTATATATGATGGATTCGGTTTTTGCCGTATTGTGCCTTATGGTGGGACCGGTTATACTTATTTTAACAAGAATATACAGCAGATATATGAAAAAATGGCACAAACGCTGCCTTGAAAGTGAAGGCAAAGCAAGGTCATTTTTACAAGAATGTCTGCAGAATATTATAGTAATAAAATCATTTGGCAATGAAACCAAGATGGTTGATAATGCAGAAACGGTTCAAAATGATACATACAGATTAGAAATAAAGAGAAACAACATAAGCATTTCGGCATCGATTATGTTTTCGCTTATGCTTACGGTGGCGTATTATTTTACTCTTGGATGGTGTGCATTTAAACTGTCGCAAGGGCTTATGACATTCGGTACGCTTACCGCTATGTTACAGCTTGTTGGCCAAGTTCAGTCGCCTTTTAAAGAGCTTTCTGCGATTATACCAAAATACTATGCTATGCTTGCGTCGGCAGAACGTATTATGGAAATCGAAAACATGGACGATGACATGGGCGAGGAGGACAAGCTGGACGTAGAAAAGACGTATACGGAAATGCAAAAAATTGTTGTAGATGATATATCGTTTGCATACGATGATGAAAATGTCCTTGAAAATACGGGGTTTGAAATAGCAAAAGGCGAGTTTGTCGCTATATGCGGTCGCTCGGGAATAGGTAAAAGTACGATTCTAAAGCTTATGCTGAGTATTATCTATCCAAATTCAGGTGATATATATATGAAGCTTTCTGACGGTACACACCTACCTGTTAACAAAAATACCAGAAAAATGTTTTCGTATGTTCCGCAAGGAAATATGATACTGTCAGGAACAATAAGAGAAAACATAGCCTTTTCAAATAAAAATGCCACAGATGAAGAGATAATAGAATGTATAAAAATTGCAGATTTGTGGGAATGTGTACATCAGCTTCCAAACGGACTTGACACGATGCTTGGCGAAAAGGGCATGGGACTTTCGGAAGGCCAGATACAGAGGCTTGCGATAGCCAGAGCACTTTTGCATAATGCTCCTATTCTGTTGCTTGACGAGGCAACGTCGGCTCTTGATGATGCTACGGAAAAGCGGGTTATAGCCAATATAAGAGATATGAAAACGAAGACTTGTATATTTGTTTCGCACAAAAAAGCAGCAGTCGAAATATGCGATAAAAACATTGTAATAAATAACGAGAAATTTGAAATATTGCACAAAAACAACGAGGTATAATGTACATTTTGCACAAAAACAAAAAAATCATAAAAAAAATGAATTTTAGCATTGACAATGCAAATTTATTTTAGTATAATTTACCTAAGAAATAATAATCTGATGAGAGGGGATTTATTTTATTATGAAAACAAAGAAAATGCTTTTCAAAGCAGCAGTATGCCTAATGGCAGTTGCATTTGTGTTTTCTTCAGTTAGCGCTCTAGCTGCTGATTACTACACAACTACTATCTACAAATTAGGCACTAACGAAGTAACAGTTAAAACAACTGTAACAGACGTTACAACAGGCGAGATCGCTTACATAGCTTACACAGGTGAAGATCCTGAAGCTGAAGGCGCTATCTTCCACATTGACCAGAAGACTTCAAGCTCTGACAACACATTTACTTATACAACTACTGCAGACAAGATTTCTGGTACACACGCTATGCTAGTTGGTACTCAGGAAGCTGGTAAGCTTTCTACAGAAGTTACTGACAAAGCTAAATTCGGTACTGATTTCGATCTAGCTATAACAATCGAAAACGGTTCAATCACTCTTACTGACGCTACTTCTACTGAAGAAGTTCCAAACGTAGCTACATTCGATGCTAACGGCACTCTTGCTGTTGCAAACGGTAACATTCTTACTTATGCTCTAGAAGCTGCTGAAGGTTACGATGCTGCTACTGCTGTTGTTACTTACAATGGCGAAGTAATCACAGAAACTACTCTTCCAGCTATCACTGCAGATGCTACACTTGCTGTAACATTCAGCGAAGCTAAGAAAGCTACTGAAGCTGTTAAAGAAGAAGAAGTAGTAGCTGCTGAAACAGTTACTGAAGATACTATGAAAGCTGAAGACGATACAGACGTTACTGTTGACTCACTAACTAAGTTTGGTAAAATCGCTCTAGGTGATGCTGCTGTTGCTAAATACGGTATAATCATCAGCGATGGTACTGAAGAAATCGAAGTACTTGGTGGCGGTATTGAACTTCTACCTCAGACTGAAGGCGCATTCGCTATCGTTATTCAGGCTGAAGACGGTGAATTCGTAGGAACTTATAATGTAAAAACTTTTGTTGAAGATGCAGAAGGTAACAAAACATTTGGTGCTGAATACACTTATGTTGACGGCGTTGCATCATTAAACTGAGAATAATTAGTTAATAAAAAGTATTTATATAGGAGGACGAATTCAATGAAAAAGATTTATGAAGTTCCAGCAATGGAAATCGTTAGATTAGATGCTTCAGAAAATATTGC
>JAZQHR010000051.1:0-12458 GCA_045540695.1 Clostridia bacterium | reverse complement strand
GTCCGTAATAATCATAATATGTCCTGGTATTAAATGCTTTGCACAAAAGAGTAAAAAACTCTTCTCTGGTTATAAAATCATTTAACCTTTCGATATCGCATTCATATATAAACCCCTTTAACAGCGATACTTTATACACCGTATCAAAGTTGCTGTATGCAATTTCACCAGTTTCTTCAAGGTTGTAATAAAGCATCCTAAGGGTATATTTCAAAGCATCACTATATGTCAGTTTCTCGTCAAAATTGGTTTCCAGTATATCCTTTACCGAAACTATTTCGTAGCTTCCCGAGTAAATGCTCATTAAAGCTTTTTTCAAATCATCGTCAATCACACCATCAAGTGGCTCAAGTTCGTCAATGTTGTACCATTTTTCAAGTGTTTTCTCTGTGATATACCCGCCACGCACTCTGCTGTACAAGTATATAGCTTCTCTATTTGTTATATATGCACTTTCACTAATATCATCCTTATACAAAATGCCTTTGTCTATCATTTCAGTTAAATGATAGTCAGAGTGATTATACGAAGAAATGCTTATTGCATTATATTTTTCAAAATAATCCGCCTTAAAATCAAACGCCTTACTTACCGCATCAAGCGAGATAAAAGTACGATTGTCAATAAGTTTTGCAGGATAATCAACTGTTATTTCGCGTTTTTCGCTTTGCGTGCTGATAACCAAAACATTGCTATCTATCTCGAAATAAACACTTCTGTCATTAGATTCGTTATATACTGTAACGCCATTTACTTCGCCATTCCATACAACCTTGTAGTTAAGAAGAGTGTACAACATTCTTAGTGGCATAAGGGTTTTCTGTCCGTATTGTGTGTTACATATATACGGATTGATACCCGAAAAATGCACTATTTCGCCATCCAGCCATACAACAGGAGTATCGGTTTCTTGTGCATTTATACATGCAGGCAATACTAATGATAGTGCTATGCAAAATATCAACATTAAACATAATAGTCTTTTCATATTATCACCTCATAAAAATTTTACACAAACATACAAATAACCACAGTGATTACGCCCGCCATACATATAGCAATAGAGCTCATAGCGGCTTCGGTTTCACCTATTTCTATTGCCTTAGTAGTGCCAAGTGCGTGCGAGCTTGTACCAATGGCAAGGCCTGCTGCGACTTTGTTTTTTATTTTAAACACCTTTATCATAACAGGAGCAAGTACTGCACCTGTAAGACCTGCTATAAACACAGCTGCCGATGTAATAGATATATCACCGCCACGCGTTTCGGCTATGCCAACCGCTATAGCTGTTGTAACCGATTTTGGAAGTATCGAGTTTAATATAATATCATTTAAACCAAATACTTTTGATAAAACAAGTACACTTACCACGCTCACAACCGAGCCGACAAGCGTACCTAAGAAGATTGGCAGAAAATATTTTCTTAGTATATCTAATTTATTGTATATTCCCACAGCAAGTATTGCAGTTGCAGGAGTAATGCACATAAAAAGCACATTTCCGCCTTTTTCAAAATATTCAAGCGGTATATTAAATATTTTCAAAAAGCATATTATAAACACCGCCGATAGCAATAGCGGATTTGCAAAAGGTGTTTTAAATCTTTTGCTAAGATTTTTTGCAAGAAGAAACGCTCCAATACTTAAAAATATTCCAAAAAATTCATTGTTGAATATCTCCATCATATTTCATCGCCCTCCTTCTTTTTCATAAATTTCATAACAAGCATAACTGTGTACGCCGTCGCAAGAAAGGTAACAACCGTGGTGATAAAACACACAAACAAAAACTGCCACATATAGTCCTTAAAAATATCGTAGCTCTTTACTATAGCTACCGTCGCGGGTATAAAGAAAAGTGCCATATTTCCCGTAAAAAACGATGTAATGCTTTCAACATGGTCTTTCTTTACCGCTTTTGCCACAAGCAGTACAAACAAAAATATCATTGCTATAACACTTGCCGGAAACTGCACCGGTAGAATATATGCCACTATTTCACCCAAAAAGCACAGTCCAAACACAAGCGTAATCTGTCCTAAAATGTTCATAGTATATCCCTTCTTAAAACTGTTTTCAAAATTAAAAAGGTGCGTCTATGTATCCTCCCACCTCCTTTAGACAAGGAGAACACTACCGCACCATAAAAATTTATATTCTATTAAAACAAGCCGGGTATGTTCATACCGCCTGTAAGCTGGCTCATCTTTGACTGGTTGATATCGTCTACCTTCTTAAGTGCGTCATTTACTGCTACAAGTATAAGGTCCTCTAGCATTTCAACGTCATCTGCATCTACCACTTCAGGATTTATCTTTATCTCTTCAAGCACCTTTTTGCCTGACATTTTAACACTCACCGCACCGCCGCCTGATGTAGCCTCCACGCACTGCTGTTCGATTTCCTCCTGCATTTTAAGCATATCCTGCTGCATCTTCTGTGCCTGCTTTATCATATTGTTCATGTTTCCCATGCCACCCATAGGTCCCATATTGAATTTTCCTTTTGCCATAGTTTAAGTCCTCCGTGTGTTATTTTGTAAAATATAAATATTCGCCTGTACGTGCATTATAATAGTATTTCTCACCGCTGTCAAGCACTATTCTTACCGCCGGGACGGCTGACATTGACATGTGAGCTACTCCTGTATCATAATTTTGCACACTATATCCTATATCAATACCCGAAATGATACATTTTTCATCTGCATTTCTGTCGGCATTGGTAATAAAATCTACTAAAATGCTTGTGATGTACGCCATATCACCACTGCTTGATTTTTTTATTTCCTCTCTTGGCACAAACCAATACCCTGATATATCAAATCCGCCGTCAGCTTTTTTGAAGGTAATATACGGTTCGTACAGTGCAATGCCGTCTTCCACATATCTGGCTCTTGCCCAAAGCACTCCGCCGTTTTCCGAATGTGCAACCTCTATGCAATCAGTATCAATCGCAAGCTCTTTTAATATATTCTTTACCGTTTTATCTATATTATCAGCATTTACGTTTGATACGTCGTAATTGTAAAAAAGCTCGAAATTTGAATTGTTAACCTTTAATTTTTCGCCTGCACGAGTTTTAAACTCGTCGTCCATAGCCACGTTATACACGTCTATATTATCATATTTAGGAATGGATGTAGGCACTATATCCTCATCCACGGTTATGTTGTTTGAACGGAGCACATTAACAGTACCGACAACTGTGCTGTGGTCTATCTGCGTAGTTTCACTTATGCTCATAAGCATATAGGCAACAAGGAAAATATTTATTGCCAAAAACAAAAATATAAGCACTGTTTTTACTCTGTCCCAACTCATTACATAACCTCCTTTTTTATTTATTTTATTATCTCAAACGTTCCGTCAAGCACCGCACACCAGGTTATTTCACCTTTGCCATTGGCATCTACCGTATAGCACGGGAACAAATCGCTTAAGATTTCATAGTTTTTAAAATCGCTGTCTGCAAAAAGAATATCCAACGCATCTATCGCAGATACGTTTTCCGACTGCTCGTCGGACACCCTGAAGTATGACATCATCTGTCTGTATGACACAATTTTGCTGTCTGTCACTACCACCTCAACCGCGTGCTTTATCGGTTCCCGCGAATTGGAAAAATCGTTCCAGCTTCCGGCAAGAACGCCGTCTACGTAGTAATCAAATGCTATTTTCACCGTTTTTTCCTTTGCATCGACAAGGTCGGATATTACTCTAAGGTCCACATCTCTGTCGCCCAGTGCCGCATCGGTCATGGTGTTTACCAAATCCACTGTTAACGCTACTGTATCATCATAAGAAATATTTGCCTTATCAGAAAGAGGTATGCCTTTTTCGTCATTGACTGCCTTGTATTCTACCAATCCGTCATTGTGAATTTTGACAGTGCCGTAGTTTTCAACATACACTATTGAATTATCATTTTCAACATATCGTTTTGCGTTGTAAACGTTAAAATCAAATACTTTTAATATATTTTCTAAGCTTTCAAAATTATACTCGCCGTTTCTCTCTAAAAGAGCATTACGTCTAAAAATATCGTTATAGTGCTTTGATGTAAGTGCAAGCTGAACATCGGGTGCTATGATAAATTTTTGAAGCTCGCCTTCCTCTTCCTTTTTATCAAAGTTTAATTCAAACGAATACGGTATAGCACCCACCGAATCGGCAGCATAGCTGTTTACTATATCCTCAAATTCCTGCTTACTAACGTCGGACAACACCTTATATATATCACCTGTGCGATAATCCTTTATCAGCACAAATATATTTGATGAAACCATATCACCTGAATATATAAGATATTCCTTTATTGCACTTGTAAAGCTGTTTGTCTTATTGATACCAAGAGTTTTTGCAAGTATCGTGCTGTCAAACGCAACAGGATACGCGATATGCACCGACTTTGAACGAAGCGCGTTTGTCCATTCCTTTTCCTCTACAGGTGCAAGGTTTTCACTAAAAGCACACAAAAACGCGTTTTCTGCTATCTTTCTAAGGTTGTCATATTCATCCGAGCCATCCGAATACACACTTCGTTTCGGAGCGTTATTTACACTTATTACGCTTGGCTTTGTGATATCCTCTAAAGAAATTCTGGCAGAATCCCCGTTTGAGAAGAATTTTTCTGCAATATTAGAAAAAAAATTATAGCCATCAGGCCATAATTTTTCACTAAACCATATCTTAAAGGTCAAAACAATACTGCTTGTAACCAATAAAACAAGTATTATATTTTTTAGGGTTCCCTTATTCATAACTCACCTATTAGTTAAAGAGATTTTGAGCAAAAGTCTTTATTTTAGACAAAAAGCCCTTTCCAAGAACATTGATTTCAAGGTAAAACACCTGAACCTCACCTTCATCTCTTTGTGCTCTTACCATTATTTTATTTGAACCCTGGTTAAGGCCGATTTCCTGTGCATAAAATCCACTTGCTCCAACCTTTACTTCAAGTGCTTTGCCATCTTCGCCGTACATTTTTGTATACAGGTCAGTAGATGGAGAGTAAGTGTATAAAGTAACGGTAGTATCTGCAAGTGCTACAGCAGATATCATATAAGTCTGATTTGAAGTAGTAGTATACTCTGTTTCAGGATTCTTTATCTGCATAAGATAAGAAACGCTACTCTGGGCACCATTTGAAATCATCTCTGGCGATGCCATAGACACTACAGGTAATATTAATATTATTAAAGCAGCAATAACGCTGATAATTCTTTTATTCATAAAATCTATCTCCTATCAATGACACTTTTCACATATTACTATACATATTATACAACACTAATATTACAGTAGCATTACAGCAAGTTTAAGAAAAAATAACATATTCGTTATATAATTGTAGAACAATTTTTTCCATCATCAATATATTGTATTTTAGCTATTTACATGCGATTTTTTTATTTAGTTTGCAATTTTTTCATTACACATTAAAGCTTACCACTACCTCGGTACCCTTGTTCACTTTACTGTTTATATTGATAGTACCGCCGTACTCCTCGACAATTTCTTTAGCAATGGCAAGGCCAAGACCCGTACCGCCCTGCTGACGCGAACGTGCCTTGTCCACTCGGTAAAATCTTTCAAACACGTGTGGCAAATCCTCTTTTGGAATACCAATACCTGTATCCTTTATTTTTATATAGATATTGTTATACACGTGCATGGTGGTTACAGTAACGCTTCCGCCTTCAGGTGTGTATTTTATAGCATTTGTTATGATGTTTACTATCACCTGTTCAATCCTTCCGCGATTACATTTAAACAGTGGAAGTGCGTTGGTAGGCTCGTATATAAGCTTTTGATTTTTGTTTTTCGCTGTAATCTGCAGGCTTGCTACTATGTCCTTTACTATAACCGACAAATCTTCCTCTTTCTGTTCGGCGTGCGACTGGTCGTAATCGAGCTTTGACAGCAGAAGCAAGTCTTTTACAAGCGTAGTCATTCTGTCCGATTCGTTGTCTATAACGCCAAGGAATTTTTTGAATGTTTCTATATCAATTTCGCCATCCTCCATAGAAAAAAGAAGCGTTTCGGTATAGCTTTTTACTGTAGTGATAGGTGTGCGAAGCTCGTGCGATACATTCGCTACAAATTCACGACGCGAATTGTCCAGCTTTTGCTGCTTTGTAACGTCCTGTATCACCGCAACTATTCCGCCAAGGCGTTCATCTATCTTGAGTGCCGCAAAGGATGCCTTAAGGTGCATATTTTTTGTGACAATTTCCTTTTCGACAGGCTCTGCGTTCTCCATAAAACGCATCTGTGTAATGGTAATGTTTATATCTTTAAATATAGAGTCAAAATCTGCAGACGACGCATCCTCTATACCGAGCATACGCACAGCCGCAGCATTTATATGCATTATCTTTCCGTCAAGTCCAAATGCTATAACACCGTCTGACATATACAAAAGGATGTTTTCTACCTTTTCCTTTTCATTTCTAAGCTCCGAAAGTGTGTTTTTTAGCTCGGATGCCATGAAATTGAAGCTGTTTGTAAGCATACCTATTTCGTCGCCACTTGTAACCTCAATAGTATCTTCAAAGTCACCGTCTGCCATTCTCTCAGCTTTGTGAGTAAGCGACGATATAGGCGAAATGATAGTCTTTGAAAGAAGTATACCAAACAAAAACGCAAGCACCAAGCCAAGTGCAAGTGCGGCAAATATTATATAAAAAATATTTGTTACCACTGCATTTGTTTCGGTTTTAAGGTCCTTTACATATACAATGTATTTCTCGCCCGACTGAAGTGTAACAGGAACGGCATAGTCCATATATTTTGACGTATTTTCAATACTTCTGCCAACCTCACCGTTCATGGCTTTTATAACGTTTGGCGTCATTTCTACCGGCTGGTCGGAATCACTCGCCAGCACCTTTCCGCTATTGGCATCGAGTATATAATAGCTTCGAAACGAATCTATACCCATCTGTCCGGAATGTGCAGATATATTTGTTTCCAACTGTGCAAACGCATCATCACCCGTTACAGCCGACAGCTGTCCTACATACTCATCGTTAAACACATTGTCCATAAGTGTTTTAAACTCTTCGTCATAAAACATCTCTGTCCTGTTTATCATAACTGTGCCTATAAGGATGATAACCGATACGGTTAAAAGCACAAACATGGTAACTATTTTAAAACTAATACTTTTAAACATTTATCAATCTCCGGAAAATTATCTGCCGAAATAATATCCGACACCGCGTTTTGTAATTATGTAATTTGGTTCGCTCGGATTGTCCTCTATCTTTTCTCTAAGTCGTCTTATTGTAACGTCAACAGTTCTAACATCGCCGTAAAATTCATAATCCCACACCTTGTTTAAAAGGTGCTCACGGCTAAATATCTTACCCTTTTGTGAAGCAAGGAATTTTAACAGCTCAAACTCTCTGAATGTAAGCTCTATTACCTTGCCCGACTTTTTAACCTCATATCTTTCAGCGTCTATTTCAAGGTTTTCATATACGATAACCTCTTTTTCTTCCGAAGTGGTTTCAGGCACCTGTATTCTTCTAAGGTTCGCCTTTACTCTCGCCATAAGTTCACGAAGGCTGAACGGCTTTGTCATATAGTCGTCCGCACCAAGCTCAAGGCCAAGCACCTTGTCAACCTCTTCCTCACGTGCTGTAAGCATTATAATAGGAACGTTTGATTTTTCACGGATTTTTTTACACACCGCAAAGCCGTCCATCTTAGGAAGCATTACGTCAAGAAGTATAAGGTCGGGATTTCGCTCCATAGCCATAGCCAAAGCTGCTTCTCCGTCATAAGCCTCTATCACCTTGTATCCGTTTTTAATAAGATTAACCTTCAAAATCTCAACTATCGGCTTTTCATCGTCAACTACCAAAACTAATTTTTCCATAATAATCCCCCTAAAAAGAGTATTCTATTATTATTTTAACAAGTTTATCAAAATTTTTCAAGTATATAATAAACTTTCTTTGTACTTACATTACGATGGTGTGTGTTTCCAAGGATGCAGCAATGCCCCACCGGAGGTTTAAAAATTAAAGGATGTGATTTTTATTTATCACATCCTTTTAAAAATTTATAAAAAATATTTTTATCAATCACCAAATGAAATACCTGTATCTTTTGCAAATCTTACAAGCTCAGAATCAGGGTCAACATTCTTAGTCTTCTGACCGATAACGTTTTCAAGTGAATCGTACTTCATTTCACTACCGCAAAGGGTAACCATATTACCAAACTTACCTTCCATAGCGATATCCACCGCATACGCACCGTAACGCATAGAAAGTATTCTGTCAGCAGCAGTAGGAGTACCGCCTCTCTGTGTATGACCAAGTACAGTAGCTCTTGCCTCGTAGCCTGTTTTTTCCTCAAGCTGGTCTGCAACCACACTTGCGATACCGCCAAGTCTTACAGGGTCAGGACTGTCCTCTCTTATCTTAAGCACTACCGCTTCGCCATCCTTAGGTTTAGCACCTTCAGCAACTGCAACGATAGTATAATCTCTGCCATTTTTTCTGTCCAATTTAATTTTTTCTACAACCTTATCTATATCGTAAGGAATTTCAGGTAAAAGTATTACATCCGCACCGCCTGCTATACCACCGTGTAGTGTAAGCCAGCCTGCACCTCTGCCCATTACCTCAACGCACATAATTCTCTCGTGCGAACGTGCAGTAGTTCTTATTCTGTCTATAGAATCAGCAACAACGTTTATAGCTGTATCAAAACCAAATGTAGTATCGGTAGATGCAAGGTCATTATCGATAGTCTTAGGTACACCTATTACATTAACGCCCTTTCTTGAGAAATCTCTGCCTGATGTAAGAGTGCCGTCACCACCAAGGATAAACAGTGCATCTATGCCTTCTTTTTTAAGATTTTCTACAGCAACGTCAGAAACGTCGTGGTACATAATCTTACCATCTGCATCTCTTAGAATGTTATCGTTTTCATCTCTCATAGGGTAAATGAAAAGGTTGTCCTTATTAGAACTTTTAAGAATAGTTCCGCCTTCTGTAAGGATTTCATCAACTGTGTCAAGTGTAAGCGGTATAAAATCACTGTGGTAAAGACCATGATAGCCTTTTTTAATACCTACTACCTCAAGATTGTACTTAAGTATAGCTGTCTGCACGATGGCTCTTATTACAGGGTTTAGTCCCGGACAATCTCCACCGCCGGTCAAAATCGCAATCTTCTTAATATCGCTCATTAGTTTCTCCTCCGTCTCCTTTTGTGTAAATTAACCTTAGTTAAATTTTTGTCTAATTTTTCACTAATGTCTATTTTATAACATTTTTTAAACATTTTCAACATTTTTGTTAAATTATTTTATATTATTTCCAATAATGTACATAATATTTATAAAAAATAAACTTTTCATACGGAAACATTTGGTATTGGGTAGTATTTCGCACCATATAAAAGCATTTTTAACCATACACATTTTTAATATTATGTATATCTTTGTGAGCTTTTGAGAGAGTAAATAATCTCATCTTAGCGAATTTGCCATATAAAACGTCATTACGTTATAATATTAACGTGCGAAGAAACCAACTAAAAGGAGGTACCTATTATGAGAAAATTCATAATATCTACGGCTTTATCCTTGACCTTGGCGATATCTAACACAAGCGCATTTGCATCGGGGCTTCTTAAACTGGGGGTTCAATCTAAAGAAGTTGCCACTGTCCAGGAAAAGCTTTTGGACAGAGGATATTTTAAAGCAAATGTAACGGGATACTACGGCACGATAACAAAAGCAGCCGTAATAGAATTTCAAAAAGACAACGGCCTATTGGTTGACGGAATAGTAGGCCCTGAAACAAGAAACGCTCTTTATGGCACATCCGACTATGAAACAGACCTTTACTGGCTGTCAAGAATAGTGGAGGCTGAGGCAGAAGGGGAGAGCTACAAGGGGAAAATAGCAGTGGCAAACTGCGTGTTAAACCGCGTAGCATCGCCTGAATACCCAAACACCGTAAAGGGGGTAATATTTGACACAAAATACGGCGTGCAGTATACACCATCTGTCAACGGAAGGATATACAACACCCCGTCAGAGGACAGCATAAATGCCGCCAAAGACGCACTTTCAGGCGTTAACGTGGTAGGAAAGAGTATGTTTTTCTACAATCCCAAAAAATCCACATCAAGCTGGATCGCGGCAAACAGAGCATACTTTACTACCATAGGAAATCATAAATTTCATTTATAAAATATAAAAATTAAATATCTTTGCACGAAAGGGTAGTTTTGGCAAGCACAGAATGTATATAAACGTTCAAACATTGTAGGGAACAGATTTATCTGTTCCGCGGAATGCATAAATGCATTCCCTACAGAGCGAATTGTTATACAAGGGTATTGTTTGCCAAATCTACCCTCATTTTATTGTTGATTTTTAGTGTGTTAAAAGGTATAATTAAGATGTAATATATAATTTTATGGAATTTACGTAAAGAAGGAGATTTGATATGAAATTCATTACAGAAGATTTTATGCTCCAGTCACCTGTGGCAAAAAAACTATACGAGGACTATGTAAAGGATATGCCGATTATCGACTATCACTGCCATATTTCTCCTAAGATGATAGCAGAAAACCACCGTTTTGAAAACCTTACTGAACTACTTCTTGGTGGTGACCACTACAAGTGGAGAGCAATGCGTTCAAACGGCGTTGACGAAAAATACATAACAGGTGATGCTACAGACATCGAGAAGTTCCTTGCATGGGCGAGAACTGTGCCATACCTTATCGGCAATCCGCTTTACCACTGGACACACCTTGAATTCAAAAGATATTTCGGCATTGATGAACCACTTTCTGAGAAAAATGCTCACGATGTGTGGAAAAAGTGCAATGAAATGCTTAAGAAGGACAAATTCACCGCACGCGGTCTTATAGAAATGTCAAACGTTGAGGTTATCTGTACTACCGATGACCCTATGGACACACTTGAGTACCACCAGCAGATAAAGGACAGCCATTTTAAAACAAGAGTGCTTCCTACATTCCGTCCTGACAAGGCAATTGAAATAAGAAAAGAAACGTTTTTACCTTACATGGAGAGTATGGGAGTTCGTTCGTTTGACGAGCTTTGTGCAAAATTAAAAGAAAGAATGGAATTTTTCCACGAAAACGGATGCCGTCTTTCTGACCACGCACTTGAATACGTGCCGTATGCCGAGGGCAACGCAGAAAGCGTGTTTATGAAGGCAATGCGCGGCGAGGAGATTACCGACAAGGAAGAAAGCATTTACAAAACATATATGCTAAAAATGTGTGCAGGCGAGTACTCACGTCTTGGTTGGGTAATGCAATTACACATTGGTGCACTTAGAAACAACAATACTCGTATGTATAATAAGCTTGGTCCTGACACAGGCTATGATTCGATAAACGACCTGTGTATAGCAGAGCCACTTGCGAAGTTTATGGACAGCCTTGAGATAGATGACAAGCTGCCAAAGACTATCCTTTATACACTAAATCCAAAGGATAATTACGTGCTTGGCACTATGCTTGGAAACTTCCAGAAAGGCCCTGACGCAGGTAAAATCCAGTTTGGCTCAGGCTGGTGGTTTAACGACCAGCGAGATGGTATGCTTGACCAGATGAAGAGCCTCGCAAACCTTGGACTAATAAGCCGTTTTGTAGGTATGCTTACCGATTCAAGAAGCTTTGTGTCATATCCAAGACACGAGTATTTCAGAAGAATTATGTGTAACCTTATCGGCGAATGGGTTGAAGCAGGCGAGTATCCAAAGGATTACGAAATGCTAAAGAAAATAGTCGAAGGCATCGCATATAAAAACGCAAAAAGATATTTTGGTCTATGATATGTTGCCAAAAAGGAAATCACCACGTTTAAAAGAATATGATTATAGCCTGCCAGGTGCGTATTTTGTAACGATATGTACGCAAGAACGCGAAAACCTATTTGGTTTAGAACCCGAATTAACGCCAACAGGGAAAATCGTAAAAGAACAAATAGAATTATTGAAAACCCGATACGATGAAATAACCATCGACAAATACGTTGTCATGCCAAATCACATCCACATTATAATTACGATTTTAGAAACGGAACGGATAAATCCGTTCCCTACGATAAAATACGACATACCAAATGTTATTGGCAAATTCAAAGCAGGAGTAACAAGGAGTGTAGGGAATGCATTCATGCATTCCGCCAAGAAAAAGATATGGCAAAAATCATTTCATGACCGCATAATTCGTAACGAAGACGATTACAAAAAGATATGGGAATACATTGATACCAACCCGTTAAAATGGGAACTCGATTGTTTTTATAATCGTGAATAAAAGACAAAAAAGGTATGCTGTATGTTGGCATTAATAAACTATAAAACGACTTTCTCAAATGAGAAAGTCGTTTTGGGTCCAGGGTATCCCTGGACGGGAGGAAAAGCCCTCCTTGCCTAA
>JAZQHR010000050.1:0-41652 GCA_045540695.1 Clostridia bacterium | reverse complement strand
CAGAATATTCTTTTGAATCCGACTGCATATTACAACAGAACTACGAGGAAAAACTTGCGGAGTGTGAATAAGTGTGATAGTTAGACGCGGAGACATTTTTTATGCAGACCTAAGTCCTGTTGTAGGTTCGGAGCAAGGCGGTATAAGGCCTGTGCTCATTGTTCAAAACGATATCGGAAACCGCTACAGCCCGACTGTTATAGTTGCTGCGATTACTTCTCAGATAAACAAGGCTAAAATGCCTACGCATATCGAAATAGCGGCAAACGACTACGGCCTTGGTAAGGATTCGGTTATCCTTATGGAACAAGTGAGAACCATTGACAAAAGAAGGTTAAAAGAAAAAATTGGTCATCTTGACGACGAACTTATGACCATGGTGAATGATGCTTTAAAAATAAGCTTTGGCGTAATTGACATGGGATTTGACATATAATCGCATCAAAAGACGACTTATAAAACATACAGAAGGAGAATTAATATGAGAATACTTATAAGAAAACTGGAAAGAAAAGTTTTTCAAAATCGTATACTAATGATTGCTATGATACTGGTTGTAGTAGGAACAGGTGTAGTGCTTGCAAATACTCCTGGATCTAGCGGTGATCCTATAGTATCACTTTCATATATTCAGGATACACTTATTCCGCAGGTACAGCAGATGATTGACAAAACATCGGGTGCCGAGGCGCTAAACTATGAAATAGTGAACGTTGAAGCTGGAAGAACTGTTATCGGTGCTGCAAGCAGTGAGATGATTCTCAGAAAAGGTAAAGCAGTCATTATATGTACTGAAAAAGGCGGTATAGCTGATGTTACAGATGGTGAAGATTTGCAGTATGGTGTAAATTGCCCGCCAAACCATTTACTTATAGTTCCTATGTCAGACGGACGAGGTGTTAAAGTTATCGAAGACGCTATCCTTATGATAAAGGGCTCATATCAGATAAAATAAAACTTTAATAAAGAAACTAACGGAGCAGAATTATTTCTGCTCCGTTTTATTTTCGTAAAAACAATCATTTTCCCATTTTAATACGTTAGTATCAATATACTCCCATATCTCTTTGTAATCCTCCTCACCACGTATTATGTGGTCATGGAAGAAAGATTGAAATAAATGCTTTTCTTTTAAACCATATTTTTTGCAATTTCGCGTTGTCAAGGATTTAAACGCACAAATCACATCGGATATTGTAGGTCAGGGGCAAGCCCCTGCCCTACAATTATATTTGACAACATACATTTTCTGTTGTGCGTACATATCGTTACAAAATACGCACCACTTGTACTATAATCATATCCTTTTAATCTTGGTGATTTTCGTTTTGAAAGATTCATATTATTTATTTTTTTCTATATAATAAAGCAAATCATCACCTGTCATATCGCCAGGCACTGTAAGTCGTTTTAGATTCACCAGTCCATCGGAAGGGGCATTTGACCCTTTATCTCCCACGATATTTATAATCTCGTAGCCTACCTTGAGTATAACATCATTTGAAATACTGTTTACCTGACCATAAGGGTAAGCAAAATTTGTACATTCCTTATTCATATTAGTTTCGATAAGGTATTTTGCCATTCTCGCCTCGTATATAGTCTGATCTTCTGTTATGGTAGAAAAATCAGGGTGAGTATGCGAGTGCGACTGTATATCTACAAATCCGCTATTTTCCATTTCAATTGCTGCTTCCCAGGTAAAATGCGGATATGTAACGGTATAGTCGCCCATACGTGATGTGATTACAAATATAGTAGCCTTTATACCGAGTTCCTTTAAAACAGGATATGCATACTCATAATTACTCTGATATCCATCGTCAAATGTTATTAAAATAGGTTTTTCCGGAAGCTTAGTGCCATTTTTTGATGCATCAGTAAACTCTGCGTATGTGATAGGTGTATACCCCGCATCAAGTATTGCCTGCATGTGAATTTTAAAGTTTTCAGGAGAAATGTGAAGAAGCTTATCTTCATCTCTAAAGCCGTCCATAATGTTGTGATACAAAAGAACAGGTACATTTTCTGCTGCAAATACTGTCGGCATAAATGAAAGTAATATTAACACTGTCACAAGAATAAGAGCTATTTTTCTTTTCACAATTTCACTTCCTTTTATTATGTGCCTCAAAATCGTTGCACTTTACAATAAGATGTTTTTTGCATACACTTCGGGACGTCGGAGACGCCGTCCCCTACTTTTAATACACGTTTGTAGGGAATGCATTTATGCATTCCGCGGAAGGGATAAATCCCTTCCCTACAATGTGTTTATATCTCTACATAAATCAGCCTTTTACAACTATATTTACAAGCTTACCTTTTACAACGATAACCTTTACGATATCCTTGCCACTTGTAAGCTCTACGATTTTTTCGTTTGCAAGAGCGATTTTCTGTATTTCGTCGTCCTCTGCACTCATAGGAACAACGATTTTTTCTTTTACTTTACCGTTTATCTGGATAACGATTTCCTTTTCGTCCTGAATGGTTGCGGCTTCATCACATACAGGCCAAGCAGCATTATGAACACTGCCCTCTCCGCCTACCATTTCCCAAAGTTCCTCAGTGATATGAGGAACAAACGGAGCAAGCATTATAACAAGGGCATTTATAGCCTCGCCCATTACAGCTTTATTTCCGCCTTTGTACTGGTACATAGCATTTACAAGCTCCATAATACGGCTGATAGCGGTATTAAAGTTAAATCTCTGCGAAATGTCGTCAGTTACCTTCTGAATAGTTGTGTGAAGTGCACATCTAAGTGCCTTATCGTCAGCAGTTAATGCTGATAGGTCAAGGTTAGCTGCTGCTTTCACGCTATCTTTGTTATCGTCTACTATTCTAAATACTCTGTTTAAAAATCTGAATGCACCTTCAACAGCATTATCATTCCACTCAAGGTCCTTTTCAGGTGGTGCGGCAAACAAGATAAATAGTCTTGCAGTATCTGCACCATAAGAAGAAATAATTTCTTCAGGGCTTACTACGTTACCAAGTGATTTACTCATCTTAGTACCGTCTTTTAGTACCATACCCTGTGTTAGAAGGTTGTCAAATGGTTCATCTACGTCTACGTATCCAAGGTCATGAAGCACCTTAGTAAAGAATCTTGCGTATAAAAGGTGAAGTATAGCATGCTCAACACCGCCGATATACTGGTCTACACCCATCCAGTAGTTTGCGGCATCCTTTGAAAATGCTTCTTCTGCGTTCTTAGGGTCAGTATATCTTAGGTAATACCATGACGAGCACACAAATGTGTCCATAGTATCCGTTTCACGTCTGCCCATCTTACCACACTTAGGACATTTAGCATTCAAGAAGCTTTCTGACTCTGTAAGAGGCGATTTACCAACGCCTGTAAACTTAACATCTGTAGGAAGTTTAACAGGTAAATCCTCTTCAGGTACTGCAACCGCACCACAATCTTCACAGTAGATAACAGGGATAGGTGCACCCCAATATCTCTGTCTTGAGATAAGCCAGTCACGAAGTCTGAAGTTTACTTTTCTCTCACCAAAGCCGCTTTCCTCTATGTAGTCAATCATCTTGGCAAGAGCTTCTTTATTATTCATACCGTTGAAACGGTCAGAATTTATCATAGTACCTTCCGCTTCAAATGCAGCTTCAAGTGAGCTTCCGTCTATATCGCTTCCGTCAGGAGAAATAACCGCTTCGATAGGAAGGTTGTATTTCTTCGCAAAGTCAAAATCTCTCTGGTCGTGTGCAGGAACTGCCATTACCACACCTGTGCCGTAGTCAAGAAGAACGTAGTTTGCAAGGTATAGTGGTACTTTCTTGCCGTTTAGAGGGTTAATCATATAACGGCCTGTGAACACGCCTTCTTTTTCTGTTTCAGTAGAAGTACGAGTGATTTCGTTCATAAACTGCATTTTATGAATAAATTCTCTGCATTCTTTTTCTGTTTCGCTACCTTTTATTAGCTCGTCAACGATTGGATGTTCAGGAGCGATAACCATATACGACACGCCGTAGATAGTATCAGGACGTGTAGTAAATACAGTAAGAGTCTTGTCTGTGCCGTCAATCTTAAAATTAACCTCCGCACCTTCGCTCTTGCCTATCCAGTTTGACTGCATTGCTTTAACCTTATCAGGCCAGCCTTTTAATTTATCTATATCAGCAAGAAGTCTGTCAGCGTAATCTGTGATTTTAAAGAACCACTGTTCAAGGTCCTTTTTACCAACCTCTGTTTTACATCTTTCACAACAACCATTTACAACCTGCTCGTTTGCAAGTACTGTATTACAAGACGGACACCAGTTTACATACGATTTTTTCTTGTATGCAAGTCCGTTTTTGTAGAACTGTAAAAATAACCACTGAGTCCATTTATAGTAATCCTCTTTACAAGTAGCAACTTCTCTGTCCCAGTCGTAGCTAAAGCCAAGAGATTTAAGCTGCTCTCTCATATTAGCAATGTTTGAATCTGTCCAGCCGTGCGGATGTATGCCATGCTTAATAGCCGCGTTTTCCGCAGGAAGACCAAACGAGTCCCATCCCATAGGATGAAGCACGTTAAAACCGTTCATCTTTTTGAATCTTGCTACAACGTCACCTATAGAATAGTTTCTAACGTGACCCATGTGCAGATTTCCTGATGGGTATGGGAACATTTCAAGTGCATAGTATTTTGGTTTATCGCTTTTTTCTACCTTAAATGCTCCTGTTTCTTCCCATTTTTGCTGCCATTTTTTCTCTATTTCTGCAAAGTTATAATTCATTTTGTCAGCACTCCTTATTCCTCTATAATATCTGATATATCAACCTCTTTGGCATCTGCCCACAGATGCTCTATAGAGTAAAAATCTCTTGATTCGTGATTGAAAATGTGTACTATCACATCGCCATAGTCGATAAGTACCCAGCTGGCTGTAGCAAAGCCTTCACGTCCGATAGGCTTTATATCATGCTTTGACATTTCTTCGTTTATCTCGTCGGCAATAGCCTTTATCTGCGTAGTGGAATTACCCGAGCAAACCACGAAAAAGTCTGCCATAGTAGTCAGCTCACGAATGTCTAGTACTTTTATGTTAATTGCTTTTTTATCGTCAAGTATCTTTACGATATTTTGAACTGTAGTTAAAGAATCCATATATATCTCCTTTGGTTTTTTCTTTAGTCTTTACCAATAATGACAGTTACATCCGCCTTTGGACTATTTTCTTTGCTGATGATAAATTCGTTAATTCCAAAAAGGTTACATATTTCGTCGCCTTTTTTATTATTCTTTTTGGCAAATACCATTGTATGCGGATATACCACACCTTCAGTATCTGTAATCTCGCCTACTTTATATCCGTATTCTTCAATCTTTTCAATATATTCATCCACATTTATCGCACCATCAGTACCATCAATCACGTTTACCTTGGTAAATCTGTTAGACCATTTTTTCTCCGGAACAAAAGCTGTATTTACAGCTACGGCATCTTGTTTTTCTGTTTCAAGCGTCTGTTCTCTTTTTTCAAGAGCCTGCGAATTTACAGAATCATTAGAAGGTGTGAAATGGGTATCTATAAGCTCCTTTGTAAGAGTCTTGTCTACATAATAATATGGAGATCCGCTACGCGTTCCACCAGGAAGCTGATGGATTTTCATACCTTCCTTGCCAAGTTTAAGTACCTTAGGCGCATACTGTGTGATCTGCGAAGTAGTAAAGTTTGTAGATACATTATCCTGTGCTATTGAAACAAATTTTGGTATTTTAAATATAGATGATATACTAAATATTTTATCTATCGTTGCATCTATAAAGTTTTTCTGAACGGCAATTCTGTCAATGTCTCCCATAGCATAACCTGTGCCATCATTATTTTGTCTGAACCTTACAAGCATCTCTGCTTTTTCACCATCAAGAAGCTGCATACCCTTATTTAAGTGAACTTTAAAATCCTGTGCAGGGTCATCATAATTCATATTTATAGGCACTTCAAACTCTACTCCGCCTATAGCGTCTATAATATCTCTAAATCCCTTAGTATTTACAAGGATATATTTACTCACCTCTACTCCTGTTAGGTATTCAACCTGTTTAAACAATTCTTTTTCCTTGTTGTATCCGTATGCAGAGTTTATCTTGTGGTCTACCTTGTTGATATCCACATATGTATCACGCGGTATCTGAAGCATATTTAAGGAATTGTCAACCAAATCAAGCTGAGCTAATATAACAACGTCAGTTCGTGTACCGCCTTTATCCACGCCAAGTAAAAGCGTATTTACATATGAATCCTCTATCCCGTCATTATTTTCATCCAAAACCAATCCATTACTAAACAAGCTTATTACAAACCATACTCCTCCTACAAGTATAGAAAGTATAAGCGTAAAACAAACAGTTAATTTTAAAAACGTTAAAAAAGTTTTCTTCATTTATATTCACCTATCAAGTAATAATTTCTGGTATCAATAGTGTTTGTATGTAGAAGCGTTCCCTTTCTAAGGACAGACCTTATTGTATTATCTATCTGCATAATAAGTGCCTTGTCTATGTCTTCAAACGCAAGCTTTCTAAGCTCTTCTACACCGTCATAATCTCTGTTTCTCTCTATGCTGTCCGACACATATATTATCTTTGTAAGAAGGCTCATTTGAGGCTTGCCTACTGTATGATAATATATAGCATCGTATATTTCATCGTCTATGCCATACTCTTCTTTTGCGATATGTGCTCCCAAAAATGCATGAACAAGTCCCGGCTGCTTTTTGGATATATCATCAAGTGCTATGCCGTTTTCCTCGCACAGCCTATACATTTCATCATAAGGAATGTTTTTAGCACAGTCGTGAAGTAGTCCTGCAAGCTCTGCCTTTTTCTCGTCCGCGCCATATCTTTTGGCCAGTGATACTGCCATTTCCATAACGCCAAGTGAATGCTCAAATCTGTCAGCTTCAAGTCTTGACCTTAATATCTCTATCATCTCATCTATCGTCAACGTCATAATCACCTCAGATATACAACCTATTATTCAATATATAATTATATACCTTTTCAGGCAAAAAATCAACTGCCAAATAGCCGTTTTTTAAACATTCACGGATTTGCGTAGATGCGATATCCACATACGGCATATCAAGAGGCAGTATTTCAAATGAATATTTCTTTTTGAGATATTCTGCCATTTGGTATATGTCGCCGCCATCTAATCTGCCAAACGCTAAAAACGCACAATATTTCGCATAATCTTCAAATTTATACCATCCCTCTATCTGCGAAAGGGAATCTGCACCAAGCATAAAGTAAAACTCGTGGTCATACTCATCGCACAAGTCTTTTAGTGTATCTACAAGATATGAGTAGCCTTCCCTTTTAACCTCTGCATCACAAAAGCGAAAGCTATCGTAGCCTTCTATAGCAAGCTTTACCATATTTGCACGATGCGTTTTATCTACTATTTCATTGTCCTTTTTATGCGGTGGATTGCCGTTTGGCATAAACCACACCTCATCGGCGTATGCCTTTTCAATAACGTATTTAGCCATTTGGATATGTCCATTATGAACAGGGTTAAAGGTTCCGCCCATTATTGCGACTTTTTTAGGCATTTGTATCACCATTATTCTATAATTTTAAGTCTTTTTATATCTATCTTTCTGTTTTCTCTTGACTGTCTGTAAACTACAAATTTCTTGCCGATTACCTGTACAGGCTCGGCTTTTGCCTTTTCTGCCACTTCTTCGCACACAGCACGTGGGTCGAGAAGTGAATTTTCAAGCACGTGCACCTTTACTATTTCTCTTTTTTCAAGTGCGTCTACAAGCTGTTTTATAAAATTTTCATTTATACCGCCTTTTCCTACCTGGAATATAGCAGGTTCAGTATTTGCAAGGCTTCTTAAAAAAGCTCTCTGTTTTGATGTAAGCATATATATTAACCTTTCTAAATAAAATCATACACTAATTATACTAAACACAAACTGCTCGTGTCAAATAATATCCCATTTTGTATAGCAGTTGTAAAATTTCGTTACAGTGCAAAAGGACTCAGACCTTAACTTCAGCCTGAATCCCGACACTTTTATTATCTCATATATTCAAATTCCACATCGTACATTCTTACCAAATCGCCCTCGTTTATTCCGTGCTTTTCAAGCTCGGCTATAACGCCTTTTTTCTTCATAGAGCGTTGGAAGAACTGTACAGACTCACTATCTTCAAGGTTAGTAGAACCAAGCACGCTAAGTACCCAAGGGCCTTCAACCACGTACACGCCGTCAACCACTTCCACTGTAAACGGCTCGTCTTCCTCGAATCTTATAACCTCTGTTTCCATTTCCGCTTCATCGTAAAGAACAGGCATAGGAATTTCGTCTAAGATGCTTGACACATACATCATAAGCTCTCTTACGCCCATATTTGTAGCGGCAGAAATCTCAAAAACCTCATATCCTCGGTTTCTCATCTCTTCGCAGAAGCCATTGTAGATAGCCTCGTCATACACAACATCTTTTTTGTTCGCAGCCACAATCTGTTTTTTCTCGGCAAGCTTTGGATTGTACTCGCGAATTTCAAGATTGATTTTGTCAAAATCCTCGATAGGATTTCTACCCTCTATACCCGATGCGTCAACCACGTGAACAAGAAGTCTTGTTCTCTCAACGTGACGTAGGAACTCGTGGCCAAGTCCTATGCCTTCGCTTGCACCTTCTATAATACCCGGGATATCTGCTATAACAAAGCTGTTACCTATTCCCAAATCAACTACGCCAAGGTTTGGCTCAAGAGTTGTGAAATGATAGTTGGCAATCTTCGGTTTAGCATCGCTGACAACCGACAAAAGTGTAGACTTACCAACGTTTGGAAAACCCACCAGTCCTACGTCTGCTAAAAGCTTTAGTTCAAGTGTAACATCCCTTGTTTCGCCGGGAATACCCCTTTTTGCAAACTTCGGTGTCTGTCTGGTAGGTGTGGCAAAATGGGTGTTTCCCCAACCGCCGTTTCCGCCTTTACACACAACCTTACGCATATCGGGTGTTTTCATATCGGCAATTATCTTGCCGGAATTTGCATCTTTAATAACAGTTCCTACAGGCACAAACACTTCGAGGTCTTCGCCTTTTTTACCAAAGCCTTTTGCCGCCTGACCGTCACCGCCGTTTTGCGCTTTATAATGTCTGCGGTACCTGAAGTCCGCAAGAGTACTTATTTTAGAGTCGACAACAAAAACTATATCTCCGCCCTTGCCGCCGTCACCGCCGTCAGGTCCGCCTGCCGCAACATATTTTTCTCTGTGAAATGACACAAGTCCGTTTCCGCCGTTACCTGCCTCAAGTGTGATAACCGCTGTATCCGCAAGCACAATAAATCGCTCCTCTCAAACCAATAAAAAATCAAATAAACTGTAGGAAAGCGGATTTATCCGTTCCGCTTCGGAATGCATAAATGCATTCCCTACAATACATTATGTCCTGTTTATAAATATTATAAATATATCTTCTGCTCAAACATCATAAAAAAGCAATAAAAGGTCCAGCTCAAAGCCAGACCTTTTGGTTTTTTGTTAAATTAAATTACTGGGCAATCTCGTAAACACTAACCTGTTTCTTATCTTTGCCTTTTCTCTCGAATTTAACTTTTCCGTCAACGATAGCAAATAGAGTATCGTCGCTGCCTTTTTTAACATTTAGTCCAGGATGGATTTTAGTTCCTCTCTGTCTAACTAGGATGTTACCAGCAGTAACGAACTGACCGTCTGCTCTCTTAACACCAAGACGCTTTGACTCACTGTCACGGCCGTTCTTAGTGCTGCCGACACCTTTTTTATGAGCAAATAACTGTAAATTCAATTTAAGCATTAGTTACACCTCCGGTTCTAATATAGCAACATTATCTGGATGCTGCTTGTGTAAATCTGAGATAAATAGATACATAGTATCTAATAGTATACTCGCTTTTTTAAGTGATTCATCGTCTAAATCGTCCGGCAGTACGAAAAATAAGTATCCGTCATCATTTGTTTCATATCCACAAGGAATATTAAGAACATTCTCAACCCCGTTTATAGTGGAATATGCTACTGCCGAAAGTGCCGCACATACTATATCGTTTTCTTCTGAAAACTCTGCGTGACCCTTCATTTCAAATTTGACAATGTATCCGTCTTTCTTGAAAAAACTAACCTTAACCATGATTAAGCATTGATTTTTTCAATCTGGATTTTAGTGTATGGCTGTCTGTGACCCTGTTTCTTCTTATAACCTTTTTTAGGTTTATATTTGAAAACAATTACCTTCTTAGCTTTGCCGTTCTCAAGAACTTTAGCATCTACAGAAGCACCGTCAACTACTGGAGTACCGATAACAGTCTTTTCTCCACCAACAGCTAAAACCTCTTCAAATTTAACTGCTTCGCCTTCAGCTGCAGCTAACTTTTCGATAAATAGTACATCGCCTTCTGAAACTTTGTACTGCTTACCGCCGGTTTTAATAATTGCGTACATTTAAGTACACCTCCCTTTGTCAAATCTCGCTAAATCAGAGGTATTCCATAGGAATTTAAAAAACCTCATTTACGCGGTTACCATAGCATTATATCATACCATATTCAATATGTCAAACATTATTTTCAAAAAATATTTTATTTTAGAGTTGAATATATCCCTACATTGATTTATACTTATATTATACCATAAAAAAGGCGGTAATAGAAATGAAAAACCTATACATAGCATCGTGCGACATTGATGGCGGTATATACCGCTACACCGAAAATGAAAGCGGAAAATTCGAATTTTCCGAGCTTACAAAAATGGACAGGCCTATGTATATGATTACAGAAGGTGACAGGATGCACGTTATCCTTCGTGACCCATACGAAAAGAAAGAAAGCGGACTTGTATCCTATGACATAAATGCTGACGGAAGCCTTTCAAACCCGACAGAAATTGCGTCTACAAGAGGCGAAGTAGCGTGTCATTTAGCATCTGACGAAGGTAACATATACTGCGTTAACTATCTTTCGGGAAGCGTTACAAAGATGCCCGATACAGTTGCAACACACGAAGGAAAGGGCGTTCACCCGACCAGACAGGATATGGCTCACACGCATTTTGTGTGTTTATCACCTGATAAAAAATACATATTTGTAGTTGACCTTGGCATAGACAAAATATTTGTATACAACAAGGAGTTGACCATTAAATCCGTTACCGATATGCCATCTGGTCACGGGCCAAGACACTTAGCATTTCACAAGGACAACGAAACTGTTTTCTGCGTAAATGAGCTTGCATCAACAGTTTCCATACTTAAATACACAGACGGAAAGCTAACACTTATCGATACTGTAAATGCTCTGCCTGATGATTTTGACGGTGAAAGCACTGCGGCGGCGATAAGATGCATAGATGATACCGTTTATGTATCACATCGCGGACACGATTCGGTATCAGTACTTAAATATAATGGTAAAACGCTCGCACTTGAAAAGACAATTTCTGTATATGGAAATGGACCAAGAGATTTCATAATTTACAATGATACGATTATATCAACAAATGAACAAAGCGACAACATAACCGTAATATCGCTGGAAAACGGAAATCTTTTAAATGAATTTAAAGCAAAAGACCCGCTATGTGTATTGGTTAGATAAAAAATTCACCCCGATGCTTTAAAGCATCGGGGTTGTTTATTATATTTCAATCTCTGAAAAAACTCCATAATGGTCTGATGGAAGCTTGCCGTTTATGTCATCTGTAATGGTTTTTGATGTTATAGGTGTTATGTTCTTATCCACAAAGCAAAAATCTATGCGGTCATGCGGCTCAGAAAGCTTAAAGCCGTGATACGTATATATAGTTTCCTTTGTTGTAGCTTCATTTACATCAACAAAGTTTTTTGTCATTTCGGCATAACCAAGCGCCTTTGGACTCATATTAAAGTCGCCTGTCACAAAGGTAGGGTTATTTGATATCTTCTGACTGTACTCATAAATGAGCTTTGCACTGTCCACCTGACATTTATCACCAAATCCGAAATGCGTGTTCATAAATGTGAACTTTTTGCCTGTTTCCTTATGTTTCAGCACTACATACTCGCATATACGGGGAACATCAAACCTTTCGTCCCAACCACGCGACTCTATCTCAGGTGTATCTGACATCCAGAAATAACCTGTATCAACGAGGTCAAACTTATCTTTCTTCCACAAAATAGGTGACGATTCCGGCTTATCACTCGCTCTGTATTTATTAAATATATCGTAGTCCTTACCAAAATATTTTTCAATATGCTCCTCCCAAGCGGGAACATATTCCTGAATACCTATTAAGTCAGCATCATATTTTGAAACCACTTCGTTAAGTAGCGGCGCACGCTTGGCAATAGTTGTTTCCTCGCGGTTTTTATTCCAGATGTTGTAGCTGATAACTTTTAATTTCATAAAACGTCTCCCCTATTCGTCAAAATACATACTTCTTATCTTATGGAGAACCTTTCGTTCAAGTCTTGAAATATACATCTGCGACACGCCCCACTCCTGGGCAACCTGCTTTTGAGTGCGTTCTTTGTAAAATCTCTCTACCACAAGTTTCTTTTCTTCGCTGGATAACCTTCTCATACTATCGCACAGAAAATCCTGATTTTCTATGATAAGGAAATTATTTTCCTCAACGCCGATAAGATGACCGAGGTTAACGTCGCTACCCTCATACATAGTCTTTTCAAGTGATTGGATGCTGGCGATATCTTCAAATGCCATCGACTCTTGTATGTCCTTTTCCGATACGCCAAGTGCGGTAGCAAGCTCGTCAGTGGTAGGCACATGCCCGTCGTACTGCATACGGGCAAGGCTTATTCTGTTCGCCTTCTGGAATATCTCGTAAATCTTTCGCGGAAGCTTTATAAGGCAACCCTTATCACGGAAATATCTTTTTATCTCGCCTAATATAGTAGGTGTGGCAAATGTGCTGAAACGCACACCCTTGTCCACGTCATACCTTTCCACTGCATGGATAAGTCCCACGCACGCAATCTGGTACAGGTCATCGTAATCAACGCCCTTTCCCACGTATCGTTTAGTAATGATTTTGGCAAGGTACAGATAATTTTCTATTATCTCGTCACGGGCGCTTATATCATTATCATTTTTATATTTACGAAAAAGCTCGTCATCTGTGTTTATATTTACTTTAGTTGTTTCCATAAAACCACCTCTTTTTAAAAAGGTAACTTATTTTTGATTTATAATATACTTTGATAGGTCATACGCACATTTGTATTCAGGCGTACTTTTATCGGTAAGTGTTATACCCGAAAGTGCTATGTATATCCCCTTTGATGGCACCTTGGCATCGGTGAAAAATGCCGAATCAGACACGTCTATAGCTATTACCTGACCTTGGGTGTTTTTTAGAAGTTTATCCTCGCTTATGCCTTCTGCAAGGTCATCTATAGGAAGTAATGCCCCGTACGTTTCCTCTATGATAAACCTTTTATCAATAAGGTAAAGTGCATTTTCGCCCTCAATCATTTCGATAAATATCTTATTATACGCATGAACGTCCTGACCGCCCTTAATGTGGTCGGGAGTGTATAGAGCAAATGCCGCTGCAGTAACCTCACCGTTTCCGTCTATGTCGGGCACAAGTCCTGTATTTTCGATGGCAGTTTCTAAAAAATCTGCCGTTTCATTTCCAGCCGTTTCCGAGCAGGCGTACAAAATCGAAACGTCTGCAGGCTCTATGCTGGAACATTGCCTGAAGGTGATAACCGCACAAATAATCGCAAACACAAGTGCAAGCATGTGAAATTTATAATAATAAAAGAAATTTGATAATTTGCTTTGCCAAGTCATTTTTTTGCCATCCTTTACAAAGTTTGTACGATAATTTTAACATAAAACGCTTTTTCCGTCAACGTAATTAACAATAAGTTAACACAAGGTTAACTATTTTTACAAAAATAAAACTGCTACAGGGATATTACCCATAGCAGTTTTTAAATTTGTCTTTATTAAACTCATTTCCCCTCGTATTGTTTTAACAAAGTCAATTATTTGAAATCAATTAAAGATTTTACTTTATCATATAATATATCGTTGCCTTTTCTTGTAAGATGAATATTATCAAATCTCCACTCGGGTATTGGTATATCTTTAAAAAGCTCCCAGCTATCTATGCACTCTGCAACATATTTTTTTGATAAGTCCATCATAACATCATTATATTTTTTTGAGTTTTGGTTAAGCTGTTCGTCATTTTCGTAGGTAACGCCCAAAAGCTGATTTCGCACTAATCCACAATAAGGTATTGTTATCGTTATTATTTTAATGTTTGGAAAACGCTCTTTAGTTGCTGAAAATAGCTTTTCAAGATAATAACGGTATTCATCGGGCGAATAAAACAAGGTGTCGTTTCCGCCAAAAACAAGTATCATTAAATCGGGCGAATATTTTGCAATTCTATCTTCAAAATGATAATTTAAAAATCTTGCAGTACGGCTGCCCTGGCCTGTAATGTTGGCATAACGTGCCTCACAGCTTACGCCTGCAATGGTTACACAAGGCTCATCATCTGCCCATCTGAAATTATTTAAAACCACTTTATGTTCATTTTTATTTTCATCGCATAAAAGTTCAAGTGTAATCAAGCCATATCCCTGATATTCCGCCTTGCTTCCGTAAGTATCAACATCTGCTTTTTGAAGCTTGCCGTCTACATAAATATCAAATCGACAATAGTTAGACACTCTTTTTTGTATATAGAGCACCAAAGTGCCTGTATCGCTTTGGGCATTAAAGCTTATTTCTCCATTAAGCGGAAAAAGTGTTATAACTCTTTCACCGAAAATTGACTCACAAATATCCACTTCAAGACTCATACCTTTGTCTGCCCTGCAACCAAATTCAAGCTCATCGGCATATTTAAAGCCCTTTGCTGATGTAATAAAATCGTTACGCAAGCGAAAGCTCCAGCTTTGCATACCTATATGGCAATCGGTTGCATTCATAAGCTCGGCATCATCGTAGCCGTATCTGTTGTAGGAAAGGCTGTCGCCCGTAATTAAAAAATTTTTCATATATATTTTACCTCTGTTTATCCGCATAAAATTCTTTCATAATAGTTGCTCATCTTAATAGCGGTAAATATCCTCTATAATTTTTACTGCTCTTGCACCATCAATGGCATCTATGAGTAATTTTTCCTTTCCGTTTACGGCATTTATAAAATTTTGTATTTGCTCTGCATGAAATTTATAGCTCATTGCCGACGGATCCGATGCAGTACCGATTACCTCACCTGCACCTTTTTTTGTGGTGATATTCTCGCCGTCAATTACAAGAGTTTCAATTGTGTTTTCCTTTAACACAACACTGCCTTTTGTGCCTACAATTTCCAGTCTGCGTTCAAAGCCAGGATATGCGCAGGTGGATGCCTCTATAACCCCCATTGCGCCATTTTCAAATTCAAGTACCGCCAAGGCAGCATCCTCAACCTCAATATTGTGAAAAGCCGTTTTGGTTTTTGCGTTTATCACCTTTGCATCGCCTGCAATATATGTAAGCAAATCCACTCCGTGTATGCCTTGATTCATAAGAGCACCACCGCCTTCAAGCGCCTTTTTACCTTTCCAGTTGCTTGAATTATAATACTCGGGACTGCGCCAGTATTTCATATACAAATCGCAAAATACAAGCTTGCCAAAAGCATTTGAGCTTACAAGTTTTTTGACTTTTTTAACATCTTCGGAAAAGCGAAACTGGGATATTACCGTTAAAACACATCCGCTTTTTTTACATTCCTCATCTATTTGCCTGCATTCCTCATAAGTAAAAGCCATTGGCTTTTCAACAACTACATTTTTATTGTGTTTTAAAGCCATTATTGCCTGTTCTTTATGAAAACTGCTGGGTGTACAGATACAAACTGCGTCAATTGCGCTATCTGCAAGCATATCCTCGTAGCTTTTATAAGCTTTTATATTATGTTTTTGCGCAAAAGACATTGCGCGCTCACTTACATTGTCATAAACTCCGTAAAGCTTTGCATTTTCCAAGCTTTTTATGGCATTGGCATGGAATCCGGCTACCACGCCCGTGCCTACAATACCAAATTTTAACATATTTTTACTCCAAAATGAATTAAGCGTTTGTCATACCGTACCATCTGCCGCCCTGGGTTTTATCGTTATCACCCTCAAGCAACTGCTGGTGGTTTTCTACAACCTTGCGGAAAACCTGTGCATATTTTTCAATCCATTCCTTGTCAAAATGCTTAAACCAAGGCACAGAGAAGCAATAAATGTTTTCTGACGGTGCACATTTATCATCATCTTCACGAACATCACGGTCGTTATACGCAATACGGGATGGTTTGCCCTCATTAAACAAATCAAAGGTTTTAAAAAACGAGTGTGTGTGCAGACAAAAATTACCGCCCTCCCAACAATCGTCATAGCCTTCTGCTCTTATTGCCTCGCAGAATTTTTTTGCCGAAAGGCCATGAAGCTCCTCCGGCACAAATACACCATGAGGGCAGTACCAACCGCCCATGTGCGAGCCATCGTTTTCATCTACTCTTATAGGTTTTATACCAGGTAAATCCTCAACCAAATCCCAGAAATAGTTCATTGCCTTACGAATTTCCTGACAACGCTGATCGTAATACTTAAGCTGTATTCTGCCAATGGCCGCACAAAGCTGATTTGCTCTGCCCTTAATACCGCCAAGTGCAATATGGAAATATTGCTGGAGCTCTTTTGTTTCTTTAATATATCTGTCGTTATTTCTTTCATAGTGGCCAAAAGCCATAGCTCTTTCGTAAAGCTTTCGGTTATCGGTAACAAGTATGCCCATTTCGCCGCAGGCAAAAGCCTTACCGCTCATAAGTGACATAGCTGCAATATCGCCGAAAGTACCTACTTTTTTACCTTTATACATTGCACCCTGTGCGTGTGATACATCCTCTATCACATAAACGTTGTGCTTTTTTGCAATTGCCATAATTGCATCCATATCGCAAGGATACGAAAAATAATGCACTACCATTATCGCTTTTGTTTTAGGTGTAATACATCTTTCCAAATCTTCGGGATCCATACTTAATTTATCGTTTATATTACAAAAAACTGCCGATGCGCCAAAGTTAATAGCCTGCGATATACTGCCCCAGTAAGTCTTTGTAGGGCATATGATTTCATCGCCCTTACCAAGACCTACTGCAAACATTGCTGCAGTAAGCGACGCTGTGCCGTTACAGTATGCAATAGCATAATCCCTACCCATCCATGATGCAAATTCATCCTGAAATTTTTCGGTAATATCTGTACCCGAAAATCTGTTGTTTCTAACAACATCCAATGCCGCATCTTCTTCCTCCTGGGTAAATATCGGCCACGCAAAAAGTTTTTTGTCCGGTTGTTTTTCAATAACAGGTGCTCCACCCAAAATAGCTAATTTTTCCATTGCATTTCCTCCTAGAATAATCTTAAATCATTATAATTTACTAATTTTTCCAATGCTTTTCTTTCCGTTTCGATTCGATATATTACAGATCAAGAACACGAATTGCATTCTCACGAACTATTTTTACATAGTTTTCCATTGAAAGCATACCGTCGTCAACCATTTTATCGAGCCACTCATCAAACAGGAACGGATGTGTGTTTGAAGGTGCGCATATATCACAACCATACATAATTCTGTCAGAAAACTCCTCAAAGAATTTTGCTGCAAATTCAGGATCACGCATCATAGCATTTGCTCCGCTTCCTGCCGAAAGGTCGCAATAAAGATTGCCGTATTCCCTCATAAGTTCAACAATTCTACCCTCGGTAACTTTGCCTGTCGGGTACTCATTTCTCAAATCATCGGTAACATCTGAAGAAATTTCTGCCCAGAATGGCTGCGAGTGACCTATAAGCTTCATATCAGGATGCTTTTTAAGCATTTTTTCAAGCCTTGGCAAGCCAAGCTCATCTACAATGCCGTAGCATTTACCAAACTGCGGTGCTATATGTATAAGCGCCGGCATATTAGTCTCTTCGCAAACGCCAAAAAGCCTGTCAAGCTCCGGCGAGTCAGCATAAACCTGACCTGTAATTTCGCCTACTCCCTTTGCGCCAATAGATTTGTACCAGTTAATCATTGCAGGTATATCTGAGCCGGGTATATCTAACGAACGGGGGTCGACATTACAAAACCATGCAAATTTTTCAGGATACTGGTCGGCAATGTATTTACAACTTTCGGTTGAAAGCTCCGAAATCTGCCATTCAGGCGAAGTTATTGGCAAAATTACGCCCTTTTCTATATTAAGCTTATCATAAAACTCTAAAACCTCCTCTGCCGAAACAAATCTTTCACCAAGTCTTACCGGTGGAAAGATGTCGGGAAAAGCTGTTGCATGTGCGTGAATATCAATTTTTTTAACTGATTTCATAAAAATTCCTCCTTAAATTACGGAACTATAATTTAATAATTGTTATTTCAAGTGTAATAAAAGCATAAAAAAAAATCAATGCACAGCATTGATTTTTATTTGGACAATATTGCTCGTTTTTGGCGTGGCGATATACCATTATGCTTTTTATAGCAACGGCTAAAATAACATACATCGTCAAATCCGCAAAGTGTAGCTATCTCCGATATGCTTTCGTTTGTATTTTTAAGCATTACATCAGCTATTTTAAGCCTGTATTTTGTTTGGTAGGTAAGGGCGGTTTCACCAGTTACCGCCTTGAAGATTCTGCAGAAATGGCACTTGCTTATATTGCACAAATCTGCAAGTCCCTCTACAGTTATTTTGCTTGCGTAATCCTTACGGATTTTTCTTATAGCAGGGTATATAATCTCGTAATACCTTATATTTTTATCTGTAAGTATATCGAGGGGTTTTTCTCTTTTATATTTGCGCAGTGCAACAGCAATAAGCTCCATAAGCATACCCGTTACAGCTATATGGTACATGGGCTCTTTTTGTTCAAACTCCTTTACTATTCTGTTTAAAATGGATACTATTCTTTCATCGCCTCTTATAAGTGTTTTAAGTGCTATCCTTTCTTTAATAAACAGCTCTCTTAAATCAATATCAAAAGAATTTTCGCTATCAAAAAAATCAAGGCTTATCATTATAATGTGGTACTTGCCGTTAATTTCGCCTATATCCACCGTTGAATGAAATTCGTAAGGGTTTATCATTACAACATCGCCAGGCTGTGTTACAACTGTTTCGTCGCCAATCAAAAGAGTAGACGAGCCCTCATAAAACAACTTTATTTCTATTTCCTCGTGAAAAATCTTCGAAAAATCATCTATACTGTTTATACTTGATATCCTGCCGGGTACGGACAAAATTTTAAAGTTTTGGTCTGGAAAATTAATGCTGTCGTACAAACCTCTGCTTTTTTTCATAGTGAATCCCCCCTTTGCACTTTATTGTAGCACAATTTTTTTGCTAATACAAGAGATGATTTGATAGGCTATCAGCCAAAAACGAAATATGAACAGCTAAGAATACGCACAGGAAAACTATTATCCAAGGTGCTAATTTTTAATACAAAAAAACGATTGGAAATTGGCCACCACCAGATAAGGAAGTATTGGTTTTGAAGCTATATTTTTAATTTATACTACATCAAAAAATCCCGAAATACGTCAGTATTACGGGATTTTTGTTCTTTGCCTAAATGTAAAAATCTAATTTTCAAAACTGCAATGCATCCTGAAAGCGAATTTTTTGATTATTTGTTATCAATCGGCTTCATTGTCGGGAATAATAGTACGTCTCTTATAGAGTATGAGTCTGTAAGTAGCATTACAAGTCTGTCGATACCTATTCCAAGTCCGCCTGTTGGAGGCATAGCGTATTCAAGTGCGTTGATGAAGTCATCATCCATCATATTTGCTTCGTCGTCGCCAGCTTCTCTTAGTGCAACCTGCGACATAAATCTTTCCTTCTGGTCGATAGGGTCGTTTAATTCTGAGAATGCATTACCAAACTCTCTGCCTGTAATAAACACTTCAAATCTTTCTGTTAATTCAGGCTGACCAGGTTTTCTCTTTGCAAGTGGAGAGATTTCAACAGGATATTCTGTGATAAATGTAGGCTGAACAAGCTTGTCCTCTACGTATTCATCAAAGAATAGTGCTATGATATCGCCTCTTGTAGATTTAACAGGGTCAACGTCAAGACCTTTTTCCTTAGCGATAGCCTGTGCTTCTGCGTCTGTTTTAATCTCGTTAAAGTCAACGCCTGAATATTTCTTGACAGAGTCAATCATAGTCATTCTTTCAAAGTGAGAAAGATCTATTTCTGTGCCCTGATACATAATCTTTTCAGTACCGCAAGCCTCTTTAGCTGCATATCTGATAAGGTTTTCGGTTAAATCCATCATACCTTCGTAATCGGTAAATGCTTCGTATATCTCGATAGAAGTAAACTCTGGGTTATGCTTTATGTCCATACCCTCGTTTCTGAACTGTCTGCCGATTTCGTACACCTTTTCCATACCGCCAACAATTAGACGTTTTAGGTGAAGCTCGGTAGCTATACGAAGGTACATATCGATATCAAGAGTATTGTGGTGAGTGATAAACGGTCTTGCAGACGCACCACCCGCGATAGTATTAAGTATTGGTGTTTCCACCTCTAAAAATCCTTCGTTATCAAGGTATGTTCTGATAGCTCTTATTATCTTACTTCTTGTGATAAATGTCTTTTTAACATCATCGTTCATAATTAGGTCAACGTATCTCTGACGATATCTAAGGTCAGTATCAACTAGACCGTGGAATTTCTCAGGAAGCGGTAAAAGTGACTTTGAAAGAAGTGTAATCTTTTCTGCTCTGATAGATATTTCGCCTGTCTGTGTAGAGAATACTTCACCTTCAGCGCCTATGATATCACCGATATCAAGCTTTTTAAAGCGGTTGTACTCTTCTTCGCCAAATATATCCTTCTTTACAAATAGCTGTATCTGTCCGTCAAGGTCTGCGATATGCACAAAGCCTACCTTACCCATACCACGTTTAGACATAATACGTCCTGCTACAGACACCTTCTGTCCGTCTAGCTTTGAGATTTTTGCAATAATCTTTTCAGGAACGTCTGAGCCTCTTTTAGTGATTTCTCTTTCTTCTTCGGTATAATCATTTTTGATATCACCCGAAGTGTGAGTTCTGTCATATTTAGTAATCTCAAACGGATCTCTGCCTGCGTCCTGCAGTTCTTTTAATTTATCTCTTCTTATCTGTAATATTTCACTAAGCTCAAGCTCTGGAGCCTGATTTGTATTTTGCTCGCTCATTAGTATGTGTCCTCCTATTTTGTGATTTCAAGTATCTTAAACGAAATAGTACCTGATGGTATCTCCACGTCTACTGTTTCGCCAATCTTTCTGCCGATAAGCGCTTTTCCTACTGGCGACTCGTCGGAAATTTTATTCTGACTTGGGTCTGCCTCTGTTGAACCTACGATAGAGTATTCCTCTTCCTCTTCAAATTCAATGTCCAGCACCTTTACCTTTGCACCGATGCTTACTGTATCTGTTGAGATTTCACTATCGTCGATAATTTCCGCGTTTTCAAGAATTTTCTTTATCTCGGCGATACGTACTTCCATATTACCCTGTTCTTCCTTAGCAGCTACGTATTCTGCATTTTCTGAAAGGTCGCCAAAGCCTCTTGCGATTTTTATTTTTTCAGCAATTTCTTTTCGCTTTTCCACCTTCAAATATTCAAGTTCGTCCTCAAGTTTTTTAAGACCTGCAGGAGTCAACACAACTTTTTTTGCCATAATTTAAAACTCTCCTCATTTCACTTTAATAAACTATATTATAATCAAACACACACAAGTTGTCAAATAACTTTATATCCAAGGCGTAAAAACTCTTCTCTCATATCTGATTCACCTTTGCTTTTCGCCTTTATAACCGCCTCACATAGTGCGGATGATATCACTTTTTTATCAGGTGTATATATTTTTATATCGTTGCCGCATCTTAAGTCAACGATATTTTTTCTGCACGGCAAATCACCTGACAGCACAAATGCCGGTTCGTTTTCATTTTCTGAAACCGACAGTGGCATTACGCCTTTTACAGACAGCACTTCATCAAAAAATTTATCTTTATTATAATCAGAAGTAAATACACTTATGTATTTAAATTTATCGCACAAATCAAAAATAACACTTCGTGCCATTTCATCAAGCCTGTCTGAATACACGCTTACGCTTATGCATCCGGCGTAAGTCTTTGCGTATCTTTTTATAATTTCATGATAAATACTCCTGATAAGCTCTTTTCCGTCTAATAAAGCCACGTCTGTATCAAACGGAGCTACGGCATATTTCACGCCGTTTTTTTTAAGAAATTTATTTAATCTATTTTTATACTTTTCAGCCTTTATGGTTATATCCAATATTTCCACACCTGAAATGTCGAAATATGAATAATCTATCTTTTTAAAAAGCTTGTTTTTAAATTCGCCAACGCAAATTCTCGCAACCTTCGCCACACAATCACCTCTAATGCAAATCATTCTTTGCGATAATTATATGGCCTCACAAAAGATATTATGTTACAATTCGCGTCTGCCTTCAATGGCCTTTGTAAGTGTAACCTGGTCGGCATATTCAAGGTCACCGCCAATAGGTAGTCCAAACGCAATTCTTGACACCTTCACGCCAAACGGTTTTATAAGCTTTGAAAGATACATTGCTGTAGCCTCACCCTCAACGCTTGGGTTACACGCAACAATTACCTCTTTTATATCCTCGTTTGCAATACGTTCTAAAAGTTCTTTTATCTTCAGCATATCAGGACCTATATTATCCATAGGTGATATTACTCCGTGCAGCACATGGTACACGCCAAAATACTCTCTGGTTTTTTCAAGTGCTATAACGTCCTTTGGCGTTTCCACCACGCAAATAGTTGAGTGGTCACGTTTTTCATTTGCACATATAGGACAAGGATTGCTTTCCGTAAGATTAAAACAACTTTCACAATATGTGATGCTTTGCTTTGCGTTCTGTATGGTGGATATAATATCATCCGCTTCCTCCTTGGAAAGTGACAGCACGTAAAAAGCAAGTCTTACCGCAGATTTATGACCTATTCCGGGCATCTTGTTAAATACATCTATTAACTTTGAAAGAGAAGCGGTATAAAGCATAGAAGCACCTCATATTTTCATTACTCATTACAACCATATTAGTATATCATTTTACACGCAAAATGTCAAACTATCCTATAAGGCTGAAATAAAGTATTACTATTATTCCAAGTACTATTCGGTAATAGCCAAACGATTTAAAATCGTGCTTTTTAACAAATTCCATAAGAAATTTGATACAAATCATAGATGTAATATATGCCACAGCCATACCTGTCAAAAGAATTATGATGTTATCGGCTGTCATAAGCTCAAGGTTTGATATTATCTTTAAAAAGCTTACCCCTACCATAACAGGGATTGCAAGGAAAAATGAAAACTCTGCTGCTGCACCTCTTGACAAGCCGAGTATCATAGCACCGAGTATTGTAGCACCCGAGCGTGATGTACCGGGAATGATAGAAAGCACCTGGAACAAGCCTATTAAAAGTGCTGTTTTATAATCCAAAGTTGCAAGGTCATTTATACGTGGAGTTTTATGCTTGTTTTCAATAAAGATAAACAGCACACCATAGATAATAAGCGTAGCTGCCACCACATACGGAGTTTCAAATTTTTCCATTATAGGGTCGAGAAGAAGTCCGAAAACCGCAGCCGGAAGACACGCTACTATTACCTTAAACCACATTTCCCAGGTTGATTTTTTCTCGCCGGCACTTTTTGACGGAGCAAGCGGATTGAGTTTTCTGAAAAACATTGTAACTACCGCTAGTATCGCACCAAACTGTATTACATATATGTACAGGTCGCTGGCTGTAAACTCCGAGTAATTGTTCAAAAATGAATTTACAAGTATCATGTGACCGGTACTGGATATTGGAAGCCACTCTGTGATACCTTCCACTACACCCAACAGGATGGATTTTAAAATTTCAACTAACATATTTGCCTCCTTATATCAACGTGTTTTTATATTCATTAAGCGTTTCCTTAAGTATATCAAGGTCGTCTATAAGATTTACAGTATTTCTGAGCTTTGTAGCATTTTTAAGTCCTTTTGTATACCAAGCAATATGCTTTCGTGCTTCGCGTATACCTATGTGCTCGCCCTTAAGCCTTACAAGAAGGTCTATATGCTCAAAAAGGGTGTCCATTCTTTCCATTGCATCCGGCTCATACATTACCCTGCCGTGCTCTAAGCAATCCAATATCTGCTTGAACAAAAACGGATTTCCCTGTGCACCTCTAGCTACCATCACCGCGTCACATCCCGTATGGTCAAGCATATCCATCGCATCCTTTGGTGTAAATATGTCACCATTACCTATAACGGGGATTGACACCGCCTTTTTCACATCGCGTATGATATCCCAGTCGGCGTGACCGCTGTAGTACATCTCGCGTGTTCTAGGATGAACGGTTATAGCTGCACCGCCGTTAGCCTCTATTATCTTTGCTATTCCTACAACGTCTATATGCTCCTTACCATAACCACTTCTGATTTTGCACGTTACCGGCACATCCACCGCATCTGACACGGCTTTTACTATTTTGCCAATAAGCTCCGGCTCTTTTAAAAGTGCACTGCCGTCACCATTGTTAAACACCTTTGGAGCAGGACATCCCATATTGATATCAAGGATTTTACCAACATCGCCAAGTGCACTGTTAGCCGTACTAGACATTATATGCGGGTCGTTGCCAAATATTTGTACTGCAAGCGGGTATTCTGCCTCGTCCGACTTTAACAGGTCAAACGTTTTTCTGTCGCCATAGTGTATAGCTTTTGAACTGACCATCTCACTATACACAAGACCTGCACCGTATTTTTTGCAGATAAGCCTGAATGGCAAGTCAGTAACGCCCGCCATAGGTGCTAAAAATATATTATTGTCTAAGCTTACATTTCCTATTTTCATACTAATCTCCAATCTATTTTTCTATTGTAACATAAAAAGGTAACTTTAGCAATAAAAAGAAACTCTTTAAATTTTATACATTTAACATGTCCTTTCCCTGTTTGTACTAAAAAGTCAGGCATTCCTTTTAAAACACCTGACTTTTTGCTTTGAATTTTTAAAATTTCAATTGGATTTTCTAAGTGCCTTATCAAATGGTGATTTTATGCTCGAGTGCCAGTCTATGATTATCGAGTATGCTACTTTGAAAGTAAAATTTCAAATTCATACAGACAATTATCTCTCTATCACAACCGGTTGTATTTGCCTTTTGTCCAATGCAGCTTCTATTGTAGGAAGCACAAGTGTCATATCCGCTACAAGTGATGTTGGCTTTTTTTCGGGGTCATCCTGACCAAACGGCACAAAATATATATTCTTTGCATTTATAAGCGTTCCCCAGCTTTTGGCACACGCTCCAAGGCCGTCATTTGTAGATATCGCTATAATAAGAGGATTTTCATTTCTGAGGTTTGCCTTTGCCGCCATAGTCACGCACGTGTCGGTAATGGAATTTGCAATCTTTGAAATGGTATTTCCCGTGCACGGAGCAATGACCAGTGCATCAAGAAGGTTTTTCGGTCCTATGGGTTCAGCTTCTTTTATAGTAGATATTATGTTATGCCCCGTAATCTCTTTAATTTGCCATATAAAGTCTTCTGCTTTTCCAAAACGAGTATCAGTGCTTATGGATATTTCTGACATAATAGGAATAACCTTTGCACCTGTTTTAACAAGCTTTTCAAGCTCGGGAATTATCTTTGAAAAGGTACAAAACGAGCCTGTAATGGCAAAGCCAATGGTGTATTTTGATAAGTCCATATATCACACCTCCCGTTCGGACAATATGTTTTCTATCGTTGTTTTTATTATCTCTCCGGCTGTAGCAGGGGCTACCTTACCGGGCAGGGATAGTGCTTTTATCACTTTTATACCAAGTATCTCTGCCATTTTGTCATTTACTCCGCCCGGGGCAGATGCCAGGTCTACTATAAGGCAGTTTGTGTCTACAACCGACAAAAGGTCATACGACAGTATCTCATACGGAATAGTGTTAAATATTACGTCCTTGTTGGTTATGTTTTCCTTAAGCACATCTATGTGTACAGGCTTGTAGCCATACGCTTTTATCCACGCAATGTCCGAGTGCTTTCGTGCTTCCACATATACATCTGCACCAAGATGATGAAGCATATTTGCCAATATTTTACCTATTCTCCCAAATCCCAGCACGATGCATTTTGACAGGTGGAGAGTAATTGGAAGCTCACGCATAGCAATCTCTATCGCACCCTCGGCTGTTGGAATAGCGTTTAATACCGTAAGCTCTTCGCGGTTAAAATAGTCGATTATCCGTATGTTATACACACTTGCTAATTTGATGATATTCTCGGGGATTTTACCGCCTATAAGAAGCTGTTTATCATTCATCGCCTTAAATATTTCATAAAAATATATATCACCCTCAAAAAGTGGCGTGTTTACCGTCACATTGTCGGTAGTAACAGGCAAACCCATAATAATTATATCAGCATTCCCAATAGCTTCTCCAAGCGACTCTGCGTGCTTTACACGTGGATGAAATGCCACTTCGTCGTCAAATCCGTACACATCCACATCATATCCTCCACCTGCAAAGCTGTCCGCCATTTTAACTATTCGCATATCTCCGCCAAGCACAAGTAGTTTGTTCCCCATAAAATATGCCCCCTATTACCCCGTATAATTCTTGATATTTTATACTATGTGGCATTACTTAATATGGTGAAAATTATTAAGCAAAATTGTCATATCCGTTTTGCTTATAATGCATAATATCGTTTTAGCAAGAATAAGCTCTACGTTATAAAAGTATTTTAAGAAAATATTAGAAAACTCCAAAACAGCAAAAAGCAAGAAACTAAATTTAGTGTAAGGTTACAGGCATCTGCCCTTCTATACATATAATGTGTAACAAACCCAAGTTCTTAAAAACCGCATAAAATGGGGCTTTTGATAAATTTTGCTAATAGTGCAACAGCGACTTTGAACAAATATCAAAGTCGCTGTTAATTTTAATCAAATTTTATATAGTGCCATCACTTGCATACAATATTTTCACTGCTTGTGCTCTAGTTAAATTTCCAAATGGTTCTATTTTGTTTACGCCGTAAATGTGGTCTTTATATCCTTCAACTATACCATTTAAATTAAGTTGAAATAACCCGTAAAAATGCAGACAATGCCAGAAATCCATTGTTGTAGTTCCATAGTATTTTTCACTACCATCATAGTTCATATAATTTTCCTGAAAGATTTTTATTGCTGTTACGGTATCATTATCAATAATGTTATTCGTTGATTTAATATAGTGACCATTCAAACTATTAGCTTCGTTTAGTAGTTCTTTCAAATATGAACCCCATGATGTTTCCTGTCCTTCCTTTAAACCACAAGCTTTTTGCAAAGCATCCAAACCAAAATCTGCAAATTTGCTATTACTAAATAAAAAACCGTTTTTTTTCGCATCTTCATGCCAAAAGTAAACATTGTTTAGTTTTGCACCCATTATTTTGTAGGTAAGCCATGCCGCTTCATAACGTGTAATTTCTTTATCAAGCCACGTTTTCCCATTTTCAAATTTTGTACATTCGTCCTTCCATCTTTTCGACACAAATCCGTAATTATATGCTTCATTTACGTTATTTGTTGCCCAATGACCAGTAGTTGAATTATAAGTCGTATACCCATTTTTTCTTAATATCATTGTTAGAAATTCTGCACGAGTTACAGAATCGCTTGCTCTAAAACCATTTTCATCTGCAGTAATTAATCCATCTGAAACAGCGCGATTCATAAATTTGATATACCACTCATTTTTTCCTTGTATTCCATTTTCTGTAATTCCTACATAGTCTAATCCATATTTTACTGCATCAACATCAATACCAACTTCATTAGCGGAATTTATTAATGCTAAACGCATATCATCAAAACCTGATGAAGGTGTAAGTTTCTTTATTGCATTGCCCCATAGTTTAAACCATTGTTCTTGAGATGTTGACGGAGATTTTTGAACCATTTTCTTGAATGACTGAGGAAGAATATATCGATCATAATGTCCGGGACCGGAACTATATTTTCTGTTTGGATGTTTATTCCAGTATTCCTTCATTTCAAAAACAGTTGTATGTGTTTCTTCATTGTATGTAGGATTATAGTGATTAAGTGTATCATTATCAAAATTGCCATCTGGACTCTCTCCAATATACCAAAAAGATTGCGAGTTAAAAACAACCTCGCCGTTTAATGCTTCAATTAGCATTCCCATAATATCTGCTGTGCTTTCACTTATGGCACAAGCCTCTAACCACTTAAAATTAGAACTGTTATTTATTCCTGTTTTAGAGCCCAATCCATCAATGTATCTTAATCTATTGTCACTGTTTATGTAATAATTTTGAAAATAATGTGTGTACTCATGCCCTACGATATCAACTCTCTGCAAGAAAGTTCTGAATTTATCACTATTTCCAAATAAAAAGTGAGTAGTGGTATCATCAGCATTATCTAAGGTTGCATAACAAGCGTTACTATATACTGTATTGATTCCAATATATTTTTTACTATTTTTTCCTTCAATAAAATTTAAATGTGTATTATAATTATTAATAGCATGTGCAAAACTATATATGGCATAAAAAGCATCTTGTTGTTTTTCGTCTAGTGAATTAATCCAGGTAGTTCCATGAGGTAAACTTAGCCCATACTTATTATAATGTTTCTCCCAGTTTTCATTAGGATTTATCATATATGAATTCGCCATATTGCCATTTTCGTCTTCCGCATCCAAATTCAAACCATGTAAATCCCATACACATATGTTATTTACAGAGTCTTCAAAAAGATAATAAATTCCCCATTCCGTTTCTTCAATATTTAAGACATTAATCTTTGAATTTGTGTTATCCTTTGTGTACGTTAATGTTGAAGGCTTTTTTTGGTATGTTATAAATGTATTCTCATTTCCATATACAACCTCACCACTATGCGCATCCACACTATAATTCCATCCTAAGCTGTTATCACAAGTTGCAAAGCCCGAATAAACTAACATTTTTTCTTGCGGTAAGATTTCAAGATAAACCGAATCAACAGTTATATTAGTATAATCTGTACTTTTTGCACTCAAATCATTTATTATAATCTCTTTTGCTTGCTGTTCTGTGATTGACGGAGTGGTATTAATATCTGCTAATCTTATGCTATCGTCATATCGGTTTAATATGGAATTCGGATAGCCATTTTCATCTGTTCCTATAATTGTATGTGCGCACGAAACCGGAACACCATTGTAAACTTGCTGAATTTTATAAACACCGTCGTCAATTGTGCTACCTTCATCGTCAAATGGAACAAATTCTTCTGAAACATCATCTATGTTCAATATCGTTTTTACATTTTCCAACGAATCAATGGCATCATTAACATTTTCAACTTTTTTCTCAGAATACACTCCGCTATACAGACCTATACTTCCATCTTCGTTCATTTCAATTTCAGGAAGTTTATTATCATTGAGTTCTGTAAGTTCTTCTATAGTTCTATCTTTGTTTTCCGGTTCAGTATCATTTCCACCTGAGGAAGAACCACCACCTGATGATCCCCCTCCGCCAGAAGAACCTCCACCACCGGAGGAACTTCCACCTCCTGATGAATCGCCAGAACTACCGCCCGATGGCGTGCTTGGCGTTGGAGTAGAAACCACTATTTTAGAAACGATTGTAAAACTTTCAGCCCTTGTTATAGTATTTTGAGCTTTGAAGCTGCCATCAGGATAACCGCTTATGTAGCCTTTTACATTTAATTGATAGATGCTTTCCTTTGCCCATGAGGGAATATCTTCGTCATCAGTAAATTTTGATGCTTTTGAATAATCATCCTTAAGATTCAATACTCTTGCGATAATTACACAAACCTCTGCTCTTGTAATGAAACTATCAGGGTTGGCATTGCCTTTTTCATCCCCTTGCATATAACCTTGCTTTTTTGCAATTTTAAACTCTTCTGCATACCATTTATCAAAAGATACATCAGGGAAATTATCCGTTGATTTTGTGGTGTAGTTAAATTTTTTATTTATTATTTTAACAAATTCTGCTCTTGTTATATTGTTATCAGGGTTAACATTTCCATTTTCATCGCCTGATACAATGTTTTGTTTCACTAATTTTGTTATGTATTCTTCTGCCCAATGTCCTGAATAGTCATTATTAGCACTAACACTTAATACAGAAAATTGGGTGAGAAGTATAGCAAAAACAAGAACGGTTGATATTATTTTTTTCATCTGTTTTGCCCCCCTTTAATCAATTGCCGGAAGTTCAATGGTTTTTGTGCTTATATATCCGTAGCCATCACCCATAGTTACTGTTACGGTTGCACCCTCCGGAGCATTTAATTTTGCAACATCATATTTTGTGCTTGTTCCGGTAAATTCACCATTGTCAGTTTCCCAATAGAAAAATACGTTATCTTTATTTTTGGCAATAAAACTTTCCACTTTCATCAAATACTGTCCTCTATCTTTTTGTACGGATACACTCAAAATCTGAGGATATACATCTATTTCCTGTGGATCACTTGTTTGCTCATACAAATTACCAAAGCTCCTGTTTGGTTTTTCAGGTATAGGTTCAACCTTAAATTTAACAACTTCGCTTTGTTTTTTTGTTCCGTCAAAATCCGCATTTATTCTAACTGTGCGATTATAACTATCTGACTGATTACCTGTTGAATATATTATAAGCGTAACTGTACCTACATATTTTCCATTTTCTTCGGTTAAATCTGCAACAGGAATTTTAAAGGTCTCGTGGTTCATACAGTATTCTTCACTTAACCAATTCCAGTTATCATCCGGTGCATCAAACTGTAAATATGCACTTGTAGGCAAAGAAGAGAACTCTACATCAAAGCTGAACCAAGAACCGGCAACTCCGTCATCAGCAGTAGAGATTCCAAACTCAGCATCTGTTGTTTCTTCATAGAAACATCTTAAATACGGGTATCCATCATTGATTTCAGGATTAATGTCCCATACTGTTTCAAAATCAAATGTAGAAAATGATTCCTTTTGTTTCATTTGCTCCGATGTCAAAGGAACTGAATTCTCTATAATTGATTCATTTTCAATAGTTGTTTGTGATATACATCCTTTGGAATTATAGTCCTCACAGAAATACCAATTGTACGAACAGTAACATCCTGGTTCGGTGCAATCCGAAGCACCAAATACGTTACCAAAATCACCATTTGATGTTATTATCCCTATATTGTAAACATTAGCTACATGGTATGTTGATATTCCTGCAATTCCTCCTATGGTATAGTGGGTAGATTCAGAAGTTATGCTTCCAACATTATAACAATCATTTATCGGTCCATCAGAACTTCCGACAATTCCACCAACCCTTGAACTTTCAGCCGTTATATTACCGCTGTTATATGAGCAAGAAATTATAGCATCTTTTTCGGATAAATCTCCCGCTATACCTCCACCTTGTGTACAACTAATCGAAGCAATGTTTGAACATTCTGAAATTGTCACTAATTCAGAACCACATGCTAATATTCCGCCGGTAAAACCACCGGATACATTTGCGATTAAATTTTTATTTGTGCAACCTTTTATTATGCTTTTACCAATAATTAAACCGTTTTCATCAACATCGCCACCTGCACTTCCAGAAATGCCACCAACCTCAAAAAATCCGCTTCCTCTTTGTACAACCACTATTTGACACATATTTGTACAATCTTCTATTTTGCTACAATACATATAGCCACAAATACCCCCAATTGTCGGTGTGCTTTCCAACCAAGAAAGACCTTCGTCTTTTAAAGTTATAGCACCTTCGGAGTGACAATTAATAATATTTCCATTGCTGCACATTCCTGCAATAGCTCCCAAAGTAATATATTTTGTAGCACCCAAAGAAATATTAACAGAAACAGTTAAATTTTTTACCGTACCATTACTTACTTCATAAAACAATCCAAAAGAGTCAGCACCATATCCCGTTGGTAAAGTTAACCCTGATATTTTATGACCATTGCCGTCAAAAGTACCACCATAATAATCCAATGGTGTCCATGGTTCGGACAACTCAATATCTGCCATCAGTTTATAGTTGTTTCCGGATGTGACTTGTTTTAAATCCGATTCGTTATAGATAAGTATTTCTTCGGCAGGTGCTGATAGTATGTATGGTGAATCCGAAGTTCCATCACCAGAGTTAATTTCAAACTCATCCTCCAGATAAAACGCTGGTCTTATACCTGTTAAATCACTTCCGCAAGAAGCACGCCAACCTATATGATATACTACACCTTGCGACACACCATCCTGATATAATTCGCCCTTACCCAATGTTGATACATGAACGCCTTCATCGTACTCAGTGTTTAGAGTTGTATAATCAGGACAACGCAACCATATATCCCACTCATCTGAACCATAACTTGTTCCATGGTGCTCTATAGCTTTTTCACTGGCAATTGCGTAGTAATAATGGTCTCCTAACACATCGCTGTTATCATACATTTTTTTGATATCAACCAAATCGGGAAGAAACATCATATCTTCTGTAGTGGTATATTCAACATCATTTAAATCAATTTCTATATCAGACACCGATAGAGAACCTATAGCTTCTGCATTTGTTATAATGTTTGCTTTATCATATGTCTTTAACTGTACTGCTTTTATAAGTTTCAAATCATCCTCTGAAAAGTTAGTTGAAGATAAAAAGCCTGCTTCATCATCATATGGATTATATCCCCTGAAACTAGCATTTTCATCAGGAGGAGTGCCATCCAGCCATTCAACTTCTCCGGTAGAGGCTGAAGAATTCAACCATGAGCGAATATCAGAAATACTCCAATCATTGTTTCCCCAAGTTGTTTCGCCTTCGCCTTGACCATTTTGGTTAGTTCCGCCTGAATAACACTTCATTGAAAGTTGCTTATCGCTAATCAACATTTTTCCGTTTTTATCAGAAATAACATATCTCCATAATATAGGTTCACCAAGATATGTTCCAAACTGCACATAATCACCCAGTTGGATTTCTTCTTGCATCAAATCTTCATTTGCACTTACATTTAAAACAAACAAAGATGCTAGTATAGAAAACACCAATAAAATACATGTTACTCTTTTCATATTTATCAAATCCTTTCTTTTAATCTTTATCATAACATAATTCATATATAAACACAATATCTTTTAAATTTATTTCAATTTCATCAATCACTAAACGCCTTACCAAACGCAACGCCATTTTAAGGTAAAAAAATACACATCAATTTTGTCATATCCGTTTTGCCACACACATATATATGTACAAACATAAATACGCAGGGGGTCATTTTATGGACATATATAAAGATATTGCCACCAGAACAAACGGCGATATATACATAGGGGTTGTCGGCCCAGTAAGGACAGGAAAATCCACATTTATTAAGAAATTTATGGATTTACTCGTTATCCCAAACATCGACAATGCGTACACCAGAGAACGCACAAGAGATGAACTGCCACAAAGTGCAGGCGGAAGAACTATTATGACCACAGAGCCTAAATTCATTCCAAACGAAGCAGTGGAAATATCCCTTTCCGACAACGCCAATCTCAAGGTGAGAATGATAGACTGTGTAGGCTATATTGTTGATTCAGCACTCGGTCACATAGAAGAGGAAACGCCAAGAATGGTAAAAACTCCTTGGTTTGACGAAGAAATTCCTTTTGCAAAGGCAGCGGAAATAGGCACAAAAAAGGTGATAGATGAACATTCCACCATAGGAATCGTGGTTACAACTGATGGTTCTGTAACTGACATACCACGAGAGGATTACCTGGAAGCTGAAAGCAGGGTAATAAACGAATTAAAGGCTATAAACAAGCCATTTATCGTTTTACTTAACAGTGCAAATCCAAACGGTGAAACTGCTTTAGCTGCAAAAACGAGCATAGAAACCGAACACGACGTTTCAGTTCTTCCGATAAACTGTGCTGAGCTTGAAAGAGAAGACATAATGAAGATTATCGAATTTATTCTTTTTGAGTTCCCATTAAAAGAGATAGGCATAAACATTCCAAAATGGATAGAAAAGCTCAATATAAGCCATTGGTTAAAACGCGGATTTTTCGATAAAGTTATCGAGGCTATTGATAACGTCAAGAAGATAAGTGATTCGAAAAAAGTGCTAAAATCTCTGGAAGATTATGAATACACAAAAAATGCTAGTATTTCAAGCATAAACCTAGGAGATGGCACGCTAGAGGTTGACATAACAACAGACGATGAGCTATTTTACAAGATACTTGGTGAAACATCAGGATTTGAGATAGCAGGTCAGGATTCACTTATTACCCTTATGCAAGAGCTTTCGGTAATGAAAAAGGAATACGACAAAGTTGCGTATGCGCTCAAGGAAGTAAATGAATTTGGATACGGCATAGTGTCACCCGGCATAGAGGATTTAAGCCTGGAAGAACCTGAAATAGTGAAGCAAGGAAATCAGTTTGGTGTAAGGCTGAGAGCATCCGCACCATCTATACATTTGATACGTGCGGATATCGAAACTGAGGTATCACCTATCGTCGGCACTGAAAAGCAATCGGAAGATTTAGTGCATTACCTTCTAAATGAATTTGACGAGTCACCCGAAAAGATATGGGAGTCAAATATATTTGGTAAATCACTTCACGAACTGGTAAACGAAGGTTTACATAACAAACTTTCAAGGATGCCCGAGGACGCACAATTTAAATTACAGGAAACTCTCCAAAAAATCATCAACGAAGGCTCCGGCGGACTTATTTGCATAATATTGTAATAAAAACAGCTCACCCTACTAGACGTACTGTTAAGGATAGTAAAGGTCGTAGCAAAATCGCTACGACCTTTCGTCATTGTAAAAACAATCTAATTTCCATTTTAAAGGATTTGTGTCTATGTATTCCCATATTTTTTGATAATCTTTTGCACCGCGAATTATGTGGTCGTGACAAGAGGATTGCCATATATTTTCACCATATTCTCTGTTACAATATCTTTTTAACAATGACACAAATTTTGAGGTTTCATTATTGTAGGGTGCGGCGGTTTCCGACGCACCGTTTTTGTAATCTGTTATGTTGAGAATTAAATGAAAATGATTTGGCATAATTACATATTTATCTACTTTGATATGTGCATATTTTTTATTCATCAATTTGATATATTTATCAAGAATCTGTCCATATTCCGATAATATTATTTGCGGTGCGTCGAAATCGCCGCACCCTACAATTTTTCCTAACAGTTGTTGTCTGTCCTTTACACACATTGTCAGAAAATACATTCCCGGTGTTGAATAATCATAATCTCTTAATCTTGTTGGTTTTCGTTTTGGCAAATTATTTTTCATCTTCAATGTTATCTAATGCTACTCGAACAGCCTCAACAACAAAAGCGGTAAACGTACAATTTTTGCCTTCTATTGCCTTTTCTACAGCATCAATTATATCATTTGGAAATCTAATACATTTGTTCGTTGTTGGCGGAATAGATGGAATTTTAAACTTTTTCATACAATCACCTCTGCAATACAATTATATATAAATGTATTTTTATTGTATGCATAGCAAATGTATTGCATTTAGCGAAATTATATGTTATAATAACTTTTGACTATTAAGTCGCAATAAAAACTTTGGAGGTAAAATATAATGAAAAAAAGATTACAAGGATTGATTGCAGGTGTACTGATTAGTGCAACGCTTACAGGAGGTGCAGTATTTGCAACAACGGGAACAAAAACTATTGAGGTGATTTATAATAATATTAAAGTTTATAAAGATAATGTGTTATGTGAGTTGAAAGATGCAAATGGGACTACAGTTGAACCATTTATCTACAACGGAACAACTTATATGCCAGTTAGAGGAACAGCAAATTTGGCAGGAATGGATGTTACTTGGGATGGTTCAACTCAATGTGTATATTTATGGGATGAAATTTCTTGTGACGAAACCTTTTTGTTGGATGTTTGTCCGCCGTATGAAACAGGTTCATATAGAAACGAAAGTTTTTATATGGCAGGAGAAAAGTATTCCAATGGATTTTATAGTTGGTTTTATGAACAGGACGCTTACTTTAATTTAAATGGAAAATATTCAGAACTAAACTGTGTTGTTGGACATGTGGATGGTTATGGCGACAGAGAAAAAACTGTCAGCTTTTATGTTGATGGAAAATTGGTCAAAGAAGTTGATGTTTTTAAAGGTGATATGCCTAAAAAAATAACAGTTCCTCTAAATTATGGATTACAATTAAAAATACATACAAATGTAAACGGACAAGATCATAAAGTTGGAATTGGAAATATATTAGTTAAATAATCTGTCCGGCACTGTAACAAGCAGGGAAAATGTATATCATTTTCAAATGTTTAGGACATCCTAAGACCTTTGCGGTTCGTCTACGAAAAAGGCAGAAACGAAATCAATCGTTTCTGTCTTTTAAAATACTCTCCTTTAGAGTACACCCGCATAAGGTGAGCTGTTTTTTACAACGTCCATCTCAAAATAGAACGTGTTTTTAATACCCGCCCTCACTCTTCGACCATTCAATTTCTTGTTTTATTGATTCAATCCACTCATTGAAGTCATCGGAAAGTTCAGCAGTTTTTATATAATGTCCTTCAGGAACATGTACAACGCCCCAATTAGCAAACTCGGCTAGTTGCTCATTGGTATACATAATAGTAAGTTTTCCATTTTCAATTTTCATACTGCAATCAGCCTCGTTTCCAAAGCTATCGATAATATGAAAGCTTGCCATGCCATCTATAAATATTACATTTTCCACATTAGCAACAGCAATTTGAGCACCATTACCCCTAATAGCGGTAATGCTTACCGTAACCGTATCTTGATTATCAGCAAACATCAACACGTTATAATTATCTGAATACTCATTATGTGTCCACAATCCTAAAACTTCTCCTGTTTTAGAGGTTTCATAATTATCGTTAAAAAAAGAGTCTTGTTTACCAAAAAGACTTTCGGGTGGTATATCTGAATTATTGAGATTATACTGAACAGGGATTTGTTTGCCATTTGAGGCAAAACCTTTACCGCCTGACTGGACCCACACATAATCACTGTAGTTTTCCCAATTACAATTAAAATCTATATTGTTTTCAACACCCTTTTCCCAGGTTGCGTCATCGGTCGGAAAGAATGAATTAGTTATTTTGCACAGATCCCAAGATTCCCAAATATCCGTGCCATAAATTTTTCCGCAAGCATTTCTTAGTCCGCAGCTACGAGAAAGATTGTTGAAAGTAAAATCCTCCTGAAACATTGAACTACCATAAAATCTATCTCCTACAACAGGGTAACTAATAACAGCTGTTTTTAGCCAATCATCATTTTCTTCTCTTACATACTGTGTGTAGTAAGTTTTGTTATTGTCGCTACTTAACTGAATACACATCGAGTACCATTTTCCAACTTCCCAGTTATAGTTTGTAAAAACTTGTTTTCCTGTACCTTCGCCACCAAAATTACCATTTGTACCATCCAAAACATATTCAATAGTAGGATTAGTTCCGTCAGGCAAATCCCAAAGAGAAAGAAGTAACACATGGTTACCGTCTTTGTTTTGAAATCCTGCATATCCATTCTCCCAGTTATGAACTGCCCAATACGTATTGAGTGCATCCTCATCACAATACCAATCAACACTTATAACATCATATTCATTGTTTGTAATCCAATCAACATACATATTAGGAGCATGCCTTGGAGAATTAAATTCCACTGTATCTTTATTATTATCAGCATTATACGAAGATATTTCTACTGTCTGCGTATTTTCGTTCCATTCAACATTACAATCTAAAGCTTCTGCAACAAACCTCACCGGCACAAGAGTTCTACCGTTTATAATAATAGGAGCAACATCCATTGTTTTTCTAACATTATTTACATATATTGTTTTACTGCCTATTGTTGCGACAACACAAACCTCATCTTTTGTTGCAGTAACAGTTTGAGTATCGTTGTCCCATTCAACTGTTGCACCTAATGCTTCAAATATAGCTCGTAATGGAACCATCGTTCTATCGTTAACCAATTGTGGGGATACGTCAAATTCAATAAATCTCCCGTCAACTATTACCGAAATCTCATCACTTGCCAATCCTGTTCTTGGAATTATCATTGAAATTAATAGTATAAAAATAATCAACCAATTCTCTAACTTTCGCAAATCACATCACCTCAACTAAAACACAAAAAGTGAAATTTAAATTTCAAAGCTACACACAAAACCTCTAATAATACCGACATCACATGCTTATCCTCCGTAGTTATATGTGAGTAGTTCAGCATAAATATTATAGCACATTTTTCCAATCATTACAATATGCTTTGTTTACGTTTGAGTCATTGCAAATAAAAAAAGTCGTGGAGCCACGACTTTTTTTATCAATATTTCTTTTACACCAATTATTCTAATATAGCAACCATTTTATCTACTTTTACCTTATCGGTGTCAATTACGATATCCGTAACCGGACCTCCTGTAACAACATCCATAAAGAATGTCATACCATTATATACTTTATAGTTATCACCATAATCACCCGCAAACATATCCTGCATATATACATTTACAGGAGTGCCTGTAATTTCACATTTTACACGCATTGTATATCCGTTTCCGTTATCATATACAAGTGATGGATAGTATGTAAATCTTGCGTCAGCACCATTTTTCTGACAAAGAAGTCTATAACTTTCAAGAGTTGACTCAAAAATATAACTATACTCGTTTGCAAGAGCAAATACTGACTGACGAGTTGACTCAACTTTGCCGTAAGAAGTTACTGGCATTAAATAAATCTCGTTTGGAACGCTCTCTAAAATATATCTGTATTCAGCAGCATTTGAAGGATATGACTCCATATCCATTCTTATTCTTTCCGCTCTATATTTATTGTTTTTATCAGTTACTTTTGACTTTATAAGACCCATTTTCTTGTCTAACTGAAGAAGTATGCATGCGATATCTTTATGTGTAATTTCACGTGTTGCATCTATCTTATCATTAGCATAAAGTCTTATTCCGTTTTTGAATGCATATGTAAGATATGCATTCTCTTTATCATTAAGTGTACCTGTTACATCTGCATAAGACGCATCTTTAGCACCATAACCAACTGGATACGCTGAATTTTTTATTGCCGCATGTACAAGCATCGCCAATCCGTCCTGTACTGTAACATTCTTATCAGCATATTCAGCATTTATAACTTCGTTTCCAAGACATGCTGTTCCAATCGCATACATATCCTTTGCATATTTATGTTCAAACTCCTCAACAGCCGAATATCCCTTATACGTTAACATATTTTCGCCTGTAGCAAGCTTGATAGCAGCTCTTGCAAATTCACCATACGCAACTTTTGTATCTGCGCTGTACTCATTTTCAAATACTTTAGTACTGTTAAATACTGTTTTTAAAATTTCAGAATTTGCAGATGATATAAAATCCTTTTTTTCAGAATCAGCCGAAACGTTTCTTGAACGAACAATAAGTGCAGCCGCCTCTGCTCTTGTTAGAGTGTCAGAAAGTCTAAGGTTTACACCGTCATCTCCCTGCATAAGACCATATGTATACATCCATGCTATAGCATCGGGATTTGTCTTATACTGATCTGTAATTGCCGATGGTGCTACTACACCATTAACTGCGCCGCCTCTTGTCCATAAAATCTCAGCAACTTCACCTCTTTTGATAGCTCTATCAGGGAAGAATCTGTTTGAACCATCTTCCTTCATACCCGAAGTCATTATATAGCCGTACGCCCAATGAGATTCATCTACATCGTAATATTTGTTTGCTCTCATAGTTGGTCCTTCGCCTATCATTTTAACAAATTCGGCTCTTGTGACAGTTTCTTCTGGTTTAAATGAATATTCCCCAGTTAATTCATCATAATATCCATTTACAGTTCCATCATCTACTAGTCTAATAATTGAATTGTATGCCCAGTGGCTTGCATCCAAATCACCAAATGTTTGTTGAGCAAACGCCACAGTATTTCCTGCCATTATAATAGAAATCACCAGGCACCACACTACGCTTAATTTTAATATTTTTTTCATTTATATGTTCTCCTTTCAATAATATATAATAAAAATTATTTTATTATAGTCTTTTTCACAATATCTACTGCTTCCTTAGAGATATTACAGTACATAATATACATTGGGACATTCTTTATAAGTTTATCAAGCATGTCCATATTCAAGTTAATCATTTCTTCAAAAACTGGCTTATATACTTCTGGTAGAATCACTTGAAGTGCCTCTAAAGGATTAACAACCTTGCTAATTGAGTTTTCATATGCTTGTCGAAGAAATACAACCGCTTTAAGCTCAACTGATTTATTTGTATTAATGTTTGTCTTTCCACTCCACGGAGTGCCATACATCATTATCTTATCGTTAATTAATCTTACAACAGGTGAATCGTCATTAATAATTTCAACATCATCAGGATAGTATTTTTTCCACAAACTTGTATGTGTTGACTTTCCCGTACCGGATGGTGCAAAAAAAGCAAGTCCATTTTCCTTAAAATCAATGGCTGACGAATGTATTACCATGCCATTTTTAAAAAGGATAACATTTTGCATTACTATCGAAAGCATATTAAAGCATCTAACATCATTTGGTATTCCAAAAATTTCTGTTGCATCCGCAATTGTATACTCAACTTTACTCCAATCACCGTTTGCTTTTACACAAGTAAATACTTTATCGTATTCTTCATAATAATCATATAATACATATTCATTGTCATTATGTATCCAAAATTTATTGTTTTTTCCTGGTATTGCCTCACCATATGGAACGGAAATGCAGTTATTTTCATTGTATAACACAGTAACATCCACATCATCAGGTATGTATTCAATTTTATACTCTTTCATTCGAGTGTGAAACAACTCGTAATCAATATTTTCAATTTTAAAAATAATATCCGCTATTTTATAGTATCCCATATTATCCTCATCATTTAATATTATATTTATATTATACCATAAAATAAATAAAAATCTATAGTTTTGAATAATTTTTATAAATTATTATTTTCCAATTCTATACTACTGTTATATATCAAATTTTTTATTTTTATAAACGATTCAATATCAAATAACATTTATATTATTTTAATTAAATAAAAAAGGTTGACACATTATGTATCAACCTTTAATTATTTAAGTTAATGATTACGCTTCAGCACTTGAAGTGATTGCACCCATAAGAGCCTTTACTAAACCAGTAGTTTTTGTAGTTGTAGTTACACGGCCTTCAGATACACTTGTTTCAGCTGATGAACTATCAAGAGTAGGTAGTTTAGCAATATTTTCTGAAGCATCTAATCTAACGATTTCCATTGCTGGAACTTCATAAATCTTTTTCATTGAATTCGTCCTCCTATATAAATACTTTTTATTAACTAATTATTCTCAGTTTAATGATGCAACGCCGTCAACATAA
>JAZQHR010000049.1:0-2638 GCA_045540695.1 Clostridia bacterium | reverse complement strand
TATAACCGCTGCGGTGTTCCGCTAATCGAGATAGTTTCCGAGCCTGATATAAGAAGTGCAAAAGAGGCAAGAGTTTATCTTGAAACTCTTAAATCCATTCTTTCATATATTGGCGTTTCCGATTGTAAGATGGAAGAAGGTTCACTTCGTTGTGATATAAACGTATCCCTTCGCCCTGAGGGACAAACTGAGTTTGGCACAAGAACAGAAATGAAAAACGTAAGCACATTCTCAGGCGGAGAAAGAGCTATTGAATATGAGATAGGAAGACAGACAGAGATACTTGAAAATGGCGGCACTATCGACCAGGAAACAAGACGTTGGGACGATGCACTTGGACAAAATGTACTTCTTCGTAGTAAGGAAGAAGCGCACGATTATAGATATTTCCCAGAGCCTGATTTAATGCCAATAGAAGTTTCAAATGAGTGGGTAGAGAAGGTAAGAGCAGAGCTTCCGGAACTTCCTGCAGTCAAGAAGGAAAGATATATGCGTGAGCTTGAACTTTCTGATTATGAAGCATCTATCATTACCGATAATAAGGATATGGCAGCGTTTTACGAGGCTTGCCTTTCTAAAGGTGGTAATCCAAAGACAGTTTGTAACTGGGTACTTGGCGATATATCAAAGGTGCTAAACGATAGCGAAAAGGCATTTTCGGATATTCCGTTTGAGCCTGCACAGTTAGTTGAGCTTTTAGACCTTATCGGCAAAAATACCATAAGTAATTCAGCAGGTAAAAAGGTACTTGATGAAATGTTTAAAACAGGTGAGGCACCAAGTAAGCTTGTGGATAAGCTTGGTCTTGCGCAGATTAGCGATACAGGAGCACTTGAAGCACTTGTTGACGAAATCATCGCGGCAAATCCGCAGTCTATTGAAGACTACAAAGCAGGACGTGACCGTGCACTTGGTTTCCTTATGGGACAGTGTATGAAAGCGTCAAAGGGCAAAGGTAATCCGCAGATACTAAACAAGATGATAAAAGAAAAGCTTGATAGCTATAAATAATATGTCTTGGTACAATTAAATCGTAGGGGCGGGGTTCCATCCCGTCCTTATATTTATTTGTAGGGGTCGGCAAAGGCTCCCTTGTGTAAAGGGAGCTGTCATCGAAGATGACTGAGGGATTGTAACGACGACCCGAAATGTTTTCCTCATTAGGTGATGTATATGTATTATAAAAAAGCAATCCTGTCCTACAAAGCACCGCTAAGTGTAAAAGAGACACTTGAAGGTATTGGGATAGAGGTAGTATCGACAATAGAACACAAAAATATTTCCCGGGAAATATCCGACCATGCAGATATGCAGATTGCAAAAATTTCCGAGGATTTGTTTGTGTGTGCACCTGAAGTTTATGATTATTACAAACCAATACTTAAAGAAAAATTAATGTGCGGCGATACAACCCTAAAATGTAACTACCCATACGATATAGCATATAATGTAGCAAGGGTAGGAAAGTATGCGTTTCATAATACAAAGTATACCGACTCGTGTGTGTTAAATCATCTTAAAAATCAGGATGTCAAAATGATAAACGTAAGTCAGGGTTATACCAAGTGCAATATGTGTATAGCAGGAGATGCCGTTATAACGTCTGACGAAGGAATATATGAATCGTTCGTCGAACTTGGTATTAGCACTCTTAAAATAAGACAGGGACATATACGCCTTGATGGATATGATTATGGTTTTATAGGCGGTGCGAGTGGTCAGATAAGCGATGACACTATATTTTTTGCAGGGGATATTACGCTTCATCCTGATTTTGAAATTATAAGAGATTTTTTAAATGATATAAACAAAAAAATTGAGTACGTGCCGGACACACCTCTTGTAGACGTAGGCACAGTCATTGGATTTGGTATATAATTTTTATTTTATACGCATACTACTATCAATTTTTATAAATATGGAGTGGTGTTATCTTGACAGTAGTGTTGCCAAATAGTCTTGCGTGCGAATTTATAGATTGCCTTAAAAAAGATAATATAACATATAATGCCGAAAAATATAGAAATGTATCGATTTTTTTAATTAGTAAGTGTAGCAAAAGTTATATTTGCAGTGTGCTGTCGAATTTTATCATAAATAATTATATAAAAAAATACGTAAACTCTTACCTTTGTAAAGAGTTTTATTTTTTTGACAAAAAAGAACGCGAAAATATTATAAAAGATGTCTTGTCGAAAGTTGATAGAGATGTAATTTCAGATAATCTTAAAGACTTTATTGACGACAAAGGAAAAATTGTGTTGGATGGATATTTCAGGTTTCGCATGCAGGACTATGTTGAGCATATTGAACTTATTGTGTGTGAGGCGGTAACAGATATAATGCTTGAAAATGAAGAAAACGAGTTTGTAAATCTTTTAAAATATTTTGTAAGCATTGGTGATGGTGCGTGCGAGACAGTACATGTGTTTAAAAAAGACAGTGACTATATCCTTACAGATGATATTGGAAATTCGCCTGTAGATATGGTAAACGTTATGTATGAATTTTCCGACCTTGAAAACCTACCCGAAGATACCCTTTTAAGCAATCTTGTGTCTATTGCGCCAAAGAAAATTATTTTTCATAATTTAGTTGATTTTAAAAATAACGAAAGCCTGAATATAATATATAAAGT
>JAZQHR010000048.1:0-12877 GCA_045540695.1 Clostridia bacterium | reverse complement strand
CGTCAAGCCGTCGTCTGCTGCTGCAACATGGATAGTAATACCTGCAAACATGGTAATTACCAATGCCAAGCACAGCATGATTGATAGTAATCTTTTTTTCATGTTTATCCGCCTTTCTTTTTTGATAAAATATCGATTGTTTTTTGTTATCAACAAGGTGTATTTTATGTGAATTTACACCAAATGGATAAAGTTATCGACATTATATTCATTATATCTTACTTTATTATACCATACATTTGAAATAACACAAGTCAGTATTTTTAATATTTAGTCCAAATTTTTAATATTTTCTTTACAATTTGTTAACATTGTTTATTATTTGACAATAAAATAAAGAAAGCTTCTCCTTGTGCAAAGGGAGGGGGACCGCGTCAGCGGTGGAGGGATTGTGAGAAGCTAAGCAAACAATCCCTCAGTCATCTGTGATGACAGCCCCCTTTACACAAGGGGGCCTTTTCAAAGTTAAAATGTATTACATTTCTATCGGCAATTCTATCCTTACGATAGTACCTTTATTCTTTTTACTATATATCTTAAGTCCATACTGCTCACCAAAATACAATTTGATACGGTCGGATATATTTTTAAGTCCAATGTTTTTTGATGGGATGCCGCTACGTGCAAAGCTCTCGTTCATTTCCAATAAAGCATCCGCATCTATGCCGTTACCGTTATCTATTACCGCAAGCTTAAGCTTGTCCTTTGCCTTATATGCTTTTATGCGAATTATCTTTGTTTCATCCGACGAGAAATTGCCATGCTTAAGGCTGTTTTCTATAAGCGGCTGGAGTGCAAAGTTGACTATCTTACATTCCATTACATCGCCAAGCTCCCACACAACGATAAGATCATCACCAAATCGAATTTTCTGTATCTGTATATATATTTCTGTGTAATCAATCTCTTCTTTTAGTGTAAGAATATGCTTTTGTCTTGATATTCCCTTACGGAAAAACTCGCTTAAAAGACATATCATATCACACGCACGCGTATTATCACCCATATCAACAAGTGCATTTATTGTTTCAAGGGTATTGTATAAAAAGTGCGGTGCAATCTGTGTCTGAAGGGCTATAGTTTCAAGCTCCTTTTCCATTATCTTTTGCTGATAAAGGTCGTCGATAAGCTCGCGTATTTTTATCTTCATATCATTAACGCCCTCGATAAGACCATCAAGCTCGTCACCTTCGTTTCTCTCCGGCATATCTCCGTCAAGCTTCATTACTTCAACCTTTGATATTTCATTATTGGCAATATACACTGGCTTTAAAACATAGCTACTAAGCTTTCTGCCTGTATAAAGTGTCATGATAAGGCACACCAGACATGTCATAAGCATACACATAACCAGCACAAGGTTGTACAAGTCAGACATTTCGTTTTGATACAGTACATAAACCTTCATAAAATGATTTTTCAGATTTACTGTGGAAATATATCTTTTATTAAGCATTCGTTGTGCAAGTATATCCGTCACATTCTCGACATCAGTGCCAACTACAGTTGGAAGTTTTGAACGGACTATTTCATCATTTCCACTTAGTATAACATATTCAAAATAAGAGCCGTCGTCCTTAAAATCTCTTAGAAGTGTATCCTCAGACAATATAACCTCGACATATCCAAGCGGATAATCATAATATCCCTTTGAGCCTAAGATTTTCTTTTTTATCACATATTCGGTGATTCCTGTTTCGTCTTTTTTAAATTCATAAGATGTCGCTATTCCGTCCGGTGGAGTAAACGTCTGACTATTTGCAAGAACATTTTCAAAATCCTCAAAGCCTGCATATACAAGTTGTCCTTTATGATTGTATATACGTATTCTCACCGACATATCCTCAGGAAGAAGCTTACCTATATTTTCAGTAACAGCCTTATAGCTGTCCTGACCCGGCTGGGTATGAAGGTTATAAATACTCTGCTTTGCCAAATCGTCAGTAAGAACATATTTGATAACATTTTCAGCATTGGTAATATTTCTTTCTATTATGTATCCCTTTAAGTTTGTGTAGTCATCTACAAGCTGGGCATTCTCCGTCCTGATGATGTCTATGTACCTGATACACAATATCCCGGTAAACAAAAGTGCAGGCACCATTATAGTTACCACGGCAAGCACCATCATTTTGGTACGAAAGCCTATTTTTTTTAGCAGTGTACTTTTCTGTTCAAAATCAGAAATCTTATCCGGCATATTCATTTCGGATATTACAATACTTAACTTTTTAGATATTCGTTTTGAAAACACTCTCAGCACAAGTGCAAACAGTACAAAGAATACCAGCGACACTACTATACTAAGTATTTTAATGGCATTTACCGATTCGTATATTTCGTCCACCGAAACAAGGTTTACCACAAGCCAGCCATAAGGGTTTGATGTATCGTAGCTTACAAGATATTTTTTGCCGGAAATTGTTCGTATATAGTCGGTATTTTCATTATCATATATACCAAGTTCATCGGCATTTTTTATGTTATCCAGGCTTGTAGCTTTGTCTGTCTTTTTAAATATAACATCGTTATTTTTAATTATGAATATGTTGTTTTTCTTTTCAAACATATCTATTATTTCACTGTTCAACAGAAAAACAACCTTGCCTACCTCTCTGCCATCCCTATCAAATATAGGTCGGGCAAGCATATACATATGAGTTTTTACCCAATCATATCCCGAAAATTCGTCAAGATAAAACATACTCACTCCGCTTGTACTGTTTGTGCGAATGTATTCAAGTATGTTTTTATTATCAGAATACGCCGAAGAATAAATATATTCCTCCGCATTCTTGGATGTTATAATAATGTCATTTACCACGTCAAGATTCATACTGCGAAGACGCACTATGTCATCGGTAATATAATCGCTTACTATTTTTCTTCGTTTAAGTATGCTTTCGGCATCCTCGCCCTTTATCTCGTCAATCGTACGCAGTGCATCGAGCATTTCATCATCCGACGATATCATATCAAATATAGTCTGTGTCTTGACTATAGTATTTGAAAATAACAGGTTAATGCTCTTTGTGATGTCACGGTTAATGTCCTTTAACGAATTAAAAAAGCAAATAGGAATAGCCATATTTGCCACAATAATTATAAGAAGTATTGCGCAAAGAAGTGCTGTTCCTATTTTAAATGTTATAATTGAATTTATACTTTTTCTTGATTGATTCATATTTCCTCAACCTTTATCGATTAGCCTTTTTTATGCATCTTTCGATACTCAAGCGGAGTCATACCCACTGTGCTTTTAAATATTTCACTAAAATATCTTGGCGTCTGAAATCCGCAGTTTTCTGCTACTTCATACACTTTTTTATTGGTAGTGGTAAGCAGTTTTATCGCTTCCTCTATACGTCTGTTTCTAAGGTGAGTAACAAAGCTTACGTCGTTTTCCTTTTTAAATATACTGCTTAGGTATCCGCAGCTTACACCGATATACTCCGAAACTTTTTCAAGAGTAATCTCCTCCATGTAATGCTCTTCTATGTATTTTAATGCTTTATCAAAGCTTGTGTTAACCTTTGGACTACCTTTTTCCGACATGTCGTCAAACACAGTCTTCATAGTTGTTACTACAAACTCTTTAAGTTTTTCTAAATTGTCAAACTTGTCACATTTGGTTATAAGCAGTTTAAACGTTTCCTTTATACTTTCGCTATACTTGTTCGACTCACGAATATATCTGTATAGGTAGTTTAGCATATAAAATATATTATGCAAAACATCCGAAAACTCTATATTACACTTTTTAAACAAGTCAAAAAGTCCATCTACTGTATTTACAAAAAAATCATAGTTTATAGTACGAAGTGATTTTATAAGTGCACTTTCCATTTCAGAACTGCATACGATAAGATTGTCAATATCAAATTCGCGTTTAAACATATTTGCACTGGTTTTTTGTTTTTCTATCTTATATCGTAGCCTTTTAAACACGTCTCCAATATCTTTTTTATTTAGCGGTTTAAGAATATAATCAAATACCCCAATATTGATAAATGCTCTGGCATATTCAAATTCACCATAACCACTAAGCACTACTATCTCTGTATCGAATCCGTCATTTCTTATTCTTTTTGCGTATTCAATTCCATCCATTATAGGCATTTTTATATCAAGCATAACAGCATCCGGTCTTAAAAGATGCGTCATCTCATACAAATCCTTACCATTTTCTGCCTCACCGACAATTTCAAACCCATACGTGTTCCACGGAATTTTGTTTATAAGCCTGTCTCTTATTATCTCTTCATCGTCTGCAATTATAAGCTTAAGCATTTCACTTTCCTCCTGATCCGGGAGTATCACATTTATACCGACAACAGCCCAAAACCACTAAAAAGCGTTTTGGGCATGTCGGTTAAATATACATTTTAAATTTTATCATTTCGATATAACTATTTTAGCATACTAACCAATTATTATAAACAGTAAATTTTTGTTAGTTTGCTATTACAGCAAAGTTGTCGAATGAGATATGGCTTGCATAAGTTACACCAAGACCCATCTTACCTGTAACTATTGCACCTGCATCTAGGTTTTCAACAAGAACATATTCGTTTTCACCCTGATATAGATATACAGATACTTTGCCGTCTAAAGTAGTCTTTACATGGATATCAACATTTGCTGAGAAGTCAAGTGTTGATGAATCATCTCTCTCATAAGTAGCGTGAACTGTTGTCACTCCCTCAGCTACCTGTACCAGTCTTGCTATATCTTTTACAGGGTTGAAGTCTACATACCAGTAGTTCTTAGCATCTTTGAAACCAAATACTACTTTACCTTTATTCTGGTTTTCTTTGTTATTAGCTTTTACTGTAGTGATAAGTGTAGTGTTACCAAGCGATACTACGTTGTTGTTGATAACTATATAGTTAGCCATTTTGTTAAACGCACTGTTTGTAAAGTTAAATGTACCACCTGATACTGAAGCATACATTTTTCCTGCCACAGGAGTAAATCCTGCACTGCCGTTTGCTACTGCAGCGGTCCAAACAGATGTGTCAAGACTGTCAAATGTATCATAAGCATTTGCTTTCTTAAAGTTAACCTTTATAGTAGTATCGTGGTTAATATATGCATTTAGGATATTTGAATGATATGTCTTAGTTTCACCATTTGCAGTTACTTCCCATGATTCAAATACATATCCTTCAGCAGGAGTTGCTCTGAAAGCACACTGGAAGTTAGCATACTTAACATCATTCAAAGTACCGAATGCTCTGTTAGAGTATCCACCGTTTTTACTTGCTGTATAACCTACAGTACCTTCACCATCTTCATTCTTTTCAAGTACTACCTTAATAGATGGAGCGCGTTTGAACTTAGCACTGTAATATTTATCAGATGTAGCTTTAACATTTACAACGTTTGATGTAACACCTGCAAGCTCTTCATTTTCCCAACCATCAAATACATATCCGTTTGCAGGGAATGCTGCTACTGAATAGTATTCTCCTTCCGGAACATAAGTAGTAGTGGTATCCGGATGAGAAGATGTGCTATAATTATTTTTTGTACCTGAACCTGTAGCTATTCTTACATTACCAGCCCAGCCATATTTATAAGCATATTTAGCTGTGATAGCATACTGCTTAGGAGTCTGTGGGTAATTTCCACCTAAATATCTTGTAACAAGGTCAGCGTCTCTGTCTGTGATTTCGCCGTCTTTGTTTATATCGCAAGCTTCGTTATCTATAGTGATAACCTTGCCGATGTTTTCTTCTATAAGTGCTGTATCGTCACTATCTACTTCGCCGTTTTCGTCAGCATCATAGCTTGTTTTCTTTACAACAGGAGTTGTAACATATACCTTAACCGGAGCATTTAGTCCAAAGAATGAATCTCCGTTTACCACACCAAGTATTTCTTTTTCAACAGCAGTGTCGCCCTGTGCACCATTCGCAAAAGGTACATTGTACTTTGAGTTAGATGCATCTTTCCAGTCAGAAGCCTGTGTGCTTGTGTATACCATCATACCGCCACGGGCAATTTCAGCTGTAATCTGGTCAATATTGTATAGTCCGTAATCTCTCCAAGCTTTAAGCACCTTATATCCAGGAAGGCTTAGCTTGCCAGCTGCATACATTCCCTCAAGGTCAAGTGAAGGATCAAGCTGTGTGATACCGCCATAAGGTACACAACCTATAGCACTTTCGTTGTTCATAACACCATAGTCCATATCATAAGCAGGATATACTCTTGCTCTCATTACAGCATTGAATGCTGCTGCAAGTGCATGGTTGATATCCTCGCCGTCATCATCAAGGTCTGTTGGTTTAATTGTGATAGCATCCATAGGAACGCCGGCAGCATTTACGCCTGCATGACCTTCGTTAGCCATACCAGTAAGGTCTATGAATGATGTCATAGAACCTGATCTTGCATCAAAGTCTCTTACAAGACCGCTAGTCCAGTCATAACCCTTTGAAGTGTTTGATGGAATAGTATGCCATGTCTGGAAACCAAGCTTTGATACATCATCAATAAATACTGCGTGTCTGTCACCTAAAGAAATATCATTTAGCTGATCGCCATAGTTATCAGGGACACGTACAAGCGAACCTTTAATTGTAGTCCAGTCATTTGTTGAGTATTTATTTGCAAATCTTTCAAATCCGTCATTTTCGTAAGCTTTAATAATTGGAATACCTAGACCATTACCATCAGTAACACCTTTTGGTCTTACAATTGAAAACTGTAAGCTTACACCCACATCTCCCCAAGTAGTAATCTCTGTTCTTGGGTTATCCATTGGGATAGGATTGTTCCATGGAGCATCTATAGAATATACCTGTTCATAATCTCCCATAAGTGGCTTTGGTGTAAGTGTAGAATAGACTTGCGGAGCATGTGCACGAAGCACTTTACTCTGCATATAACTTCCGGTATCAGCTGTTATATCAAATCCGGCTTTTTTATACATTTCAATTACAGCTCTTCTGTCCGCTTTTTCGCTTTCAAGCGAATTTTTCTCAATGGCGTCATCAGATACTAAATCGTACATATCATCCACGCTCTTTGAAGCTGCACTAGCCATTGGATAGTAAGGCTCAAGTGCATCAGAAAAGCCTTCGTTTCTATAATTTGAATTATCCGCAGTAACAACAAGCGGTTTTATGTTTGTTAGGCTGTCAAAAAGGAAATATTTTATATCAGTTCCTACAAGGTTTGCCTCACTTTTTACATCTATTGTAAAATCGTTAAAACCTTCTCTAAGGCTAACATCTTTAGTAAATATGTCTACAAGCTTGCCATCGTTGTAAAATGCTACAGCTACAACAGCACTTCCTGGGTCATTGTATGTAACAATCTTACCTTTTATTGTGTTTTCCACATTTGATATATCTTCGTAAGGAGTTCTATAAATGTTTATAGATTTTACAGAAGCTGAATGGTGGTTATATTTATAAGCCACACCAACCTTACCTGAAGTAACCTTGTCGCCTGAAACAGCTACATTTTCAAAAAGGTTTGTCTTGTTTCCGTCAATAATATACCATGCTGAAATATTATCACCGTTATCAACAGCAATTTCAAAAGTGAATGCCAAATCACCTGATGAAACAGCCAAATCATCAATCACTGCACTGCCAAGTGTAGTCTTTGATGAATTTGCAACCTTCATAAGGTTCACACTACCATCGTATGAATCCACCTCTAAAGAGTAATAGTTGCCCGCATCCTTATAATTAAAGTATGCAATAGCCAATGTTTCAACTTTGTTGACAAAAGTAAACTTTGCAGTATACTTGCCGTCAAACTGCTGAGCATCATATATAGCAGAAGCTGTCGGATTGTTAAGAATCATACCGGCATCATCGCTAAATGAATATGTGCCAACCATTGACCATCCATTCATAGCACTGTCAAGTGATGAAAAAGTCTTGCCATAAACCTTTCTTACAGAATCAGAATAGATATCTGTGCTATCACTGTTTACAAACAGCGTAGTATCACTTGCCTCTCTTGCAAACGTTCCAAGCGGTAACACAAGTGTTAACACAAGTACGCAGCACATTACAACTAAAATGTTTTTTTTCATAATTTCCCCTCGCCTAATGTATAAATTTGCAATGTATATATTGATAAATATATATAATCTATTATATTTTACCATACACTTTATAAGATTTCAACTGTTTTATAAAATTTTAGCGAATTTTTATGCAAAAAAATCGCGAGTCATTTTCGACTCGCGATTTACAATTTAATCTTTATTGCAGAAGTTGAACACCAATCATCGTTATAACATGTATTCAAACCAACTGTACTCTTTATTAAAATATGATTTTAGTTTGCTATTACAGCGAAATTATCAAATATGATATGTCTTGCATGCGATGAGCCAAGTCCCATCTTACCTACGACAACCTCTCCTGCATCATAGTTTTCCACTAGCACATATTCGTTCTCGCCCTGGTAAACATAAGCTGAAATTTTACCCTCAGGTGTGGTGGTAATGTGTATCTCTGTATTTGCTGTAAAGTCAAGTGTCGCTGTTTCATCAGGTGTATAAGTAGCATGCGTTTTATATGATCCATTTATCGCCTGTCTTAATCTTATTTCCTCGGTTTTAGGGCTGAAATCTACATACCAGTAGTTTTTCACATCTTTATAACCAAATACCACTCTACCTCTGTTACTATTTACACCATTATCTGCTTTTGCCGTTACAAGAAGTGTTATATCGCCAAGCGATGCTATTGAGTTATTTATAATTGCGTAGTCTTCAACATTATCAACACCACTTGAAAATCTAAGTGTTCCATCAGAGGCAACATACGCAAGCTTTTTCACTTCACCTGTATCAGGGTCAATCGCATCACCGTCATTTGAAACAGACTCCCACACTTCAGTATCAAGAGTATCAAATACATCGTAAGCATTTACCTTTATAAAGTTTGCTTTTATATTTGTATCTGCATTTATAAGTGTATTAAGCACGCTTGAATGATATACCTTGGTAACGTCGTCAGCAGTTACTTCCCATGATTCAAATACATATCCTTCAGCAGGGGTTGCCTTAAATGCACACTGATAATTAGCATATTTTACATCAGATAGTGTACCATATTCTCTTGTTGAATATCCACCATTCTTTGTAGATGTAAAGCCTATAGTACCCTCACCATCTTCGTTCTTTTCAAGTACCACTGTTACAGCTGGTGCTCTTTTGAATTTTGCACTGTAGTATGCATCCGATGTAGCTTTTCTAACTACTACATTTGATGTTTCTCCGGCAAGCTCTTCATTTACCCAACTATCAAATACATAACCATTTGATGGTACAGCAGCAACAGAATAATACTCGTTTTCAGGAATCTGCTTTGTATAGCTCACTATGTTAGCCTGTGCAGTACCCTTACCGTCGTAATTTGTTACCGAGCTTAGTCCGGTTACATTTACATTACCTGACCAACCCACATTTGCCGAATACCTTGTAGTGATAGAATAAGTCTTAGGTGCGTGCGGATACTCTCCGTTTAAGTAGTTTTCCACAAGCTTCGCATCCGCTTTTGTGATTTCACCATCTTTATTTATATCGCATGATTCGGTTTTGAGTGTAAGAATGTCACCTATATACTTTTCTATAAAAGATATATCGTTTGACGAAATCTCACCATCAGCGTCTGCATCATAACTTGTTGTCTTTACAACGGGTGTAGTTACATAAAACGATACCGGCTTTGTAAGACCAAAGAATGAATTTCCGGCAATTACAGCAGCTACTTCCGCCTGAACGGCGTTATATCCCTGAGCGTTGTTAGAATATGGAACGTTGTATTTTTCGTTTGACGCATCTGCCCAATCATCAAATTTTGCACTTGAATATATAAGCAAATGACCTCTTGCCATATCAGATGTACTCTGGTCGACATTGTACATTCCGTAATCTCTCCACGCCTTTAATATCTTGTAGCCCGGCAGACTAAGCTTTCCACTTGCATACATACCTTCAAGGTCAAGCGATGGGTCAAGCTGAATGATACCGCCGTAAGGTATACATCCTACAGCAGCAGTGTTACTCAAAATTCCCGAGTCCATATCATAAGCAGGATATACTCTTGCTCTCATTACAGTACCAAGAGCGGCACCAAGTGCATGGTTAATATCTTTGCCATCATCATCTAAGTCAGCAGACTTTATAGTAATAGCATCCATTGGAATACCTGCTGCGTTAACGCCTGCACGCATTTCATTGCCCATACCGGACAAATCAATATACGATGTATGAGAACCAGCTCTTGCATCAAAGTCTTTTAAAAGTCCACCTGCTAGTTCATAACCTCTCATCGTGTTGGATGCAACTGTACTCCAGGTATGAACGCCCATCTTTGTAGTATCGTCTATAAACACACCGTGTCGGTCACCGGTTGAAATATCGTTTAGCATATCGCCATAATTTTCAGGAACTCTTATTTTTGTACCTGTAGTTGTAACAATATAATTTGTGCTATACTTGTTGGCAAAGGTTTCAAACCCGTCATTTTCATCGGCAATTATAATAGGAATGCCAAGTCCGTTACCATTAGTCGCGCCCTTAGGACGAACGGCTGTAAACTGGAAGTTCACCGCAGTTTTTACATCTGTAACACTACCATCTGTATCTTTTGTTTCCGTAGTCCACGATGTAATCTCTGTTCGTGGGTTAGCCTTAGGAATAGGATTGTTCCACGGAGCATCTATAGAGTACGGTTGCTCGTAATTTCCCGTAAGTGGCTTTGGTGTTAGATGCGAATACGTCTGCGGTGCATGAGCACGAAGCACCATACTTGAAATATTATCATTTAAATCAGCAGTTATATCAAAGCCTGCCTTTTTATACATATCAATTACAGCTTTTCTATCTGCAATTTCTTCTTCATTTGAATTTGCATCTATTTCACTATCCGCAACAAGCGCATACATATCATCAACTGTCTTTGATGCAGCACTTGCCATTGAGTAGTATGGCTCTAGTGCATCAGAAAAGCCTTCGTTTCTGTAATTTGAACTATCTGCAATTACCACAAGCGGTTTTATATTTGAAAGGCTGTCGAAAAGGAAACACTTAACCTTGGTTCCTGCAAGATTTTCCTCGCTTAAAACATCTATAGAAAAATCATTTGTGCCCTCCAAAAGAGATATATCCTTTGTAAACACATCTACAAGATTGCCATTTTTGTAAAATGCAACTGCAACAAGTGCATCGCCAATATCCTTGTATGTTACAATTTTTCCTTTAACGGTATTTGCAACATTAGAAATGTCCTCCACAGGCATTCTATATACATTTACTGTCTTGATAACGACTTCGTGATGATTATACTTAAAGCCTAAACCAACCTTACCCGATGTAAGCTTGTCACCTGATACCTCTAAATTTTTACAAAGAGTAACTTTGTTTCCGTCTACAGTATACCAAGCTGTAATTTTATCACCATTATCAACACTAACTTCAAAAGTAACGTCTAAAGCACCACTGTCAGGAACAGCTAAATCAGCAACAATTCCACTGGCAAGCACTGTAGCAGAAGAATTAACAACCTTCTTTATGTTCGTACTTCCATCGTATCCGTCTACCTCTATGGAATAATAATTGTTTGCATCCTGATAGTTGAAGTATGCAACCGCCAAAGTTTCGGTCTTGTTTGTAAAAGCAAACTTTGCGCCATATTTTCCGCTAAACTGCTGAGCATTATACAAAGCATTGGTTGTAGCGGATGTCAACGACATACCTTCATCGCTATGAGTGTATACTCCAAGAATATCCCAGTCAGACATATCACTATACGCATCCAAGGAAGTAAATGTCTTTCCGTAAAGCTTTCTTACCGAATCCGAATATATATCTGTAGTATCACCATTAACATATAACGTAGTATCGGTTGCTTCTCTTGCCAGTATTCCAAGCGGTAACACAAGTGTTAACACAAGCACACAGCACATCACAACTAAAATGTTTTTCTTCATGTTTTTCCCTCGCTTATTATGTGTTTTATTCTTACACAAAATAATCTCTCCACAACATATATTATACCTCTTTTTTCCAAATAAAGTCAACCAATTTGCCGTTTTTATATTTTCTCCTTAAAACCTCTTGATAGTTATGAAAAAAGCGTGTGCCGATAGCACACGCTTTCAAAATCACAAATATTTACATTACATATAGTACTGAATATCAAATGTTTTCTTGATAAATTCTATACATTCAGGTTCAGAGTTAGGGTCGTATACATTTGCAGTATCGCTGAAGAATACTACGCTCTTGTACTGATAAAACTCTTTGCCTAGACCTTCTGCAAGCATCTTAGCAGGAACATATAAAGTAGCGTTCACTTCCTGTGCACCGTTTGTCCATGCTTTAAGCGAGATAGAGTGTTCGCCATAAGATGCTATTACCGAATCAGTAGCAGGGTCATAAGTAATCTTACCGCCAAGGTTTTCTACCACGTATCTTACAGGAACGTATACTGTTTTGCCATCGTCACCATAGTATGGTTTTACAGTGCCACCGATAGTCGAATAGCCATCCTTTACATAAGACTTGTCGCTGTCAGCCGCTACTACTACTGCACCTCTTAGTCTTGCAAGCCATGGGTCAGTATTGCCGGTCTTAGACCAAACCTGTTTTTTAGCTTTGCTTACGTCATTTGTAGCAGTTGTAAGCACTATACCTGATACTGTAAGGATACCATCATGCTGTGTACCAACTCCATAAGTACCGCCTTTAAGAGATTTATCTCTTACTTTACAATACTCAAGCTTTTCGCCGTCTTTGTATCCTGTAACGGTGATATACGCACCGCTTCTTTGTATTTCAAGAGTAATCGGGAATTTGTTAAATCCTACGCCATTTACATCAAGACTTCCTTCATGA
>JAZQHR010000047.1:0-4588 GCA_045540695.1 Clostridia bacterium | reverse complement strand
ATGGACAGAAATTATCTACTCAAAAAATTGGTTGAAATACAGTACAACCGAAACGATATAGATTTTTCACGTGGAACATTTCGCGTTCGCGGTGATGTGGTGGAGATTTTCCCTGCAAACACCAACGAAAAAGCGGTCAGAGTAGAGTTCTTTGGTGATGAGATAGACAGAATTTGCGAGATTGACACGCTTACGGGTGAGGTGCTTGCAAACCGCTCGTATACTGCCATTTTCCCGGCATCGCACTATGCAACCACTAAGGAAAAGATGGACAAGGCGATAGAGGGCATAAAGGCAGAGCTTCAGGACAGAGCGGAGTATTTTAAAAACGAGGACAAAATTCTTGAAATGCAAAGGCTGCTTCAAAGGACAAATTACGATATAGAGATGATGGAGGAAATTGGCTTCTGTCAGGGCATAGAAAACTATTCGCGTCACATCAGCGGACGAGCGCCGGGTACTAGACCGTACACGCTTATGGACTATTTCCCTGATGACTTCCTGCTTGTGATAGACGAGTCGCACGTGACCATTCCGCAGGTGCGAGCTATGTATGCGGGTGACCGTTCGCGTAAGGAAACGCTGGTTGATTACGGATTTAGACTGCCAAGTGCGTTTGACAACAGACCGCTTAACTTTGGCGAATTTGAAAAGCTTATCAATCAGGCGATATACGTCAGTGCTACACCTGCCGATTATGAAAAGGAACGCTCGACCACCATTGCCGAGCAGGTAATAAGACCGACAGGACTGCTTGACCCTGAAGTTATCATACGTCCTGTAAAGGGGCAGATAGATGACCTTGTTTCCGAGATAAATATAAATGTAGAAAAAAATCAGCGAGTGCTTGTGACAACTCTCACCAAGAAAATGGCGGAAAGTCTTACCGACTACCTTCGCGACGTAGGTATAAAGGTAAGGTATATGCATTCGGATGTAGATACTATGGAACGAATGGAGATAGTGCGTGATTTACGCCTTGGTGTGTTTGACGTGCTGGTTGGCATAAACCTTCTTAGAGAAGGACTTGATATGCCCGAGGTGTCGTTAGTTGCGATACTTGATGCCGACAAGGAAGGATTTCTACGCAGCGAAACATCGCTTGTGCAAACCATAGGCAGAGCTGCGAGAAACGTAGACGGCAGAGTAATAATGTATGCAGATTCCATTACCCCATCAATGGACAGGGCGATAAAGGAAACCAATCGCCGACGTGAGATACAAAAGGCGTTTAACGAAGAGCATGGCATCACGCCAAAGACTATACAAAAAGACGTGGCAGAGGTTATACAGACGTATGTTGCCGATGACACCAAACCAAAATCAAAGGCACAGACGATAGACGAAAAGATAGAAGAGCTTACTTACCTTATGAAAAATGCAGCAGAAAACCTTGAGTTTGAGCTTGCGGCAAAATATCGTGATGATATAGAGAAGCTGAAGGGAGGAAAGAAAAATGGCAAGTGAATATATACACATTAAAGGTGCGAGAGAGCACAATCTAAAAGATATAGATATCACTCTACCGAGAGATAAATTTATAGTTTTCACCGGACTTAGTGGTTCGGGTAAATCGTCACTTGCGTTTGACACTATATACGCAGAAGGTCAAAGGCGATATGTAGAGTCACTTTCGGCATACGCAAGACAGTTTTTAGGACAGATGGAAAAGCCTGATATAGACTACATTGACGGACTTTCGCCTGCCATTTCCATTGACCAGAAAACCACCAGCAAAAACCCGCGTTCGACAGTAGGTACAGTTACCGAGATATATGACTATTTAAGGCTACTCTTTGCCAGAATAGGTATTCCGCACTGCCCAAAATGCGGAAAAGAGATAAATCAGCAGAGCATCGACCAGATAGTAGACCAGATTATGTCTATGGACGAGGGTACTAAAATTCAGGTGCTTGCACCCGTTATCCGCGAGAAAAAGGGCGAGCACGTAAAGGTGTTTGAAAGTGCGAAGAAAAACGGCTTTGTCAGAGTTCGGGTTGACGGAAACGTGCACGATTTAGACGAGAAAATCACTCTTGCAAAAACGCATCGTCATACCATTGAGATAGTGGTGGACAGGCTTGTGATAAAGGATGGAATACAGTCGCGTTTGTCCGATTCGCTTGAAACGGCACTTTCGCTTGGCGACGGACTTGTGATTATAAACGAAATAGGCGGAGGCGACCACACGTTTTCGCAAAACTACGCGTGTCCTGATTGTGGCATCAGCATTGAGGAGCTTTCACCACGAAGCTTTTCTTTTAACTCGCCATTTGGTGCGTGTCCTACCTGTGCAGGTATAGGCTCGCTTATGGAGATAGACCCCGACCTTGTTGTGCCCGATCCAAACCTTAGTATAAATCAGGGTGCAATAGCGGCAAACGGATGGAACAGCATTACCGAAAAAGGAACCATTGCGTATGCGTATATGGAGGGGCTTGTGGATAAATACGGCTTCAGCCTTGATACTCCGTGGAATGAACTTCCAAAGGATATTACAGATAAAATCCTATACGGCACAGGCACGGAGAAGGTGAAGTTTAACTATAAATACCCTACCGAGCAGTCGTTTGAAGGTGTAATAGGCAACCTTCAGCGTCGTCACAAGGAAAGCTATAGTATATATATTCGTGCAGATATAGAAACTCTTATGGGTAACCGTGTGTGCCCTGACTGTAAGGGCGACAGGCTTAAGCCTGAAATACTTGCGGTAACTGTCGGTGGTAAGAATATTGCCGAGGTTACCAGGATGTCGATAAAAGAGTGCAAGGCATTTTTCGAAGGACTTACACTTACCGAAAAGGAAAAAATGATATCGCATCAGATATTTAAAGAAATATTTGCGCGTCTTGGATTTTTGGTAGACGTAGGACTTGACTACCTTACATTATCCCGAAGTGCCGGAACGCTGTCGGGCGGTGAGGCACAGAGAATACGCCTTGCTACGCAGATAGGCTCAAGCCTTATGGGAGTGCTTTATGTACTCGATGAACCGAGTATAGGACTTCATCAGAGGGACAATGACAAGCTTCTGGGGACTCTCAAAAACCTTCGTGACCTTGGAAACACGCTTATCGTTGTTGAACATGACGAGGACACAATGCTTGCGGCTGACCACATAGTAGACATTGGACCTGGTGCAGGTGTGCACGGCGGAGAGATTGTTGCCGAGGGAACGGCAGAGGATATAATGAAAAACAAAGATAGCATCACTGGACAGTATTTAAGCGGTGCTAAAAAGATACCTGTTCCCGAGCACAGACGTGAGGGCAATGGAGAATTTCTTTATATAAAAGGTGCCGAGGAAAACAACCTTAAAAATGTAAATGTAAAAATACCGCTTGGTAAATTTGTGTGCGTAACAGGTGTGTCAGGTTCGGGTAAAAGCTCGCTTGTAAATGAGATTTTATACAAAAAGCTTGCAAACTCACTTAACCGTGCACGTAAAAAAGCAGGTAAACACAAAAAGATTGAGGGTATAGAGCATCTTGACAAGGTTATAGATATAGACCAGTCGCCGATTGGCAGAACACCGCGTTCAAACCCTGCGACATACACAGGACTATTTACCGATATCCGTGACGTGTTTGCCCATACAAACGAGGCGAAAATACGCGGCTTTGGACCTGGTAGATTTAGCTTTAACGTTAGCGGTGGACGATGCGAGTCGTGTCAGGGCGATGGAATAATAAAGATAGAAATGCATTTCCTACCCGACATATACGTGCCTTGTGAGGTGTGTAAGGGAAAGCGTTACAACCGCGAAACTCTCGAGGTTAAGTACAAGGGCAAGAGCATATCCGACGTACTGGATATGACGGTTGAGGAAGGAATGGAATTTTTCAAAAACATTCCAAAGATACACAGAAGGCTTAAGACCTTGTTTGACGTAGGTCTTGGATATATCAAAATCGGACAGCCGTCAACAACGCTGTCAGGCGGTGAGGCACAGAGAGTTAAACTTGCAACTGAGCTTAGTAAACGTAGCACAGGAAGGACTATATATATCCTTGACGAGCCTACTACTGGACTTCACACAGCCGACGTTCATAAGCTGATAGACGTGTTAAACATACTTGCTGATGCAGGAAATACAGTTGTTGTTATCGAACACAATTTAGACGTTATAAAAACTGCCGACCATATAATAGACCTTGGTCCTGAAGGCGGTAACGGCGGTGGAGAAGTGGTATTTGAAGGAACACCTGAAGAATGTATGAAGTGTAAAAAGTCGTACACAGGAAAGTATCTTAAAAAGCATATTGACAGAAAATAAATACACTGTCGTTTGTAGGGAACGGCGGTTTCCGACGTTCCGAATTAACACAGTAAACAATTGTGGGAGGGGACAGAGCCCCTCCCCTACAAATATACGCAGTATTTTTTTCTAACCTGTAGGGAACGGATTTATCCGTTCCGCATTAAAAAGCAGTTTTTAAAAAATAAATGTAAAAAGTCAGGCTCTAGTTAATTTAGCATTGCCTGACTTTTTAGTGTAATTCGAAGTAACGGAATATGTTAATGTAAACTATAATTTTTCTTTTTTTGCCTCCGGCGGGGCATTTTGTCGTCAAAATGCCGAAAACCG
>JAZQHR010000046.1:0-19798 GCA_045540695.1 Clostridia bacterium | reverse complement strand
GTGAACGCTTCCGTCAGGTCTTATGTGATGGTCTATGGTAGTGTCCGCGTGACGCATAGCTATACTCTTAAATCTGTCGTCGCCGTTTAGCTCATTTGCTTTGTACAGCATAGGGATGTTCATCATACAGTCGATGATAGTTACGCCTTCATCGCCGACGTTATTCCACGCACGAATGTAATTGCCATTTATATTAAATCTTGCTGCAAGGAGCGATGCTGCTGTAGCCCAGCGATTTTTTGATTTTTCATTTCCTGTAACACGGTAATTTATGCCACTTGTTAAATTCCACATAAAACCAACATCGTGATGTAGATCATAGTGTTTTTCAAAAGCCTTATCCAAAAGGTCTTCCTGGCGTTCTGCGGTAATTTTATATTCTTCATTTTTAGTACCAAGGTACATTAGCCACATAAGTCCGCCAAAGAAACCATTTGTCCACCAGTTTATGTCATCATCTCTGGTAATATGTTTGCCGTTTTGGGTTGTATACGGGATAAAATCTCTGCTTGTAATTGCAATTTTCGAAAGCTTTTTATCAAGCTTTTACCAGGTTGAGTCAATCCATTCTTTGTGAGTGTCTAAATATTTTTCCATATTATTTCTCCTAGTTTTTGTTTCTGTTTTTAAAGAAGCCTTATCTTCCTACTTTTAGTATACCACCAATTTTTTGCAAATTCCTTGCTTTTTTAACTAAAATATTGCTTTTTTCACCTATGTTTGATATACTTATAGCGAGGTGAGCAAGATGAAAATAGTTTTTGATAAATGCTTTGATGCTTTAAACCATGCAAACAGCACCAAAACCTTCGGCATATTTCATTCTACAGAAAATTCTTTCAACACAGACATACACACACATGAATGTTGTGAAATGCTTTTGTTGAAAAAAGGCGGTAACACCTTTTTAATTGACGGCAAGGTGTATGACGCTACAGACGGCAGTTTATTTATTATGAATCAATTTGAATCGCATAAAATATCTTTTTTGCAAAATGCAAAAATAGAACGCTGGGCAGTTCACATCCACCCCGAATTTATGATAAATTTTTCTACAAACAACACAAATCTTGTTAAATGCTTCTACTCAAAAAATACAAACAAAATTCAACTTAAAAGTGATGAGTTTAAGCGCATTTTGGAATATTTTCACAAGCTCAACGAGGAATACAAATTTGCCGATGATATTATAAAACAGAATCTTATAATAGAGCTTCTTATACAACTAAACCTTTTGCTTCAGAACTTTGACTCAAGTTTTGATTCCACATCAGACAGTTATCCATTGTCACTTAAACTTGCGCTGGATTATATTGATTCAAATTTTCAAAATGACATTTCGCTTTCGGATGTCGCAAAAAGCTCTTATATATCGGTCAATCAGCTCTGCAGACTTTTCAAAGACTCGCTTGGTACAACGGCATCAAAATACATAACCAGCAAAAGAATTGCCGAAGCGAAAAAGTATTTAAAGCAAGGGAAAAGTGTTGCTGAAACGGCTGGAATATGCGGGTTTAATGATTATAGCAATTTTATCCGTACATTTTCAAGAAGCGTTGGAGTATCTCCTGGAAAATACTGCAAAGACAAATAAATGTACTGTTATATCCTGTAAATAAATTATTTGAAACTGTAAATCTAAAAATAACAGGACTTTAGATGGACATATTCAGAAAATTGGTTATGAATATAGAATAATATGAATGTTTTACGTACAACTGGTATTGAAAAATAAATTAAAATTTAAAATCAATATATAAGTCCATCAATCAAAAAATGATTTATGACTTGATTTTTGACTTAAGGATATAATAAATATTGTTCATAAAATGAAACAATTAAAACTAAAAAAATTACCAGTTTATTTTTCACCTATCTGCACATATTAAGTGTGTACCAAACAGGAGGTGAAAATGATGAACAAAGGAAACGGACATGTAGTTCCAGAAGCTAAAGAAGCTATGGAAAGATTCAAAATGGAAGCTGCTTCAGAAGTAGGCGTTAACCTAAAACAGGGTTACAACGGCGACCTTACTTCTAGACAGGCAGGTTCTATCGGTGGTCAGATGGTTAAAAAAATGATTCAGGATTACGAAAGAAGAATCGCTGGTCAGCAGTAATTACTAAACGATAATTAGTATAACACTTTAAAAAGACCTTTTACTTTGCTTACCATAAAGCATTGTAAAAGGTCTTTAACTATTACTTAAATCAAATATACATCCACTCTTTAGGATTATTAAACTTACCATATGGTAATCTTTCAACTCTGACAGTTTCTGAAAATGTTGTACCATATCCATACTCAGCATAAGTAAACTTTATCAACCCGCCTTCTTCAAAAGCTGCTTGAGGATAAATATCGTCTTTATCCAAATATACATTCATCGATAATACGGCATCCGTATAATCAAATCTATACGGCCATATGCTTGTGCCAGTGGAAGTAGAAACAGGTCGTTTCAAAATAGAATTTCCATCCGCATCAATAACATCGGTTATAGTTATTCTTCCATAATCATTGTAAACACAATATCCGTCATCTGTTTGAAGGTAAAAACTCAAATTAAAATAGTCCTCAGAATCATACCAATCCCAATAATACTCATAATCCGTCGCATCATACAAATCATAATACTCAAATTCTGGCAGTGGTCTGACCATATAATTATACATTTCCAGTCCATCTTCCACCCATACTTTTAGTGCTTTCACTTCAGGGTGCCACACAATATTAATATTTTCAAGACGTGACAGTGATTCTACATCTATAAGTGTATAACCATCTATTCCGCCAAACGAAGGAACCTTGCTGTTACCTATATACACTCCTATATTTGTAGTTGTTACGTCAAATTCTTTTCTGCCAACATCATCACCAGTAGGACAAGTTACCCATGGAATATCAATAGTGTTATCATATATATTTCTATAAATTGTTAGTGTTTCTTTGTATTCGTTCCATCTAACAACAAAACCAAAATCAACCAAGTCCTCTGCTACAACGAGAGTTCTTCCATTGAAGTTGTACGACTGTATCGGAACATGGTTTATATATGTAACAATATCGAGTGCTACCGCATCGCCCAAATACTCATTTGCATAACAAACATTGCTCACAATCAAAATAGAAAAAACTATAACTATCAAACTTAAAAACTTCTTCATGACGTTCCTCCTAATACTGTAATAAAAAATCTTCTTTTTTGATTGTAGCAAATTATTGTCAATTTGTCAATTAAGTTTAACTTTAACAAAAAGACCTTTTACTTTGCTTTCCATAAAGCATTGTAAAAGGTCTTTAACTATTTATATTATTTATTACCTATACGTTTTTTTCTTATTTTATATCCAATCAAAAATCCTACTCCGCCTATTAGTGCTATTACAATCAACAAAAATATAGCAAGTGCCATAGTAGAATTATACATAAACCAATACACAAAATTTGCGTAAAGGTTTTTAAGCGGTGGAAGCTTTGGCTGTGCCTCTTCGGGAAGTAATGAGATTACCTTTTGATAATCCTCCGCCTTAATTATATAATCACCTGTAGGTGCACTGTTTACTTCGGTGCGTCTGCCCGAAACCATACAATTATCCCAAAGTGTCAACTCGTAAACGTCCTCACCTTCGTACACCCTTATCCACAGTGCATCATCGGTATCAAATACAAGTTTATTTTCTATATCTGTAAGCCTTATTTGGTCAGCTATTTTATAAAACTCATCTTTATCTATCTCATATCCGCCAACTTTATTATTTATATGAAAACTAACCTTAGTACAATCATCCGCTTTCATTTCAACCAGTGTGGACAATGCTATTTCATCGCCAACCTCGGTGAAACGGGCATTTATTTTATTTATTCTATCCTGCTCCGCCTTTTCGTATTTCCCTTCATTAAGATACTTTTCAAAACGCTCCCACATATCACCAGTAACGTTTTTAAGCTTTAACGTCTTTGTATCATAGCTGGTTACTTCAAAAATATCTGTTGGGTTGTTTTCATCGAAATATGTAAACAGATAAACATTTCCAGGTTTAATGTCTATGTCGCCTACTGGATTTGCATTATCGTATCCCTGTTTCGTCCCTAAATTTATATCCCCTTTTATTTTCTTTACAGGGCACACCGAAACGTCAGGATTGTCTTTGTTAGATGAATAATCAATAACCTCTCCAAAAAATATCTGTGCGTCGTCATAATGCAGTAAATCCTCAGGAATCATTCCTGCGTATACTGTAAGTGATATGGCAAGCATAAATATAGCTATACTGAAAAATACGTATATTTTCTTCATAATCATTCACCTCTTGTGTTTAGGTTTCGTCAAGTCATAGCTGTCTGCTATCATTGTCTGAATGGCTCTGGTAGGTACAGTGCCATCGAGTATAACAGAATTCCAATGATATTTGTTCATGTGATACGCAGGGATAACCGACTCAAATGTATTTCTCCATATATATGCAAGGTCAGGGTCGCATTTTAAGTTTAACCATATATGCCCCATTCTGTCGTAAATAGCAGCAAACATCTTTTTGTTGCCCCTGTGCCGCATAATAGTCCAGTTGTCATCGCGAAACGGATAGTCCTCAAACGCATCGCAAAGCGATAAACAATATTTTATTGCATCTTGTCTTGTTTTCATAGCATCACCATTTAATAATCATCCGCCATAGCTAACAATTTTAGTCAAACCATCACTGTCTAAATATACGTTTTGGCATCCATCATTTGTACCCTCTGTTCCAAAAACTATCATCCACATTTCATATTCTTCATCAAAGTAAACCCAAATTATATTATAGTCTATAGTTACTTCATTTTTTGCGCGTCTGATAGCTTGGTTTGCATTTTTTATCTTTTTCTTAGTAGTATTATTAAAGCCTGTCATCCTACCACTGTACATTCCTTCGCAAAACTTATTATAATGATATTCGTATGAAAATTTTTTAACTTCGATGTCAGGTTTATTCATATCAGACAAAGGGACGGTTCTTATCAGACAAAGGGACGGTTCTATTGTCCTTTGCTGATTTTTTCAACCAGCCCTTTGCTTATCCCCGTCAATCTGTTTATCTGTCTTATTGATAACCCTTGTTCTAAAAATTCACCGATATACTTAACTTGCTTTTCTAATTTTAATTTTTGAAATTCGGTTGCATTATCACATTTAGAAATTTTATTGATAATCTTCTTTGCATCAGCATCACTTAGTCTAAAATTACGTTCTTCAATTTCTATGCAAACATCATTATTTGGTTCATTATTGAATTCTGCAAAAGATTCTTTGCCAATCAAAGACAAAGCAAATTCTGCATCAATTATACTATTAGCTTTTTCTATATAATCATTATAACTACTATATTTGTATTGGTCAATACTTTTAACAATCCCTGCTTTGACAGGATTTTGATGAATGTATCTGAGCACAGTTAAAAAGTATGAATCGTCCTCAATGGGTTCACTCTTAAATCTATCTTGAAACAAATGTCCCCTTCTATAATACTTCCAATTATACCAATAAACATAACTGCCTGCTATTCTTTTCATTATTAAGTCTAAATCTTCTTTTCCAACTTTAATCAAAATATGTATATGATTAGACATAAGGCAGTAAGCAAATACTTTGTATTCGCTTACTGCCTTATATTTTTCTAATGTTTCAATAAATTTTAGGTAATCTTCCTCATCTTCAAATATTACTTGTTGGTTTGTTCCTCTTAGTATAATATGATATATTCCGCTATGACTTTTTAATCTTGGAGCTCTTGGCATTTCCATTCACCTCAATAAAATCATAGCATATATCATCCTATCTGTCAAGACGATAGAACCGTCCCCTTGTCTTCCCTTGTCTTCGTATACTAATTATATAGAACCGTCCCCTTGTCTTGTATAAAAACACTGAAGTGGCAAGCACTTCAGTGTTTTTATACTAATTATACAATTAAAAATCAAGCTAAACGAGTAAGAAACTGACAATATACATATACATTTTGTATCTTTTTTGCCTCAACGCCATCGTCAGCTTTTATAATTGGCTGAGTTTCTGACGGAGAAATGTAAAGTTTGAATATTATAGCATCCTGTCCTACTCTCATATTACGAATACTCTTTTGTTCAAAATTACGTTTTTCAACACCAAGATATTCAAAAATAATTTTTTCGATATCCCTGTTGCTAAAGCATTGAAGGATTTCATCTTCGCTATGCACATTAAGTATGTGTCTTGCCTCATCAAATGACAAATTATAGCATTTGAACTCTCCTTCGTTTAAAACACTCATCATATTACTGTTATCTAGTAACAATAAAGGTAATTTCGAATTCATCATAATTCAAACCTCCTTTTTACTTTTAAAGCAGTAAATTATATTACTATCTTTATTCAATTATACATTATCCACAAAATATTGTCAATAAGAATATTATTTTTGTTGAAATTAGCTATTATCTCATATTTGCTGGTGTGTATATAAATAGCGGTGATGTGGTGTAATCCTTTGATGCTGATCTTTCTATTTTATTGCTGTTTGCAAGGTAAGACAAATCGGTTGCCATTACGTCATATTTAAACATACTATCGTCTGCAGGTGTGAAGTCTGCAACCTTTGTTACAATAGGATATTTTGCACGTTTGTTTGCCTCTTTTAATAGCTCCCTGCCCTTTTCGGTAAAGCCTAAAACTCGTATATAGTCCAACTTCATATCGTCTTTAATTCCAAGCAGTGAACAGTAGCATATTCTCTTTATTCTGCTTAGTGTATGACGTTTACTTGTAAGTGCTGAGAAAAAGTCGCTAAGGCTGTTTGAAGACTTTGCTATGCTTACAAATCTGTTTGCAAGACCGTCCTCCATACCCGGAACACTTTCTATTTCCTCAGGAGTTCGTGTGCGGAAATATCCAAGTATCAGGCTTTCAAGCTTTTCATCAGAAAACATATCCGCATCATTTATAAATTCCATACTTTCAGGTACATAGTCAAGTATGCCTTCGCCTTCTTTAATGGCATTTCGTATGCCTGATGCCGATGCAAATCTGTCGTTTAGTAGGTCATCGTGGTATGCACTGCCTACTCTCTTTACCGTCATTGGCTCAATCTTCGAGCCGATTTTGTTAAGTGCACACACGTAGTTTATGCCAAGAGTATTATTTGGTGAAAATAGCTTTTCACCCATATCCTCAAAACCCGGCTCCATAGAAATAGCCGTTTCAAGCGCCATAGGATAGCTCATACCCTCTTTTAATGATGCGTTAAGGTTTTGCTTGAAGGTTTCGGTTTCATCGCCCATAAGAGATGCGATTTTCTTAATCTTTTCCACGTCACCCATCTCACTGCCAAAGCTTAAATAGTTTACCACGCCAAGCGAATCAAGCACCTTTACACCGCCATAAGCAAATGCATTTGCATACTGAAGCACGTAATACGCAGGAAGCTCCAGCACCAAATCGACACCGTTTAATAGTGCCATTTTAGTCCTTGTCCACTTGTCAAAAAGTGCAGGCTCACCCCTCTGCACAAAGCTTCCGCTCATAACGGCAACAACGCAGTCGGCACCTGTTAACTCCTTTGACTTTTCTATCTGGTACTTGTGTCCGTTGTGAAACGGGTTATACTCTGAGATTATTCCTAATACCTTCATTTTATTATCTCCTCTTTATCAGATAATCGAAATTATTTTTTCTGTAACAAACACTACTACACACGCAGCCACTGCAACTTTTGTAAGACTTTTTTCAAAATAAGCCAATACTACTGCTACTGCAAACCCGACAACAGCAGAAATCTTGCTCGCCGTCGAATAGAATATCGCAGGTATGGTCATTACGCTTAACACCGCGTAAGGTATGTAATACAAAAATGATAGTAAAAACTTATTTTTTATCTTAGACTTTACCAGTATAAGCGGTATCATACGTATAAGATACGTTACCCCTGCCATTACAAGAAGGTAGATATAAAAATTTATTTTCATTTCTCCGCCTCCTCATATATTTCAACAGGTGAAACCAGTGCAAATATCACACTCGCCACCGCCGCACAAATTATTATCACAAAGCCGTTTGGTATAACCTTCAAAAACGGCACATAGTAAAACACACAGCTAAGTGCTATCGCCAAAATTACGCAATAAAGCGTTGGTTTGCTTTTCTTTATAGGTGGAACAACTATCGCCACAAACATCGCATATATAGCTATTCCAAGTGCCGACACCACCTCTGACGGAAGAAAATTACCTGCCGTAGCACCGATTAGTGTGCCAATGCTCCAGCCAAGAAACGGCGTAAGTATAAGACCAAACATATAGTTTCTGCCGACATTTCCATCCTGTCCCGATGCCACTGCAAACACCTCGTCGGTATTTACAAAAGCTATTATAAACCTGTCAATCATTCTCACGCTTTTACCAAGCTTTTGCGAAAGCGACACGCTCATAAGGGCGTATCTTAAATTTATCACAAGCTGTGCAACTGCAAGCTCTATAAGAGTACCGCCTGCACATATTATAGGCACACCTGCAAGCTGACCTGCCGATGTAACATTTGTCATAGATATAAGTAGTGCCTGAAGCACACTCAGACCGCTTTCTATAGAAAATATTCCAAATGCAAATGATACCGAAAGATACCCAAGGCATATTGGAATACCGTCTTTTATTCCCTTAAAAAATGAGTTAATCTCCTTCATAAAATCACCGATAACATTTTATCATATTTTGGTTTTTTTGTAAAGAAAAGGAGCTGTAACAAAATGATTATTTCGGAACGTCCTGAAGGCCGTTCCCTACATGCATTGTACACACTCACATATATGATACAAATCGTAGGGTTCGGCGGTTTTAAGACGAAACGTTCTTTTTCATTTCGCTACAGCCCTGTTTTGATATTAAAATTCGATTTTTGCTGTGCCATCGTCAAGGTAGGTTATTCTATCACCATGACTTTCAATGCTGTCAATGTATGCTAAAAATTCTTCTTTAGATGCAAAACGTGGTTTGAATTCTGATATAACTTTTTTTGCACTTTCTGCACCGTTTGTTAATAGTTTCCACAGCATAAGCATCTGCCATTTTGCACAGTCAACACACGCAAGCTGTACAGACTCAATCTGGTAATTATCACCATGAGATGTGCCCTTTCCACCCGGTGCATACGGATGAACAACCGGCATAATACCTGACAAATCACCCATATCAGTGCTTCCTGTTGAATAAATCTGTCTGCGTTTAAATTTCATATCAGGATATGCGTATTTCGACATTTCCTGTGCAATATCAAGCATATTCTCGTCATTTATAAGCGGACTATAACCTGGTGTATCATCTATTTCTATATGTGCACCCAGAGAAAGTGCACTGCCTACAAGTGCACGATTTACCTTTTTATTTGCATCAGCTATCACCTCAAATGTAAGACCTCTTACAAAGCTTTCCATAGTAACAAGCTCAGGAATGGCATTTACTACCTCACCGCCGTGTGTGATAATAGGATGAACTCTTATATGTTCATTATCTTTAAAAGTTTCTCGTATTGAATTTATAGCACTTAATCCAAGATTTGCCGCATAAAGTGCATTAACACCTCTCCACGGACTTCCGCCTGCGTGTGCAGATACACCTTTATAAGCGATTTTCTTTGCCATACAGCCGATAGACCCAAGATTTGCTGATGGTTCTATTGAAGTATGCACCATAAATGCAATATCTACGTCGTCAAAAAATCCTCTGCGTAAAAATTCAGCCTTACCTCCAAAATATTTAATTACGCCTTTATTTTTAAGTTCTGTCCTGTATTCAACCTCAATAAGTTCCTCGGCAGGTACTGCACAAAGAACAATCTTACCGCACATATCATCTATTATTCCAGGCTCTTTAAGTGCCGCAGCTATGCCAAGAAGTGCCGCACTCTGCGCACTGTGACCGCAGCAGTGTACCGCACCTGTTTCAGGGTCAGAATCAGGGTGATTTGGACATATAAGCGAATCAAGCTCGCCAAGTATCATCACCTTCGGACCTTCTTTTCCTGTATCTATTTCAGTATAAAACCCAGGAATATCCCCTGCCATATTAAGCTTATATCCAAGTTTTTCGTATTCTCTTTTAAGATACTCTGTAGTCTTCCACTCGCGGTAACCCGTTTCAGGATTTGACCAGATATATTTGTGAGCTTTTTGCACAAGCTCCTTGTTTTTCTCAACGGCATCAATTATTTTCTGTATCATAACTACATCTCCAAGTACATTTTATATTTTTCAATATCAATCGTTTTTAATAACTTAATATCTTTAATATCATCTGGTGATTTTTTCTGTTTTAGCACCAATAAGATTTACCAAATCATCAGGTGACACTTCTATCTGATAGCCTATTTTCCCTGCACTGAGCACTATTGTATCGTGTTCATAGCACGAATCATCAATAACTGTAACATACTGCTTTTTCATTCCAACAGGTGAGCAACCGCCTCGTATATATCCGGTTACCTTATTTATGTCCTTTACCTGAATCATTTCAACGCTTTTCTCGCCCACCGATTTTGCACAAGCTTTTAAGTCGAGCTCGTTTAAAACAGGAATAACAAACACGTAATAATTTTTAGTAGGTGCGACGGTAACTAACGTTTTAAACACCTGTCTTTGATCCTTGCCTATCTTAGCTGCTACCGATTTGCCATCAAAATCGCCGTCGCTTTCGTAAGTGTGTAAGTCGTATTTTATCTTGTTCGATTCAAGTATCCTCATCGCATTGGTTTTAAAATTTGCCATTATATATCACCTTGTTTATAGTATTTGTAAATTGACTCTCGATATTATAAAATCTCAATCAATTCAAAACATCTTATTCTTCAAATAGCGGCGTGGAGAAATATCTTTCTGCTGTGTCCGGAAGGACAGTTACGACAGTTTTGCCCGGGCCAAGTTTTTTTGCAAGCTTGATTGCAGCGGCTACGTTTGTTCCGCTTGAAATACCGCACATAATACCCTCTTTTGAAGCAAGTGCTTTTGATGTTTCAATTGCTTCCGTATCTGTTATAACGCATATATCGTCATAAATGTTTTGATTTAATATCTCAGGAATAATGCCATCGCCTATACCCATTTGAAAATGCGTACCGATAGAGCCACCTGATAAAATAGCAGCATTTTCAGGCTCTACCGCCCAGATTTTTATATCAGGATTTGCACCTTTAAGTGTTTCGCCAATACCTGTAATAGTTCCACCTGTTCCTATTCCAGAACAAAAGCCGTGAATAGGTCCGCCGACCTGCTCTATAATCTCCCTTCCTGTCTGTTCGCGTTGGATTTGAAGATTGGCAGGGTTTTCAAACTGCTGTGGTACAAATACATTTTTGTCTTCTTTTTCCATAGAAAGCGCAAGGCTAAGACATTCATCAATGCAAGCACCGATATTTCCTGCATCATGCACCAAAATAACCTCTGCTCCATAGTGACGAACTAATTTGCGTCGTTCTTCACTTACAGAGTCCGGCATAATAATTTTAGTCTTATACCCCATTACCGCACCAACTAAAGCCAGACCTATACCCTGGTTTCCACTAGTGGGCTCTACTATGATAGTATCCTTATGTATCTTGCCACGTGATATAGCATCCTTAATCATATTGTAAGCCGTTCTGGTTTTGATTGACCCTCCAACATTTAGACCTTCAAACTTCACCAGAATCTCCGCACCATCTTTCGGTGCTAGTTTTTGAAGTTTTACCATCGGGGTATTTCCGATTGCTTCTAAAATGTTATTATATATCATTAAAATCCACCTCGATTGTCATAAATTTCTTGTTTAAATCACATACGCATCAATTATACCACTTATACCAAAAAAAGACAACATCGAAATGATGTTGTCTTACTTTTTTATATTATTTTTATATCTTAAATATTCCAAGTGCATCAAGTACTGATGATACAAGTATAAGCACTATACATACTGGAGCAAGATATTTTATAACAACCACAAATAAGCCTTTTCTTTTAAAATTACCCGACAACTCTACTTCGTCAGATATTGTTTTAGGTTTTATAACAAAACCAACAAATATACAAGTAAAGAATGCTACTATTGGCATAAGCACGCTGTTGCTTATAAAGTCAAAGAAATCAAGGAACTGAAGTCCTATAATCTTTACTCCGCCAAGCACACCATATCCAAGTGTTGACAAAAGTCCAAGTGCAACTGAAAATACAAATACTATTAGACAAGAAAGCGGTCTGTTTATTTTGAACTTATCACACACTATCGATACAACCGTTTCCATAAGCGAGATTGATGATGTAAGTGCCGCAAAAAGCACAAGCAAGAAAAATAGAACGCCTACAATCGTACCACCTGCCATTGATTCAAAAACCTTTGGAAGTGTAACAAACATAAGGCTTGGGCCTTTACCAAGTGCTTCAGGAGTACCGCCAGAAAATACAAACACAGCCGGGATAATCATAAGACCTGCTAAGAATGCTATACCCGTATCAAAAATCTCTATCTGTGTAACAGATGACTCAAGGCTTACATCCTTTTTCATATATGAGCCGTATGTAATCATAATACCCATTGCAAGTGACATAGAGTAGAAAAGCTGTCCCATAGCCGCAAGCACTGTAGTAGCTGAAAACTTACTAAAGTCTGGCATCAAATAATACTTAACACCCTCCATAGCACCGGGCATACATACAGAATATATAGCGATACCGATAGAAAGGAAAATAAGTATTGGCATCATAAATTTACTTACCTTTTCAACACCTTTTTCCACACCGCCAAGAACTATAAGAGCAGTTATACCAAGGAATATAATAAACCATAATATAGGCTCACCAGTCTGTGAAATAAAATCAGTAAAATATGCATCCCCTGCTGCATCTACCGCACCGCCACTTATAAATGCATACAAATACTTAGTAACCCATCCGCCTATTACTGAATAGTAAGGAAGTATTATAGCAGGAATAAGCGCCGCCATATACCCTACAAATGAAAACTTTTTATTTAATGCTTTAAAAGCACCTATAGCACTAAGACCGGTCTTTCTGCCGATAGCAATTTCAGCTACCATTAGTGCAAAACCAAATGTAACCGCAAGAAGAATATATACTAATAAAAATATACCTCCGCCGTATTTTGCCGCAAGATACGGAAATCTCCATATATTTCCAAGTCCAACCGCTGAACCCGCTGCCGCAAGCACAAAGCCTATCTTACCTGTGAAGCTGCTTCTTTTTTCGTTATTCAATGTATTTCAGCCACCTTTCTTATTAGTTGCTTTTTTATTTTTATAATTATATCACATTGCCTCGATTAAATCAATGTTAATATTACAAAAAATTACAAATAATGTTAAAAATAAAAACCTGTGACAATCCACAGGTTTTCAAATCTAAGCTTAGTCTTGCTTAATAGCTTTAGTTTTCCATTTACCCATTCTATAGAAAATAGTAGTTAGCACTGCACCCATCACCCATGATGCTAGAAGTGATATCTGGATGCATTCCTGTTTGCCGATAGGAAGCTCTGGTGTTCGTGTAAGGTATGACAATCCATAAGCTACAGGTACACGAAATACAACAGTTGTAATAAGCGAAATCCACATAGGTGTCATAGTATCGCCCGCTCCACGCATAATTCCCGATAAGCTTTGAGTAACTGCAACGGCGATATATCCGACTGCAAGTATTTTCATTAGATAATAGCTAAGGTCTACAAGTTCCTTGGTATCGGTAAAAAATCCCATTAGAATTTTACCAAGCAGTAGTATTATTATTGTTATCGCAGTAGAACATCCCACCGCCATAAGTGTACCCTGTTTTGCACCCTGAGTAACCCTATCGTAAAGCCTTGCACCTACATTTTGTCCCGCGTAAGTAGTAAGTGCCATACCAAACGAAAAGTTTGGCATCATGGCAAATCCGTCAACTCGCATTATAACTACGTTTGCCGCTATAAACTGCTCACCAAACTGATTTGTAAGAGATTGTACGATAATCATAGCTGATGAGAATATTGCCTGTGTAAGTCCGGACGGAAGTCCAAGACGAATTATAGTTTTTACATACTCAGCTTTAGGTTTAAGATATTTTAAGTTGAAATCAAAATTCTCTGACATTTTCGATAGCTTTATAAAGCACAATATAGATGATACTATCTGGGCAATAACAGTAGCAAGTGCAACACCGCCTACACCCATACCAACATTTGCAACAAAATAAACATCAAGCACGATATTTATAACAGTAGCCACCAACAGATAAACTAGTGCAGAAAATGAATCACCAAGACCTCTTAATATTCCGCTTAAAATATTGTAATATCCCATACCCGCCATACCAATAAGCGAAATCATAAGATAACTTACGCAACCATCTATAATGGTATCAGGTGTATTTAACATAACTAGTACCGGTCTGATAAGTGGTGCAGCAACCAATATAAGTAAAAGACAAGCTATAGCCGTAAGGGTTATACTGTTTCCTATGGTGCTTGAAAGCCCTTCTCTGTTTTTTGCACCAAAATACTGAGAAACCATAACTCCTGTGCCGGTAGAAATACCTATAAATAACACCAAAAGCATATTAAGTATCGGACCACAGCTTCCAACCGATGCAAGTGCGTTATCGCCTATGTATTTACCGACAACAATGCTGTCAACAGTATTATATAGCTGCTGTGCTATGTTGCCTATAAGCATTGGAAGGGTAAATCTTGCAATGCTTTTCCATGGTGTTCCTACAGTCATATCTATAGGTGAATTTAAACTTTTCAGCATTATGCATAACCTCTTTTTCCACAAAAATCTACATTTTACATTATATCACAAATTACAAAAACAATCAATAGTTTTTAAGCATTGGGCAATTTTCGTAAAAAAAAGGATACGCTTTGCGTACCCTTAAAATTTAATAAACATGTTTCTTACAGCTTACAAATATCGGCATCTGTAATAAGGTGGAAGCCTGCATCTTCAAGTACTTTTTCAGCAACAGCGTTATCCTCTACTCTCATTACCACATACGCGTGCTTTTCCGTACGTGCCATAAATGCATACAGATATTCCATATTGATGTTAGCCTTTGCAAGCACTTCTAAAGCACTTGTAAGCTTACCCGGTGCATCGCCGATTTTCACGCCGACAACCTCGGTGATTTTGATAAGATATCCTGCATCTGTAAGTGTTTTTTCAGCTTTTTTCTCATCGTTTACTATCAAACGAAGAATACCAAAATCCTGTGTTTCTGCTATTGAAAGTGCACGAAGATTGATATCGTTGGCAGCAAGTGTATCTGTAATAGAAACAAGTGCACCCTGTTTATTTTCAACAAAAACGGTAAGTTGCTTAATTGCCATTTTTAAAACCCCTTTCTACTTTTAAACCAATTTACGTTTATCAACTACACGAACTGCTTTACCTTCACTACGAGCTATGCTCTTTGGTGCAACAAGATGAACGCTTGGGTTAATTCCAAGGATAGTCTTCATTGCGTTTGCAAGTGATTTTTCAAGTGCAAGCACGTCACCTACTTTATCGGTAAACTGTTCAGGATTCATTTCTACATTAACGTCAAATGTATCAGTATTGTTTACTCGGTCAACTATAATCTGATAGTTTGGCTGATAACCTTCGTTTAGAAGTACAGTTTCTATCTGGCTTGGGAATACGTTAACACCACGGATGATAAGCATATCGTCAGTTCTTCCCATAGGCTTAGCCATCTTGATAAGTGTTCTGCCACAAGAACATGGTTTTCTTGAAAGCACGCATATATCACGTGTACGATAACGAAGTAGTGGGAATGCTTCTTTATCAAGAGATGTAAATACTAGCTCACCCTTACTTCCTTCAGGAAGAACCTCGCCTGTATCAGGGTCTATAATTTCAGCTATGAAATGGTCTTCGTTCACGTGCATACCTGTCTGCTCGCTACATTCGAAAGATACTCCCGGGCCTGATGTTTCAGTAAGGCCGTAAATATCATAAGCCTTTATTCCAAGTGATTCTTCTATACCACGACGCATTTCCTCTGTCCAAGGCTCTGCACCAAAGATACCGGCTTTTAGAGGGATATCCTCAGGCTTGTAACCTTTTTCCTTTAGCGACTCACCGATATATGCCGCATAAGATGGTGTACAGCAAAGGATAGTTGCGTTAAGGTCAGTCATAAACTGAATCTGACGGTCAGTATTACCTGATGACATTGGAAGAGTAAGGCATCCTACTCTGTGCGAACCGCCGTTAAGTCCAGGACCTCCTGTGAAAAGTCCATAGCCATAAGCTACCTGACACACATCCTCTTTAGTACCACCGGCAGCTACAATAGCACGTGCACAGCAATCCTCCCATAGGTCTATATCGTTTTGAGTATAGAATGCCACAACACGACGTCCTGTAGTACCTGAAGTTGACTGAATACGTACACACTCTTCCAGCGGTTTCGCTAAAAGTCCGTATGGATAAGCATCTCTAAGGTCTGCTTTAGTTAAAAATGGCAAAAGGTGTAAATCCTCTATACCGTGAATATCTTCAGGTTTTACCCCCTTCTCATCCATCAGGTTTCTATAGTATGGTACATTTTCGTACACATGCTTAACCTGTTTAACAAGCTTTTCCGACTGAAGTTTTTTAAGCTCTTCAACCGGCATTGTTTCGATTTCTTTTTGATAATAATTCTGACTCATTTTTCATCGTCCTTTTTTATAGATTGTGCTCGTATATGAGCAAATATGTTTTTATAATAAATATGTACGGTTTATTACACTTCAAAGTCCATACACATTCTTGTCTGGGTATAAGGTCTTACCAAAGTATCAGCAACCTTTACATGTTCGGGGTGCACAGCATATCCTGCAAGTGCTTCCTTGCTTTCAAGTACTGAATACAGCATAACATCAGCATTTGATGTTTCAAGCTTATCTACCTGTACACTTATCTCCAAAAGCCCCGGAACGACACCTAAAAGCCCCTCGATGCCTTCTTTAATTCCGCGTTTTATATCTTCGTTATTGTGTTCATCCTTAAGTTTCCACAAAATAATATGCTTTACCATACACATATCCCCCTTCGCCTGATATATCTTTTACGCAAAATCCAAACAAATGCTCCTGAATTTTGCTACATATTATTAGTATACATTCTCTAAAGTAAAATTTCAATTATTTTTTCAAAAAAATTTACATTTAATTACTAAAATATTTGTTATGCTAAAAACAGGTTAAATCCTTCTAAATGTTATAATAAAATAAATAATTTTTAAATTTTTTTGAAATTACTCTTGACTATTCATAAAAAAAGATGTATAATAACATTCGTGTTAAAAATCAAATGCACCTTTAGCTCAGTTGGTAGAGCACCTGACTCTTAATCAGGGTGTCCAGGGTTCGAGCCCCTGAAGGTGCACCATAAAAAGGATATCGTAAGATATCCTTTTTTTGCTTTGTATTATTCATTTTTCATTATTCGATATTCATCATTCATTAAATTTGATATGATTTTTTAATGAATAATGAATGATCAAATCGCCTGAGGATGATGAATAATTAATAATAATGGTAGTCACTTAAGACACAAAGGAGCGACGCACCTGATATTCTCACAATAGAACCGTCCCCTTGTGTTCCCTTGTGTTTGAATAGTACACCTGTTCTTTTTAATATTTAGTATTCTATCCAATATCCCCCATATTGTGCAGCAGTTTTTCCGTTGCCTTTCACTTTTTGCTTCGGACCAGAAACAACTTCTATATTTGTACCATCATTAATAAACCTACTAACTATATTAAGATCACAAGTAGATAATAGATTTTTTTTAATTTTTATTGTTTCACCATTTTTTACACTGCCACCATAAAGAACCTTTCCTTTTTTGTTTGTAACAGTATAATCAAATCTTGCGTTATTTCTAATAATGTTGATAACCCTGTCAGAAACAGCATGGTGATTATAGTAGCTTTGCCCGTTTGCAAGAATATCACTTGCATATATTTTTACAGACTTGTTACCCTTGATTTTAAAAGTAGCTTTATTATTTGTTATATAGTTTTTCTTTAATGTAACTATACGCTGTGCTTGACTTGCTGTCTTGGAAAATGCTGTAGTTGCTATAGGACTAACAACAGAAAGCATCATTACTAAAGTCATTAATATCCCAATTATTTTTTTCATAATTATTAAAATTCCTTTCTGTAATACAATTAAATTTGGTGCGCAAGTTTTAATTGCATAATGATAAGAAAACAACCTCCTGTCCTCATTTTATTTACAAATAAAAATGCGCCTACCAGAGTAGACGCATAAAAAACGCAAACTCCGATAGTCGCCAAACTACTTTAATAGATAGGTATACTTTTTCACATCCTACCAAATGGAATTTGCGTTTTTAACAAAATTCATTGGTAGTTTGTAAAATAGCATACAAAAATATACAGCTATCCCATATAGAATACCTAAAATAAATTATTAAAGTAATTTGGCATAATAATTATATCACTATTTTCTTTATTTATCAATACTTTTTATAAGATTTTGGACAACACAAGGAAACGACGACATCAAAAGACGGTTCTATTGTGTTGATAGAGTGCACAATTAAGAATGTTTTAATGTTAAAATTACATATAAAAGCATATCTTACGATATGCTTTTTATTTTGCCAACCGAACAACTCACAGGTAAAATTGTATTTTTATTGTATTTTTAAGCAATATTTGCAATAATAACCACAATATTTGCATAGTATTATACGTTTCAATGTGATATACTTTATAACTGTTAAAGTACTATACATCGCGATAATGCGAAAAAACGGGTACAGAAAGGTTATGAAATATCAAAATGGCAAATAAAATAAAAGAGTTTTTCACCATCACATTTGGAACGCTTCTTGTAGCGATAGGCGTATACTTTTTCAAATTTCCAAACAACTTCTCAACCGGCGGAGTAAGTGGTATATCGGTAATACTGGGGGCGATATCACCAAACATTTCAGCAGGTACATACGTTCTGATTATAAACATAGCACTACTTTTGGTGGGTTTTTTATTTATAGGCAGGTCATTTGGAATAAAGACGGTATACTCAAGCCTTCTTCTATCATTTTCGATATACATATTTGAAAGAATGATACCGCTTGCTAGTCCTCTTACATCTCAGCCAATGCTTGAGATATTATTTGCGGTAATCCTTCCTGCGTTTGGAAGTGCACTTTTATTCAACATAGGTGCGTCAAACGGCGGTACTGATATAATAGCAATGATACTTAAAAAGTATCTTTCGCTCGATATTGGCAAAGCGTTATTTTTAGCCGACGCGGTAATAGCGGTAACTTCAGGTATGATATTTGGCGTAGAAACAGGACTGTTTTCAATATTCGGACTACTTACAAAAGCACTTTTAGTGGACAATATGATAGAAAGCATCAACCTTTCAAAATACTTCACTATCATCACAAGTGAGGGCGAGGAAATAGCAAAATATATAAATACAGAAATACACAGAGGAGCTACTATATGTAACGCTTGTGAAGGTGCATTCTCTCACGACAAACGCACTATGATACACACTGTGCTTAGCCGTTCGCAGGCGGTTAAGCTTAGAAAATACGCAAAGAGTGTAGACCCTCACGCGTTTATCATCATAACCAACACAAGTGACATAATAGGCAAAGGCTTCAGACAGGTTGCGTAAACACACAAAAAGATGCTGGTTAAGAATGGCATTAATATAACTATAAAAAGACTTTCTCTTTTGAGAAAGTCTTTTTGGGTCCAGATTGTCCCTGGTCGGGAGGGGTCT
>JAZQHR010000045.1:0-11254 GCA_045540695.1 Clostridia bacterium | reverse complement strand
TTATGTATTCAAGTATTGATGGAAGCACTCTTACTTTAAACTTACTTACAGAATTTAGCGAGATGGATGCACAAAGGTGTTTTATAAACGGATTGTTAAATCTCTCAAACACGTCATTGGCATACGACACAAGTTCATCCTGCGGCAGGTCAAGTGTAGGAATTATCTCGTCATAAACGCATTTTTTTACAAAAGCGCTCATCTTCTCATCGTTCATACAATCGCCTACGGTTTCAATGCCTTCAAGCATTGCATAAGGTATCATAGATGTATGAGCTCCGTTTAAAATTCTTACCTTTCTTGTGCGGTAACGCTCAAGATTATCTGTAACTATAATGTTTAATCCTGCTTTATCAAACGGAAATTCATTTACTATTTCTTTTGGACCTTCTATAACCCAAAGGTGAAAAATTTCGCTTGTATTTAGCATGTTATCTTCATAGCCAAGGTCAATCTTTTCATCACGCGGATATCCTGTAACTATTCTATCAACTAATGTATTGTAGAATATGTTTTCATTTTCAACCCATGCTATGAAATCATCGCCAAAATTCCACATTTTTGCATAATCAATTATATACTTTTTAAGAGTTTCGCCGTTTTTGTTTATAAGCTCACAAGGCAGGAATATAAATCCATTTAAGCCAAGGTCAAAACGTTTCTTTAAAAGAAGTGCAACCTTTGCAGGGAATGTAACATTAGGTGCATTTTCTATCTTATCCTCTGCCGAAAATGCAATACCCGCTTCAGTGGTATTTGACACTACAAACCTGAAATCAGGATTTTCGGCAAGGTTAAGGTATGCATCAAAATCTTCATACGGCTTTACACATCTTGATATTACATCTATTCTCTTTGTGTCAACAACCTTTTCGCCGTTTTGAAGGCCGCGTGCGATATGGGTATATACGCAATTTTGAGATGACAAAACGTCGCACATCCCCTTATCTATCGGCTGTACCACAACAACATTTGCATCAAAATCAGACTTTTCATTTGTAATACTTACTATCCAGTCGACAAATCCACGTAAGAAACCGCCTTCACCAAACTGTATTATTTTTTCTTTCATAATTATCTCTCCGATATGTAATTACACATTATACATTGTAAGGTATTTTTTGGTATTGTCAATCATTTCATCAAACATTTTCCTTGCATCAGATAGCGAGCAAGTAACAAGTGGGTCTGCACAAAAAGCTGCAAATGCCATATCAAGGTCACGTTTTTGTATTGCATCTAATACCTGTTCCTGCTCGTTACATATCTTTGAAACGAGCTGATTTACTGCAGGTGGAACATCACCACTCATTACAGGAGTAACCATATCATTCGCAAAATGTGCGTTTGTTTCAACTATAGCACCAAGTGGCAGATTTGATATCTGTCCTTTATTTGGTATATTTACATTTGTAACAAAATCGTGAAGGCCAAGTAGTGCTCTCATCTGCATAACACCTTCTTCGCCTGTTGGCTTAAGCTCTGTCTTTTCTTCACCGCTTGCAAGTCTTTCGCCACGTTCGATACGATTTTTCATATCTTCTTTTCTCCACGAAACAGGAGTAAGGGCAAAGCTCATTTCCTCTACTCTTTCAGGACTTGAAAGATACCATTTTCCAGGGCAGAATTCAGCTAAATGTCTGTCGCCCGCAGCACCAATACAGCCCGTACGAAGGAAAAGGTCCATTTTAACCTTTTCTTTTGTTACAAACACTCTGTTCATCCAGTTTGTGTCTGCCTGGTCACAGATACCGTTTTCGATATTTTCTTCGCAATACTCTTTGTATATTGGATACAAATCAATATTTTTATAGTGAGCATCTTTTATCCATGTAAAGTGGTTAACACCTGTAACGTTTACTCTTATCTCCTCACGCTTAACATCTTTAAAGCCAAGCTTTTCTTCTACCATTTTAGCAAGAAGCTTCTGTGTACCAAATACTTCGTGACAGCAACCAAATGCTTTTATTTCAGGGAAAGTTTTATAAAGCTGACCTATGCAAAGTGTCATAGGGTTTGTATAGTTTATAACCCATGCGTTTGGACAGTATTCTTTTATAGCAAGTGCAAATTCTTCGAACATAGGAAGTGTACGAAGTGCTCTTATTATTCCGCCAGGACCGCTTGTATCTCCTACCGGCTGATAAATGCCGTACTTTTCCGGGGTATGTACGTCCGATTCCATTTCATCAAATGTACCGGGAAGAATAGATATTACAACAAAATCCGCACCTGTCAGAGCCTCGCCTATTGTTTTTACTGCTTTATAATTCCAAGTGGTATTTGCACCTTCAGCAGAGTTAAACTTATTACCTATTATTTCGTTATTTTTTGCACCTTCAAAATCGATATCATAAAGATATACATCTCCTGACATATCGTCGCAAGCTACAAGGTCAGACATAAGTCCCCATGCCCATCCTCTTGAGCCGCCGCCGATATATGCGATTTTTACGCCTTCTGCTTTGTTATTTACAAATTTCATATTACACATCTCCTACAATGTTTTTATAGTACCATTATATCACATTTAATTTATATTTCCTTAAATATATTGTCTAATTTACATCAAAAACAAAAAAATTTTGTTGTTTTTACAAAATATTTATGTTAAAATATGATTGGTGATAAAAATGACTATGCAATACGAAATACCATTTTATGAAAAAACAACACACAAAATAAACACTAAAATGCCAGAACCTCACTTTCACGACAAGCACGAGCTGTACTATCTCGAAAAAGGTCATACTAAATATTTTATCGACAATGAGATATATATACTTGAACCCGGAGATATGATTTTTGTGCCTAAAAATACGTTTCATAAAACCGATAATATGGGTACCGATATTACAATACGTGTGCTTTTCACTTTTGATGACAGAGATATTGATGAAGATTTTTCAAAGTATATAGCGTGGATGAAGGAAAACAAATATATAAAAATCAAACACGAAAAAGCTCACCACATTCAATCTATATTAAAAAACATTGAAAGTGAAGAAGAAAAAAGAAACGATGGATATGATAAAATGCAAATGCTTTATTTTAAACAGCTTTTGATACTTATATCCAGATATTCTCTTGAAATAAATCATAAGACAAGCAAATTATACGCTACTGCAGAGAGCATATCGAAATACATCACTGAAAATTATCAGGGAGATTTATCTTTAGAGCATCTTGCCCAAGTGTATTCAATCAGCCCAAGCTATTTATCGAGGTTTTTTAAAACTTCAACCGGTGTCGGTTTAAATGAATACATAAACATCACCCGAATATCTATTGCCGAAAAGCTATTATCTGATACAAATATGCCGATAACACAAATAGCAAGCGAGTGCGGATTTAACGACAGCAACTACTTTGCAGCGGTATTTAAAAAAGCAAAAGGTATAACCCCTAAAAAATATGCTATGCTTAATAAAAAATAATATCATAGTAAAAGGGGCTTTCTCAATAAACAAACCCATACGAATAAAATAGACAATAATTTCTGTAGAAAACGCGTTTATACGTTTCGCGGAATGGATAAATCCATTCCCTACGATTTTTATTAATTATTCGAACTATCTGTTTATTGAGAAAGCCCCTTTTATCTGTCACTTTTACTTATTAAAAATACTGCCAAAAGCACAAGAATAATTCCTGTAGCAGAAAAAATGCTTAACCGCTCTTTAAAAATCATCACACTAAACAGCGTCGCTGATACCGGCTCTATTATACCCATTGCAGCTGCAGTGCCCACAGGAATATCTTTAAGTGCAAGAGTATATAAAAAGTACGGAAGTACACACGTAACCACACCTATTCCAAGCACAAGTGGAATAGTATCTGACGGAGTTGATGCGATAATCGAAAACATATCACCGGGATTGCAAAATGCCGTTGACACTATAGCCATAAATATAAAGCTATACACTGTTGCAGATGTAGAATTACTTTTGTGCATCATTTCTATCTTAGTTAAAACATTATAAGCACTATAACAAAGTCCTGATGAAAGTCCTAATACTACTCCCAACACACCAAACTTCATCTCACCTATTACACCCGAAACAAGTATTGAACCAAGCATAACCATTATGATTGAAAGAAGCTTTATTTTATTTAATTTCTCACCCAAAAACACTACCGAAAACGCCATTACAAAAACTGGTGCCGTATACATAAGCACAACCGCTGTCGACACACTTGACGCTCTTATAGCACCATAATAGCACGATGATGTACCAAACACTGAAATACCACTAAGTGCAAAAAGTAAAAGCTCTTTTGGATGAACTTTAAATAAACTTTTATTTTTGCATAGTACATACGCAGACATTATAATTGCTGCCACACATCCACGCATAGAGGTCATGTGAAACTGGGTAAAGCCAAAAGGCGACAATATATTTACAAATATACCTGATGTTCCCCATAGTATTCCGGCTAATATTATGTATATAAATGCTTTTTTTCTCATGCTAAATATTATCCTTTATATAAATTTTTCAATCGCACTATACAGATTATTTGCATAATGTTCAAAACCGTCATCGTTTGGATGAAGTCTGAAGTCAGCAAAATACTTTTCTTTCTTAGGAACAAAATCATACCCTGAAATAACAGTTACATTTCCAATGTCCTTTACGGCATCTGTAATATGCTTTTCAACAGTCTCAAAATTTCCAAACTGTCTTTCAATATCTGTGTCCTTTCTCCAGATAGGAGTAACAGCAAAAATCTTTGTATCAGGATAATTTTTTCTTAACGCACTGTAAAACGCTTTACAATTTTTATCAAAGGTTTCCTCTGATGTCAACTTCCAGTCATTTGTACCGTATGCTACAGTTATATAATCAGGTATAAAGTCTTCCTTAAGCATGGCAAGGTCAGGAAAAAATCTTTCTCCGCCGATAGCCTTGTTATATTCTTCTGCACCTAGCATATCTGATAGCTTTGATATATATCTGTTGGACGGTCTAAGTGCGTCATAGCCATGTGTGATTGAGTCGCCAAATGCAAGAAGAGTTTTATCTCTCTTTATAGGCTTGATAACTGCGTTATCATCAAGCACTATTTCTTTTACAACTGTATTAACAGACCACGGAAGGTACACGCACACTTCCTTTTCACCTTCGCCAAGGTCAATTGTTTTAGAAAAATCACCAAGCGGGCAATCAGCTATTGTATACATCTTTGGCAATTCCATATTGGAATAATTATCTATTGCATCTTTAAACACACCGTTCACAAATACGTCAACAGAAAAATACGTTCTTGATGAGCCAAATTGTGTATCAATATTCATATACATTTTCTTGCTGTCAGTTTTAAACGAAAATCTTATACCAGCAGTACAAAAGCATTTTTTATAATGGTCTGTATTTACCGATTTATATAGTTTTCTTTGTTTATCTGTAAAACGCTGAAAATGAAAACCATCATTTTCGTTACTAACTTTAACAGCCCCTGTAGTAATACTTTTTATCTGCTCAAAATTAAGTTTCATATCGTCCCTCCGTTATTATTTAGCTATGTGTAATAAATGATGAAATAGTCCCGTAGCCATACAAATGCCAAGTACAACAAGGAAGATTCCGCATATAAGGTTTATGGTTTTATAGTTTCTTTCTATAGCAGAAAAAGCAGTTTTAAGCTTTTCAACAACAAGTGCAGAAATCAGAAATGGTATGCCCATACCAAGTGAATAAGAAAGCAAAAGAAGTATTCCCTTTCCTACCGACCCTGATGCTGAAGCAGTCATAAGCGACGTTCCTAAAAAAGCTCCAACGCACGGTAAATGACTTACCGAATACACTATTCCAAAAACAAAAGCCGAAAAAATGCCTTTTACATTGTGCGAGGCATGTATACCTTTAAACAATCGTATTTTTATAATTCCAAGAAAATTAAGTCCCAATATTATAACTATTATTCCGCTTATCATTTCAACAGCTTCGTGAAATTTTCCAAGCACAAATCCAAGACTTCCTGCAAACATTCCAAGTGCACAAAAAACAACAGTAAATCCAGCCACAAAGCTTACAGATGAAATAAAAGTTTTTGACTTTTTAGCATTATCGCCTGCAAAGTATGAGATGTATATTGGAAGCATTGGAAGCATACATGGAGATATAAACGAAATAATCCCCACCAAAAATGTTATTATATATTCCAAAAAATCACATCCTTTTTAGTATTTAAACAAGTCCATATTTTTTCTTTACTCTTTCAAGCTTTTCGATTACAGGCTCTGATGCAAACCAGAGGAAAAATGCTGTAGATATCGCATGAACCAAATCAAAAGGCAACGCACTTACACACGACATGATAAACATATCAAAAGTTGGGCTGTTCTGCCACAATATAAGTGATGCAAAATTCAAAATAAGTCCATATATGAAAAATGTGGCAAAAGCACCAAACAAACATATCAATATCTTATTTTTCCCTATTATACGTCTTTCAAACAATACTCCTGCCAAAAAACCTATAATTCCAAGCCCAAACATCTGCCATGGAGTAAGAGGACTTTGACCAAAGAAAAAGTTTGATACAAAACCCGAAACTGCTCCTACCAAAAAACCCGTTTCACCGCCAAAGCATATTCCCGATATAACCACAATTGCCACTATTGGTTTGAACTGCGGAAGCATATTAAATGCTATTCTACCGGCAACTGCAAGTGCACAAAGCACACTTATTATAATAAGCTCCCTCGCCTTTGGTTTTCGCCTTTCAAATCTCATAAAAAACGGTATCATTATCTCAAGTATAATGAGCATACTTATAAAATAATACCTTCTGTCGTGAAGATAGTAAAATCCTATAAAAACAGTAAGCGGTATAATCACAAGCACACACAAAACCGAAACAAATGTATGTATGGTAAACCCTCGTCTATTTTCTCGTATGTTTTCAACATTTATATTATACGCTTTCACAGGCAAAATGCAAACAAAACATGCTGCAAGAGATAGTATTGATAAAATTTGAATCCAAGGATTTGAAAACCCGGTATTTAAATCACGTTGCAGTATATGTGATGCAACAAATAAAGCTGCAAACAAAACGGCTAACCCTATTTTATATGGCTTAATACCGGCTTTTCCCACTGTATTTATATTCTTAGTTACAGCGCTTTTTTTCATTTCAGATAGTATGTGTGTTGAAGTTTTTTTCTTTTCACATTTGATACCACAAGCTGATATTACATCATTTGCAACCACAGCACCAGGTAATACCTTTCTTGCCATACGATTGGTAGATGTAGTATAAAAGCTTTTGCCTGCAAAGAAATCCCGAGGATGACCAATTGAAGTGATATTCCCGTCAAAAAGCATAGCACATCTGTCAGCATACTCTGCACAAAATTCAATGTCATGCGATACCATAACTATGGTTACGCCATTTGATTTAAGTTCACCGAGTATACTTGCAAATATTTCTTTAAACTCTGCGTCCATCCCCTTTGTAGGCTCATCAAGAAGTAATATTTCAGGCTTATTTAAAAGCACCTTTGCAAGTGCCGCCCTTTGCTGTTCACCGCCCGACAAATCGTATGGATGATAAGAAAGCAAGTTTTCTATTCGGCATAAATGCGAAATTTCTTTTATCAATTTATCCTTTTCACTAGCCGAAACATTTTTATTTGACAGCATATCCAAAAGGTCAAGATATACTGTTTTTTTCAAAAATAACGCTTGCGGGTTTTGCGGAAGCATACACAGACATCCGCCATGCAAATTGTTTACATTGGATATTTTTATGCCGTTTATATACACTTCTCCCCTATACGGCTTATTCAAACCGCTTATAAGCGAAAGCATGGTTGTCTTACCAGTTCCGTTACCGCCGACTATGGTAAATAATTCACCCCTGCCTATTTTAACATCCAGGCCTTTTATAACATCAGGCATATTTTTTTCATACCTGAACCAAGCGGATTTTATTTCAACTGCCACGTTTGTTGCCTCATTGTACATAGGACTATTTGGGATGGCATCTTCATTTAAGTTATGTTTTATAGCATATTCTTCCAGCCAGCATCGTCCATCACGCACGTTAAGAGGATAATCTTGTCCACCTTCAACTTCTCCATATATTCGCATTGGAGCAGGAAGAGATATATACATATCGTGATTTTGTGATTTTAATATATTTGCTATATCTACAGGATGTCCATCGGCTATTATTTCGCCATTATCCATTACAACAGCTCTGTTTGATACGCAAAACGCCTCTTCTAATCGATGCTCAGAAAGTATAATAGTAGTGCCTATCTCTTGGTTTATCCTCTCAAGTGTTTTTATAAATTCATGAGCTGCTATAGGGTCAAGCTGACTTGTAGGCTCGTCCAGTATAAGCACCTTTGGCTGCATCGCCATTACAGAAGCAAGATTTAAAAGCTGTTTTTGTCCGCCTGAAAGCTCATTTACATTTTTATGAAACCATGTCTGTATCCCGAAAAAAGAAGCCATTTCAGACACACGCGCACGTATATCGGAAGTATCATATCCAAGGCTTTCAAGGCCAAACGCAAGTTCGTGCCACACCTTATCGGTTACTATTTGATTGTCAGGATTTTGCATTACAAACCCTATTTGCGATACTTGGGTTTGCTTGTCGGTTTGCGATAGCACATTACCATTAAACCAAATCTCACCGCTTATTTTCCCGCAAGGTGCAAGCGTACTTTTGAGCATTCTAAGTAAGGTCGTTTTTCCACAACCTGATTTTCCGCATACAGTAATAAAATCTCCACTGTTTATAGTTAGATTTATTTCGCAAAGTGCTTTATACTGTCTGTCGGGATATGTAAAACTCAAATTTTCGATCTTAAAAATTTCCAACGTTGCACCTCCCAAACCTCGATGATTACAGGGCATATACAAAGTAAAAAATATGCTACAAATATGCTTGTACTGTATGTTGATACTTCTCCACCACGCATTGTGGGAAAATAGTCAAAGTGTATTTTACCAAGCACTGCACCTATAAAAACATATATTCCAAGTATCATTATACATAGCAAAGCACATAAATCTCTTTTATCAAAAGCATATATAGAAAATGCTGTTCTGCCAGAAAGTCCGTAACCTCGTGACCGCATACTGTCGGCAGTATCGACAGCATTTTCAAGTGACCATGTTAACATTATTGACATTATAGAAATTATATTTTTTGCCCTGTTTACAAGTTTTCCGTTTGACACATCTCTGCCAATACATTTTTGAGCATTAGACACTAATTTAAATTGTGATATAAATCTTGGCACAAACCGAAGAGTCATAGAAATCATTAGCGAAAGTGACGGAATAATCTTGCCGAAAACATATATAAACTTGTCGCTTGTCATTATTTTATTGTAGCAAGAAAACCACAAAATAACGCTTACCAGCATAATCGCTGCTGCTATTCCGTAGTAAATTGATTCTGCAGTAAGTGGATTACCGTTTGGAAAATATAATATAATAGTCACACCCTCGTGATTGAATAGCGGATTTAAAATAGCGGTAAAAATCATCACAGGAAACATAAATATAAGGTTAGTTTTAAGTGATTTAACACCGCCAAGCATTACCGAATATATAAATGCACACAAAAAAGACGCTATAAGACATGCAGGATGCAGAAAAAAGCACGAAAATCCTATAACTAGCACGAAATATATTAAGTTTACTATCGGATGATATGTAGTAAATTCGTTTTTCATTTTGTACTCCTTATCAAATCCGGATGCCAAAATTTTAAATCCTAAGCTCATTTAAAGTTTAGCAACAAAATTATATATTAACAGAATAATCCTTTTTAAATCCATGTGCACCATAAATTTGCCATTTTCCTACACCAAGTCTTTGCATGATCGCCTTTCGTTCTTCTGAGCAAAGCTCAGGGTTGGTATCAACAGACGTCATAAGTATAGGAGCATACTGGTTGTATTTTGCCTGTTCCTGCGTTAATCCGTGAACGTTAATATAAATATCACCGGTAATTGCAATATGATTTCGATAGTCTATAAGAACTATTTCTCCTGGAAGATGCCCGCCCTGTCCCTCATACACTTCAAAATGGAGTTCTCCAAAATCAAAAAACCCAATTTGAGTAAGCGGTTCTTCGGAATTTTCTATATCATCCCACAATGCAGTAACTTTATCAGGATTTACCGTTTTATATGATGTAAGTAATTTGCAAATATTAATATAAGGTTTGTGCAGGGCATTTTCCTCCCTGTATCCATTTTTTCCATTATGTTCTTTATTTAAGCACATTGCAGTTTTATGACTGGCAATAACCTCGTCAAATAGTGGCAATAATCCACAGTGGTCAACATCGGCATGTGTTATAAGTATCGTTTTTTTGATATCATTAAATTCTGGTATAATTTCTTTAAAAATACTTAGCATTTCTTCTGTATAACAAGCATAACCGCTGTCAATAAATAAATATTTTCTGTCACTATTTATAATGATTGTGTTACTTCCGCAAGGTGGTTCTATCAATATTATTTCGGTTTTTTCGGTGATTTTGTGTTTAGTTATACGCGGAGAAAAATTTGCTCCTTTTGAAGCACCGAGTAATTCTGCAAATTTGCTAATGCTGTCAAAGGTACGATATGGCGATAATCCCTGTTCGTCCAACGTCTGCATAGCAAGATTTACATGCACTAAAAGTTCTTTGCTTATATCTGGAGGTAGACCCATAATTTGAGCCAAACCCATAACATACGTATTGTAAAAAATACTGTTATCATAAACCTTTTCCGAGCTGTTATAGTCTATTATTCGAACTTTACATATTTTTTCAACTTCCTTTAAAAATTCGGATATTTTTTGAGAATCATCAACATACAAGCCCATCTTAAAATACTGATAACTTGTTCCGTTTTCTTGTGAACTTATATATGAAATGTTAAAATTGAATCTGTCAATAAGAGTCAAAACATCCGTAACACTTCCAGGAACATCTTTCAAACAAAACTCCAATAAAACAATACTTGTTTTCGAGTTATTATTTTGAAGATAACCAATCTTTTCGAGTTCGCTATCTGCTTTCTTCAGCTGTTCCTCAGTTCCTTCAGCATCTATAAACAACGTATGTGAATCTACCGCCTTGTTGTAGCTTACACGAGTAATGTTAATTCCTAATGCCGAAAAGCACTTGCTCGCTTTTAAAAATGCGCCAATACGATTTGGCATTGATGTTATATATGTTTTTTTCATGTATATTCCTCGCTTTCGACATTTTTCAACATCTTTTATAT
>JAZQHR010000044.1:0-19436 GCA_045540695.1 Clostridia bacterium | reverse complement strand
GGGACTTATGAATGATAGTTATTCAAAGGATATACAAAGAAAAGTCATATACGGCTTCAGACAAAAGCAACAAAAAGGTCTTGTAATGATTCCGCCAATGGGATATTTCAAAGACAAGAACACTAACGAGGTTGTAATTGTCGAAGAGCCTGCCGAAATAGTTCGGACGATATTCAAGCTTTACCTTGAGGGCTATGGCTTAAAGGCAATAGCAAGAATACTAAACGAGAAAGGTATGAAATCCCCTGCATACTATCAGTTAAAGCTGATAGGCAAAAAGCAAGGACATAACAAACCTAAAATTACAAGCAAGTTCTTATGGGATTACTCATCAGTCAAGCGAACTTTGAAAAATGAATTCTACTGCGGAACTGTCGTAAATCATCAGAATGAGCGTAGCAGAATTACAAAGCGACAGGTTGCAGTTCCGATAGAGGAACAGTTCAGGCATGAGGATATGGTCCCGGCAATTATCCCCCGTGAAATGTGGGAACGGGTTCAGGAATTCTTGAATGCCAAGGTAAAGAAAAAAGTTCGTGCAAGTGAGAACAAACCTTGCCATAAGTATTCAGGATTGCTACAGTGTTCGGACTGCGGATGCTCGTTTGTAGCAAAGGTCAGGAAGACAAAAGGTAATCCGGACAGAGTTGAATATGTATGTAATGGCTATCATCGATATAGCGATGTGAACTGTACTTCGCACAGAATAAGGGAAGAGAGACTTGATGAAATTGTACAAGCTGAACTTATTGGGATAAGATTAATGTTTGATGAACTATGGGAAAACGTTGAAACAGATGTCAAGAAATGGGCAGCGGGAAAATCTACGACAGAGAAAAGGCTTGAAAACCTAAAAGAAAGAATTTCGGATACAGAGATTGAAATCCAGAAAATCCTTATGGAAAGGATTGAGGATAAGCAAAATGCTGATATGTACGATAAGATGATTGAGATAAGGCGAAATGAAATTGAAAACTTCAAAAAGGAAGTTTATGAGATAGAAAATCTTGATAAAACAATCAAGGAAAGAAAATCTGTGCTTAAACATTCTATAGAACTTCTCGATGACATTATAGCTGAAAACAACATCAGTAATGCAAATCTTCACCTGATGTTTGACAAGATCATCATTGAAGAAACGGAAGAGGGCTTAAATCTTGACTTGAAATTAAAATCGCCGTTCATCAGCAAAAATAAAGAAGACCTATTAAAAAAATATTTCATTGTAGATGATGAGATATTTCAAGTAGGAGCATAATATTATTCCAATAAACAACAAAACACTTATAGGATTTCCTATAAGTGTTTTGGGTGGTGGTGCGCCTGAAAGGACTTGAACCTTCACGTCGGGGACACTAGATCCTAAGTCTAGCGCGTCTGCCAATTCCGCCACACCCGCATTTGGTGTTTTATATTTGAGTTATCTCAAACGACTTGTTTATAATAACATAAAAAATTCAGGGTGTCAATAGTTTTTTTGAAATTTTTTTAAAATTTTTTTAAAATTTTTTCAAACTAGTAAATCACGTATATAATTTATTATAATATTATCAATTATGCATTGACTTGATTTTTATAAATATTGTATAATAATATTAAGAAAGGTTGTGATTATACTATGAAAAAAATTATTTCTATTTTACTTGTATTGGTTATGTGTTTTTCATCGATAAGTGCATTTGCAGCACCGACTGTCGAAAGTTTATTCAAAAATACATATTCTAGCTTTGATGTTACAAACGAAATATCATTTACGCTTGATAAACCGCTTGAGCTTTTAGATGCAGCTTCAATGCTGATTGACGATGTTTTTGGAAACAAAGGAATTACATTTTCTGATATAGTAGACTTAAAAGCCATGGTAGAAAGTATTTTTGATTCTACACAAAAGATAGATATAAAATACAATGTATCTAACGATTTTAAGAAGATAGATATGCATCTGTCTCAAGTGGCAAATACACCTATAATGATAAACAAAAGTCTTACACTAACTGCTGATTCTAAAAATGAGATGTGGATTAAGCTTGATTTTTCAAATGCAGAAAATCCTGAATATAAAATAATTATATCATCTCCTGCTTCAGACAGATATATGGTGATAGATTACGTTAAATTCTTTAATGATATCGGCGAAGAAAATGCATTAGCTTCATTATCCGCACTATACAACGAAGAAACTATGAAAAAAATAAGTGAAATTTCACTTGACACTATTAAGAAAAATGCCGATATATCATATAAAAGCGGATATTTAATTCTTAAAATGAACGATACTCAGGCAAAAAGCTGGATTATAGATGTAATATATGAATCTATAAAACTGGCGCAGATACCTGATGTATCATTCACAGAAGAACAAGCAAATCAATTAAAGCTTATGCTTAGTGGTATTCAGATTTTTGGCAAAAACGGCATTGAAATGAAATACAAGGTTAATAATAAAGGTGTCGTTATTGACGAAGAATCAAAAATCAGCATAGATGTAAATCTATATGATATATTAACCCTTGCAGGTGAATTTGATACAGAAGGCTTAACTAAGGAAAACAGCAACATCGCATTTACTATAAACTTAAAAAGTGAATTTTCAAAAGTAAATAAGAACGAAAAAGTTAAGTTCCCTACTCTTACTGATGAAAACACAATTAACCTATTAGATTATAGCAATCCTGAAGTAATATATGATTATGATGATGACTATGTACAACCATACGAATATTTATATATATACACAAATGAACCTCTAATCGAAAATGGCATAGCGTATGTACCATTACGAGAGCTTTTTTCTGAATTAACCTATGGTGAAGCATACATTTCGTGGGATAATGGTACCACTACCATCACATCTGAAAGTAAATTCTTTAATAATATAAAGCTTGTAGAAGGAAGTAACGTAGTGGTAAAAGATGGTATGGAAATAATCCTTGGCGAGCCTGTAAAAGTAATAAACGGTAAAACAGCACTAAGCCACGAATTTATTGAAAAAGTGCTTAACGGTGATTTTTATAACATTTCAAACTGGTACGGTTCAAACGAATGGGAATACGGAATAGATATTGCAAACCCTGATTATTTAGAAGAATAAACTTAAAAAAGAGATGCTTTGGGCATCTCTTTTATTTTACATATTCAACTAGATCTTTTATTGCATTTCTATCAGTAAAATCATCATCTGCATCACACAGGTCAACTAAAAGTTTTTCCATATCGGTTGGATTTTCTTTTGTCGACATAATCTTTTTAAGCGTTTTTAGTGCTGTTCTATGTACAAGCGACAACTCATCAAGTTTCATTTTACCAAGGAAATTAAACACTTTGATATTATCAAGTATTTCTTTATCTTTAAAATTCTTTTCGATAACCATCTTATCATAGTAATCACGGAATTCAAGTGGTGTAATGCCTGTTGTATATACTGCAATCTTTTTACCTTTAAGTTTGTCAAAATTCTTTGTAATTAGAATCAGACCATTTATAACTTCGGCATACAAACCACCACCATATACGATTGTATCATACTTTACAAGGTCATCAATCTTTATGTTTTTAGCATCAATTGCTTCGCAATCAAGCTCATCGGCAATCCACTCGGCATAAGCCTTGGTTGAACCATATTTTGATTTATATACTACAATAGCGTTCATAACATGCTCCTTTTTAATTTGTTATATCACATTATATTCGAACACATATAAAACATATCTAAAAATATATGATATTTTCTTTCTATTATAATTTTACGTGTTTTTATTTAAAAAATTAAACTTATTAAATAAATCTTTTTTTGCTTTTACTATTAAAATGGAAATTATGAACACAAACAAAGGTGCTAAATAATGATATATATTCAATATGATTGTATTTTTTAAAATTTTTTCAACTGCATATACTCCAACTATAATTATTGGATGTATTATATAAATACCCAAGCTCAATTTTGATCCAACACAACAACATTTTTTATAAAAGTCATTTTTCACATTATTTCCATTGCAACACGCTAACTGAAAAGCAAAAACTGCTAAAAACGATGTACTAAAATAGTGATCTCTCGTTGTATTCAATTCAAATTTTTCCAACAAAAAGCGTTCAACCAAAGTTGTGCATGCAAAGAATATTATTAATAAGATTAAGTGTTTGGGCTTAATATTTATTTTTTTCTTAAAGAAAAAGTCACCAAGCAAAAAATAAGGTAACCCTACGAAAAGGAAGTTTCTTACAACTATAATAGGGAATTCTTTTTTTAAAATTAGCAACGAATATTTTCCTAATAATAAATCAGTCAAAAGCAAAATAGGAATTAAAAAATATAGTTTATCTCTATTAGTCCATTTTTCAAAAAAATAAATTATGATCAAAACGTATAAAATAGCTCCTAAATACCATAAATGCGCACCAAATGGTGATTCGTTTAGAAAAATAAAATTTTGAATATTTTTAATATTAAAATAGCTTAATACACTGTTCCCTTTGACAAAACATAGCGCAAAAGTATATGTAAAATATAAAATATTGCTACCAATTAATAGCTTTACCATTTTAGCAATTTGAATTTTTTCCCGTTCTCTTTCTTTTGTAAATGAGTAAAAATAACCTGTTATCATAAAAAAGATTGGTACAGCCATTCGTGAAATCGGTACGACAATATCACGAATACCATTTGGTAACGGAACATGTAAGCATACAACCATAAAACAACAGATGAATTTCAAAAAATCCAACCCATACTTCCTATTAGAACTCATTTATTTTCTCCCCTCATATACATATTTATTATAATAAAATTTGTAAGCAACAATAAATAATTTAACGTAAACCATCTCGACATATCAGCGCAACAGCTTCTATATGCACGGTCTGTGGAAATAAATCTACTGGAGTGCATTTTTTAAGAATATATCCCCTATCCTTTAGTATTTTAAGGTCACGTGCAAGCGTTGCACTGTTACACGAAACATACACAATTTTTTCAGGGGTCATTTTAACAATATCATTTAGCGAGCTTTCTGTACAACCTTTTCTGGGTGGGTCAACAACCACCACATCAGGTTTTATACCTTTTTTCACAAGATCACTTGTAACAACTGTACAGTCACCGCATATAAACTGAGCATTGTCTATGTCATTTAGTTTTGCATTTTCTTTGGCATTTTCAACTGCATCCTCTACTATTTCAACGCCTATCACATTCTTAGCGTATTTTGCCATATAAAGAGATATTGTGCCCGCACCGCAGTACAAGTCTACCACAATTTCATTTCCTTTTAAATCAGCATATTCTAGCGCTTTATCGTAGAGCTTTTTCACTTGAACGTGATTCACCTGATAAAAACTATGTGGAGATACAATATATCTGTTTTCTCCTATGTTTGAGACAATTGTATCATCACCATATATTATTCTGTTTTCATTTCCAAGCACGACATTAGTCTTTGAAGTATTTATATTTTGAATAATGCCTGCAATTCCATCAATTTCTTTAAGGCACTTTATAAGTTTTTCTTTCTTTGACAATGGTTTATCAGTATTTGTAACTATGCACACTACTGAACTTTTCATGTCATCATTTGCACATCTAACAAAAATATGTCTTATAATGCCGATATGCTTTTCTTCATCATAAACTGATATATTGTTTTCACGGATATAATCCATTACAATGTTTACAATTTCATTTATCTTTTTATCCTGAATATGACACGCATCACAGGAAACTATATTGTGACTTTTATTAGAATAAAAACCACAAACAGCTTTTTCGTTATTCATTCGTACAGGAAACTGTGCCTTGTTACGATAGTAATATTCTTCGTCCGCGCCTATTATATCCTCAAATACAAATTCGTCAGGGGTGTAACCACCTATGCGCGTGATATTATTATACACAAAGTCGCTTTTAACTTTAAGTTGTGCGTTATAATTTATATGCATCATCTGGCATCCGCCACACTTATTGAAATTTCCACACAAAGGCTCGCGTCTGTCAGGCGATGGTTTAATAATATCAATTATCTTGGCATAACCATAGTTTTTATTAACTTTTAAAACTTTTATCTTAAGCACATCACCTGCAACTCCAAACGGCACAAAAAGTGCAAATCCTTCGTGCTTTGCTATTCCCTCGCCATTTATACCAACTGCAGAGATATTCGCATCTAAAATGTCATTTTTCTTTAAAATATCAATCGCTCCCTTTATTATGCATAGTTTAATTATACACTTTCAAAAACTCAAAGTCAATCGGGGAACAAATTGTCGAATGTTGAAATATTATGTAGTGTAAGGAGGTGTTAATTTATGCAAACACGTTTAGTTCCATTTATGCCTGAAAACCCTAGATATGCTTATGCATACGTTCCGTTTCAGCAATATGGCAATCTTTATCAGACAAACAATGCTTTATATAAAGGGACTATTTTCAAGGATTTATATTATCCATTAAGTGCTTATGAAAATATTCCTATGATGTCACCATTTAAATAATTGAAAGGAGAAAACTATGATTTATAAAGATTTATGTGGCTGTGAAACCGTATTATCTCGTGAAAACGTTACGCAGCCTGATAATAACACGCAATTACCAAACGACAACATCAATCGTCCAAATGACCAGTGGCCGGGTTGGGAAAGCAACTGCCCAAGCAATAATATGCCATGTCCTGAAAACAATGCTACTCAGAAAGAGCTTTTAAATAGAATAAGAGAAACAGCATTTGCAATTACAGATTTGAATCTATTTTTAGATACACATCCAAGTTGCAAACAAGCCCTTGAACTTTTCACCTCGCTTGGTTTTACTCTAGAATCATTAAAACGTGAATACACAAGTAAATATGGCCCGCTAAAAGCAATGGATTCTGCAAACGATACACCATTCGAATGGGTATCGGATAAGTATCTATGGCCTTGGCAGAGAAAAAAGGAGGAATAATATATGTGGGATTATAACAAAACACTTATGTACCCTGTAAATATTAAAAATACCAACCCCGAAATGGCTAAATTTATCATAGCACAGTACGGTGGACCTGACGGCGAGCTTGCTGCGTCATTAAGATACCTAAGTCAGCGTTTTACAATGCCAACACCTGAAACTCGCGGTCTACTAACCGACATTGGCACCGAGGAGCTTGCTCATCTTGAGATGGTTGGCGCTATTGTATATCAGCTTACACGCGATATTGACTCGGACATCGTAAAGAAAAGCGGTTTTGGTGATTATTTCATAAACCATGCAAATGGCGTATATCCAGCAAATTCAAACGGTTCTCCGTTTAATGCAATGGCTCTCGCTGTTACTGCCGACCCTATCACCGACCTACACGAAAGTATGGCTGCCGAGCAGAAAGCAAGGTCAACTTATGATAATATCTTAAGACTAGCTGATGACCCTGACGTAATAGAACCAATCAAGTTCCTTCGTCAGAGAGAGGTAGTTCATTACCAGAGATTCGGTGAGGCACTTAGAATGCTTGAAGATAAGCTTGACGAGAAAAGTAAATTTTATATGAATAAATAATATAAAAACCCCACCTTGATAACATTATCAAGGTGGGGTTTTAATTAGCTAAACTATTAAATCCAGTACCATATGCTTATCACTTTATTCGGGTTTTATTTTCAATAAACCTTTGTAAAAATGTTCGTGCAAAAGTTCAGGTATAAAGAACCTTGAATTGACATAAATCTCTGCCATTTTAGGTGGCATAAAATTCAACAGGCTCTCATAAAGAGGCATCTTTGTCGCAAACAGATCTCTTATAGTCCATTCTACACGCGTTGTAAGTGTCGTCATTTCTGCTTCAGAATCGCCAAACATATCCGTTCTGTAGCTAAAAGCATTTATAGTGCGAAGCATCCTCATACCTATTTCAAGCTTTGCAATCACCTTCATATAGTTTGCAAATTCCTTATGCTTTGAAGCCTCGTCTGCAATTTCAGGAAGAAGCTTATAATAATCCGTTATCGTGCAATCCTCAGGTTCCAAAATATCCCACGAATACAAAGCGCTCTTTCTCTGCTTTGCTTTTGTTGAAAGATATTTAGGAAAATCAATCCCGTGAAATACCCTTAAAAATCTGTTTAAAAAGGTGTCTTTATCACTACTGTTATTCCAGTAGCGCTCGCCTGAATAATACATAAAATACATCGATGTTTCAAATATACCATACGGAGCACCCATCGCAAATGATGTCGCCCAGTTTGTACTCACCATAAATGAAATATTGTTTTCAAGTGCGGCATCTGTCCAAAAATCAATATTTTTTATTCTGTCAGCCGCTTTAGGATAATTTTGTGTATCGTCACCGTCGTTACAACGAACAGCACTGCCGCCTATAACCTCAAGTCCCTGTTTTTTAAGCATTGACGCAAGTGTTCTAACATCCTTCTTTGTTCCTGTAGAACGGTACAGCCATATCATAACTGCCACTCGTTTATCAAGCTTTTCAAGGTCCTCCTCGGGACACTTTGCTAGCATATCATTCCATATAACAGGCTTTTTGCCCTTTGAACACACATACGATATAAGTTTATTTACATACTCAATAAAAAGCTTTTCCTTTGAACCGCTAAAGCGCTTTTTACATTCATCACAGCTACATAAACTCCACACCTCGTCGCAGCCCAAATGCACATAATTGCACTTAGGATGCTTTCTTATAACCTCGTCTATAAGCTCCTTTACAAGCATTATAGCCTCATCATTACAAGAGCAAACCTCACCCGAAGCCTCAGAAATCTCACGAAGATGCTTAAACTGTGTATGTTTTAATACGTATTCCAGATGACCATAAGACTGCTGAAGCGGTATAACTTCGATAAAATTACGATATGCTATTTCCATAATCATATCTATCTGCTCATCTGTAAAGCAAAATTCACTATGCCTTAAAAAAGAATATTTTTCAAATGGAAATTTATCCTCATACTCTATTATAAGTTTATTTGTTTTAAATTCCGCCATCATTTCTATATACGACAATAAAAGTTCAAACTTCGGAAAGGTCTGCCTTAAATCTATATACATACTTCTGTTTTCGATATCCGGATAATCTACTATCTCACAGGCAGTAATATTCTCATTATTTTCGATAATTTGCTTTATAGTCTGTATTCCATAAAACAAACCCTCTACAGAAAATGAATATACAAATGCTCCCTTTTCATCAAGTCTGATATAATATCCCTGTCTTTTATCAGAAATATTATTTTTGTGCATTTCGGGTATACCACTGATGATGTTTCCAACTGATAATGTATATCTAGCCTCGCATAATGTTTTTTCAATTGTTATATTTTCCCACACACGATTTATAAGGTAATCAATTCTGCTATCCTCGCAAGGCATACAAAGTTTGCAAGAAGAAAATGTATCTATATCAAACTTTTCTTGTAGTTCTTCTATTATTTTCGGGCTTGGAATTATATTAAGCACGTTAAATCCTCCTATATCACATACAAGTTATATTTCAGCTAGTCCTCTATATGTGGCTCTCTTATAACTTTTTTATCTGTAAACAGGTCGGTTTCATCGGTGCTTTTCGTTGAAAACTCTGAAATTACAGCACCTTCTTCGCCTGCCTGGAACCAATGCCAAGTTTCAGGCATTATTGTGTACTGCTCACCGGGATTTAAAATGATTTCGTGAAAAACACTTACATCTGTTTCAGGAATTCTTGCCTTAATATCTTCTTTTTTGCCTTCGCCAATAACATAAAGATAAACCTTCCCATATCTGCAACGGAAGGTTTCTTCTTTACCCTCCATACCGTTTGTTGGAACGTGTTTATGTTCAGGACAGGTTTGTCCTGGAGAAAGCACCATTTCTTTTGCACAAACTCTTTCTGTGTTTATGTAAGTTAAGATCTGAAGACCAACTTTTTCAACGTTACCAATGCCAAAGTCGCAAACCTCAATATTTTTCTTTTCATCATCTGTTAAAATGATGCCTGCTTTTTCGTAAAACTCTAAAGCTTTTTTAACTTGTGTTTCAAATTCTTTTCTTGTCACAGTGATAACCTCCCGTGTAGTTCTTCTATTATTTTCGTACTTGAAATTATATTAAGCACGTTAAATCCTCCCATTTACACTCAAATTATATTTCTATTGTTCCTTCAAGCTTTTCAACTCTGCCACGATTTAAAACAAGTGGCACTTCATCTCTGTTTATAAAGCGTTGAGTTATATTGTTTAGCATAAGTCTTTCGATATTTACAGCTTTATCTATCTGTATGGTATGAGCTTCCGCCTTGGATTCTTCAATTCGGTGGATATTATTTAGGCTTACATTACCGCAAGTTACACCCGGCGCAAACCAGATAATAGGATACCAGCTAAAGTCATTAGGATATTCTATTGGATTACCAAGATTGTCCATTGTTGGCTTAGAGCAATACACTCCATCAATAGTAATATCATCAAACCAAACCGGAGCACCCGGGAAAATATTGTGATGAGTAAATGAAACTCCTAAATAGCGGTATGTGCCAAAATAGCACCTTCCCTTTCTATACATTCTATCTCTTACGACCGATTTATAAGTCGTTATTATACTACTTACATATACGAAGCTTCGATAGCATTAAATTACCAAACTCACTCACACCATCTTTTGTACAAACTTCGCCAAACATAAACAGTCCAAGTCCTTCGGTATCAAGATTTTTGTGGAGAATACCCTTAAGTCCGGCGCAACCAAATACTATCGCATCTTTATCGTCATAAAATTTTTGCATTCTTTCCTGAACCTTATCTGCAGAAGCGTATCTTAAATACATTTTTTCATTTAAGTCACGTCCCGAGTAGATTTTGCCATCTACACATGATAAATGTGCATTTATCCCATGCTTATCGGCAAAGGTTAAATGTTCAAAATCATCTGTTTTAAGTCCTAAATCTCTTTTCTTTGTTTCCAACCACTTACAAGGCTCATATCCATCAATAGCATTTATTTTTCGTTTATCCGTAAAGGATATTTCGTGCTCGCTTAGGATATCATAATGTATATTTTCGCATAAAATCTCAAAATCATATCGTTCATCATCTACGAAAAGCACAGCCGCCTGCGATTTTCCTGTGATAAGACCACTTTCGCTGCTCACAGGATTGATTGCAGCTCCGCCACCTACGAGTGGCAGATTTGTTTTATCAGCCAAAGCGTGAACAAACTCATTTTCGCCACCGGCATTACCCAAAAGCACTATTGCCAGTTTGTGATCACCTTCAGGAATATTATTCAAAATTTCTTCATATGTCCCTGTGATTTGTATACCTTTAATTTTATGCTCAAAGAGCAGAGAACGACTATCTCTTTCGTTCTCTGCTCCGGATTTTGCAAACCCAAAGGTTGCCGCACCAAAATCTTCAGTTACTCCATATGAAGGTGTAAAAAAACTTATCTTCATAAGATGCTCCTTTATTTAATGCAAATACCAAAATTAGCAATCTTTTAAGTGGAAGCATACAACTGTACAAGCACTTCCGTCTTCGCTGATAATCTCATAATCACCAAAGCATGCCGGAACAGCTATACACTGAAGTCTCTCTATGCTTACTGAAAGTTCAGGATTAGTTTTTGATTTTATAGTTACATTGTGTCCTACTGTTAAAGTAAGAATCTGTAAGAAACGACCATCTGTTGTATATTCTGCTCTCTTATCAAAGAAAATACGCTCTACATCGAACGGCATTTCGTCTAATGTAGAATAGCGGTCCATATACCATTCTTTATTCCAACTTACTATTTCAGGTCTTGCACGAAGTTTATCCTTTACAAAGCTTTCTCTACGATAGCGCTCGTTATCAAAGCCATGCTCAAGATGCATTTTAAGTGGTTTACCAGTCATTGTTTTGGTATTATCATCCCACGAATTACGAGCAAAATCGTACTGGAAGAATGAATATTCTGTACCTGCAATAGATGGAGCTGTATCCATTTCAAGAACCATCTGATTTCCGCCATGACCATGTGCTGTTCCAGGAGGAATAAGGTACAAATCACCGACATTTGATTTCCAGTTGCATACGTACTCTTTCCAATCTTCGATTGGTACTAGATTGTTAGATTCTCTGCATTTTGCTTCCCAAGCTTCAAGGTCGCAGTCATCGTAATAACCCATCCAGGTGTTTGCGCCCTCGTATGCTTCAGCTATATAATATGTTTCATATCTACCAAGTGGCTCATTGAAATGTCTTTCAACATAGCTAGAGTCAGGGTGGTTATGTATAGGCATAGAAATACGCTCTGCAGGCTGTGGCTTTTCGAAATATCCGTCATCAAGCCATATATCTAGCGGAAATAGGTCAGGATACTTCTTGCTAACCTTTTCTCCTGTTACTTCTGCATTGTACTGAAGAAGGTTAATAAGTGGAATATTAAGCATATCAGAAGCGCCAAAATCGATAACAACGCTCATTTCAGGACCTGACATCTTGTTCCAAGCACTACACTCAAGTCCAGGAATATCCCATAGGTCACGGTATCTGTATGCACCCCAAGGTCCCGGCTGGAATATCTGTACCTGTTTAATAGGCTGTTTAACAACCTTTGATACGATTTCGTCGTATGCTTCTCTGCTTACCATTTTCATATTATCTTTTTCTACTGCTTCTACATAGTAGTCCATCTTGCCATAAAGACCTTTTTTATGTCTGTATAACAGATAAAAGTCGCAATAGTTAAATTCTTTCCAGTTGTATGTATCGTCAGGCTTATCCATTCCAAACGGAATCATTTCGCCGTCCCACATCTGCCACTGCATAGACTGCATAGTTTTGTCAAAATATATAACCAAATCCATACATTCAATAAGTTTTTCTGCTGCAGCACCATATCCGTAAACGATAATAGGATTTTTTGAAGCTTTGATTTTATTACAAAGTTCTCCTACCTTTGCATCGTCCATTAAATCCTCGATTTTGCCGTCAGAATTTACATATCCAAAACCGGGATCATCGGTGATGTTTGGCTGTTTATACTCTTTAAGTTTATCCAGGCTTTTAAATAATGTATATGCCGGAACAAATTCAGCACCTTCCAATACAGTCTTCAAGCCATTTACAATAGCTTCAAAGTCTACGCCATACCATCCGTCAAAAGCTATTTTGTTTTTTCCTTCTTTAACATTCTTGGCAATCTCACCTACAATCTCCTGATTACCAAACCATGTCTTAGATAATGCTAAATCGCTTACTTTTACGCGATTTTCCGCATTGTGTTTGTCTTCATAAAGTGGCATAAAATATCCCTCCGCTTAATTATTAACTTAATCGTTTAAGTTGCTTATATGATACAATATTTTTTGCCATTTGTCAACTGTTTTATTTTTAACAAAATACTTCTTAAAATTACATTTAGACAAAAAAGACTTACTCCTGGCATCAGATGCACAAAAGCAAGTCTTTTTTTAATTTATTTTTTTGACCGAATCTCTTACAATAAGCTCACACGATGGCATCACAATACCCTTTTGTGTTTCTTCCTCATTAATTAGTTTATCAAGCATTTCAACTGCAAGTTTACCCATGGACATTTTATCGATTTTAACTGTAGTTAATGCAGGAAAACTGTATTTAGCCAAAATAATATCGTCTATACTGCACACAGAAAAATCATCAGGTAAAGTATATCCGTTTCTTTGAAGATAGTTCATTACATTAACTGCTACAAAGTCACTTGAGCAAAATATTGCTGTTGGTTTTTCGCTCTTACCGCTAATATTATCTATAAAAAGTTTTATATCATTTTCATCTGCAATTCCCGATTTAACCCAATCTGAATTTAAGTTAATATCGAACTCGGATAGTGCCTTTTTGTATCCATCATATGTACACATATAGTATTCCGATACATTGCCAGAGTCAAGCATAGCTATGTTTTTGTGTCCGTTTTCTATTAAATGCTTTACCGCACAATATGACGCTTCGGAATAATCTGCATATACGCTTGGGTACGGCGGATTTCTTTTTTGTGAATCTACAATAACAAAAGGCGTTCCAAGCTCTTCGATATTATTTTTTAATTCATCACATATATCGCACAAAAATATAATTCCGTCAGCATTATGCTGCATAAGTGTATTTTTTAACACAGACGATTCAAAATCTTCCGTCAGCTTTACCAATACCGTATTATACCCTGCATTCATACAATGCTTAACAATGGAATTAATTATCTCAACATAGAAGAAATTATCAAAATACGAATCACCGTCATCAAGCACAAGCAAAATATTAAAACTGCGCTGTAATATAAGTCTTCTGGAATTAACATTTGGCGTGTAATTTGTATTTTGTATAGCATCAAGTATGCGTTTACGAGTTTCATCGCTTATACCCTTTTTTCCGTTTAAGGCATACGAAACCGCGGCAACCGATACTCCTGCCATTTGGGCAATTTGTTTTATTGTTAACTTTTGTTCCATGACTACTCCTTTTAAAACTAAAAATCAACTTTGTATAAATTATAACAAATTATACCCTAAAAGTAAAGATTTTAATTTTAAACAAAGCGACTATATGAGAACTGTTTCACCAATGTTTGCGCTTACGCTCTTTTCGTTGGTAGTCACGGTGAATTTATCGCCATCAATGTCTACAGAAAACACCTTGCCACAGATTATTGCATTATCAATTTTCATATTTTCTGCCGGTCTTACCTTAACAGGTGAAACGGATATATTGCCATCAAAATCTGCTCGAATGCCAAAAATATAATAGAAAATCATCTGTGCAGCCGATACCGAGCTAATATCGCCCTGTAGTGGCGTATCTTCGCGATTCATAATCATATTCGCAGCACATGAATCACCCATATACGGCATTCTGGTTCCCCACCAATATACTCTGCGTAAAATGTCTGTTGCCAGTTTATCATATCCCATTTCGTAAAGCTGAGCACATATTTGCATAGTGAAATGAGTGCAGATACCTCCGCCGCCGTTGTCTATATCATCCTGGTCGTATGCTTCGTCAAGCTTAGACATGCTGTGAAGTCCAAATTTCGATAAAAATTCTTCTTCGTTCAAATGAGAAATCAGTCCTTCTCTCTCGTTATTATCAATAACAGGGCTGTTTAAAAATTTAAACATCTGCACAGTATACCTGATATCTCTTACACCATTACTATTTATAAAATCATACCATTTTGTTTCAGGATTCCACAGCTGTTTTAAACATTTTTTAAGCTCTGCGGCACGTTTTGGTAAGTTTTCATCAGGCTGTCCTGCAACCTTTGTAAGCTCATACACACGCATATAATTCATATATCGTCTGGCATTCACATCCGGCATAATGCCATTATAAACATATTCCCTGCGAAGTTCAAGGTGGTCATTGCCTTTATCTCCATAGTCAAAAAGACTATTACCATCTTTTCCTTCATCGCCAACATATGCGTGATATTTCATCCATTCTAAAACAGTCTTATCCCCTACTTTTTCCAAAAGAAAATCCTTCTCCCCTGTAAAAAGAACATGGTAATACACCATACATATAATTTTCTCCTGATTTACCTGATACCACGGGCCAACACCTTTTGAGGTAAATGGATTAAGCGCGTATGACACCGTAAGGTCATTTCTTAAATACGCCTTTAGTGCTTCTTTATTTCCATAAGTGTCGTATAAGGGATGCATCATAAGTCCGCCGCAATAGTCCCAAAGATACGAACACATACACGCACCGTTTATACTTCCGGTACTGAAATACGGCGATACACATAAATCAGGGTTTTCCCAACGACAAAGCATATACGTAACCAACGAACGATAATAAAGGTTTGTAAGTTCCGGCACTGATGAAGAAAAACGAGGTAAATTATTGTATATTCTAGCCGATTCTTTAGTAAACCAATCAAAAGAATCTGCAAGCATATCTTCATAATCTGCATCATCAAATTTGGCATTCTTGTTTCCTAAATAAATAGAAAAATATACCGTTTTTTCTCCTTTTGCAGGAATATTTATTTTGCCTTCCCAAAGATATGCTTCGGAAAACATCTTCATATTCTGGATAGATGATTTTATACATACTTTAGCGGTATCTGTTTCGCAATAAAGTGCTTCGTCTTCTTCGTAGTAATCGCTAAGGTTTCCGCGTCTTGCTTCCGGTATATGAAATTCCCACTTACTTTCCTTACGCGGATTACTGCGATACTCTGCTTGTATAGGGACAATTATATCCTCATCACATTTATTTTTATATGTTATCTTTAAAACAAAAGCGCGCCTACCGGGAACAACTGCGGTAATGGTTTCTATATCAAATTTTTCTGTACTTCCCTGCCTAAGCATTGCATTAGGAAGCCATACCCACTTTTTTGCTTTAACACGCCTTTCGCCATCAGTTATTATATCCAGGTGAAAGCCGGTATCGGTATAAGGACACCCCTGAAAGCACTCACAAACTGCAACATAAGTTCCGGGAGTTAATACTGAAGCAATGTCTGCGCATATCCCCAAATCTTTATCTTCCAATATGTTATTTGAACCATCAAAACGATAAATATTTGTATCAAATAATGACTTATAGTTTGTCATATTATTCCTCCTGTGTATATAAAATAGTGATTGTGTTATTAAAATATATTGTATTCTTAGTAGTGATCGCTTAATCGTTTAAGTGATTTTATATTACAATAATTTCATTCATTTGTCAATTGTTATTTAATGTCAAATTCACAAATTAATTCTAGCAGAGTTTATTTATATTTACAAGTCAAATATAATACATCAATCACAAAAAAACGATTTGTGACATGATTTTTGATTTATGATTAATAACCTCGACTTCCTTCTCCTCCAAGGGTTACACCCCTTTCCTTAAATTACTAATTTCAGTGAAGCACTTCGCATGCTTGAAGATAAGCTTGATGAAAAAATTAAATTTTATATGAAACAAAAAAACACCCACCCGATTAAATGTATCGAGTGGATGTTTTATTATTGAGAAAACAATCAATATTATTTAGTTATATCTGCAGTTACATTTGCATCTTTTACAGTTATATTAGCTGATGTATCTCCTGCTTTTACAACATAGTTTCCATTTCTGATAAGCGAGAATACATATTTACCGCCAGACACTTTTGTACTTGCAATTGGCATTTCGCCTGTCAAGTTACCATTACTGTCAGCCTGATATAAATATACATAATTGCCATCATCAACTACATTTGTTACACCGGAAATAGCATGTGTACTCTTTGCGAAGTCAAAGAATAACATATTAAACGCATCTGATGCGTAATCACACTGAATCTTAATAGTGTGGTATCCCTTTGGAAGAAATACTGGTAGTGGATTACTCTTATAATATCTTGAGTTCATATATCCCCATCCGCCAATATATAAGCTTCCATCGCTAAGAGTAGCTGTCTTTTCGTCATCAACATATACATCAACTACCGCGTCATTGTACATACCCTGACCGGTTGTTTCAAGCACATAATAGCCTGATGCCGGAACATATACATTGTAAGTTAGGTATGCACCCTGACCAAACTTATTCATCTGCTGTTCTGATGGATAAAGATTTGTGCCCTTAGCAGCTTCTTTTTGGCTACGATTAACAGATACGTAATCAGCTGCTTTTAATCTTAGATACGAACCATTTTTAGCTATTCTAGGTGTACCCTGATTATCAACAGATACATAGTTCATCTTCATACCACCGTTTGAGAATGCAAACTTAAGCGTATGAAGTCCTGCTATAAGATTAACTTTAAGCTGATCAGTAAATGAATATGTTTCAAGGTCATCATAGTTTGTGATAGTTCCCAAAAGAACATCATCCATAAACACGTTAAACTGACCATTATTTTCAAGTAGATGCGCTACATCGTCGCCAATAATTCTTGCAGATATAAGCTTAGTTGTATTTTTATCAACGTTTAGGTTATATACAAGATACGATTCCTGCTGAAGGTTAGCAACCTGTTTGCCGCCATCTGTATCAGTACATGCTTCAGTATAAGCTCCGCCACCGATTTCTGCTGCACTTTCTGCCTCAAACATTGTAGAAGTAACATCTTTTGCGATATCTACTACAGAGGCATTTACAGAAGCTATCATAGCATAGTTTACTGTAAGCTGATTTGCTGAAGGAACAAGGAATTTAAGTACATGCTCACCTGCTGGAAGTGTAACTGTTACCGCACTTCTGTTGGTGTATGCGCCAGATGAACCTGAATGGTTAATTGTTCCAATCTGTGCATCGTCAAGAAGTATGTTCATAGCATTTGCACTCCAGCATTTGCTTCTGAACTGAATCTTGTAATCGCCTGCAGTTTCAACATTAATGTTATATTCAAGATAAGCGTTTGTTCCGTTAAGTTCAACTACATTTCCGCCGTCATAATCGTCGCCGGCCTTTTTGTCGCCGTTAGATAATGTACTGTATTTAGAAGCTTTAAGCTTTGTATATACATCACTATCAATAGTCGTTACATTAGCAGAATATACTTCATATTTTGCAAATGTTCTCTGCGCAAGTTTAAGAATATTTGCCGCTTCTTCCTGAAGCTGAGCCTTTTTTACAGTACCTGCATCAACAGCAGATACAAGCTTAGTTCTATCGGCAGAACGGTTGCCGTCACCGTATAATCTGTAATCGTTACCTGAAAGTGCCATTTTAACTATATCATACTCACCGCCGTAGTCAGTAGTAAGATATCCGTCAAATCCCCACTCGCCTCTTGCGATAGTGGTACATAGGTCATATCTGTGTGCAGATAACTCACCGTTTATTTTGTTATATGAAGTCATAATACCCCAAGGGTCAGCTTCTTTAACAGTTATTTCAAAACCTTTTAGATATATTTCTCTAAGTGCTCTTTCAGTAGCGATAGAGTCCTGAGTAGTTCTTAATGTTTCCTGGTTATTTGCGATAAAGTGCTTAAGTGTAACACCTATTTCTTTCGACTGAAGACCTCTTACCATAGCAGCAGCTATTTTACCCGAAAGGATTGGGTCTTCTGAAAGATACTCGAAGTTTCTTCCGCAAAGCGGATTTCTATGGATGTTCTGGCTAGGTCCCCATACTACGTGATAACTATTTTCACGCATTTCCTGACCAAAACCAACACCAACTTTTTCTACTAATGCATCGTCAAATGTACAAGCAAGAAGTGTACCACATGGCCACAATGTAGCCGGTGTACCAAATCTGATACCTGCAGGACCATCAGTAAATGTTACTGTAGGAACGCTATATCCAGCATTACCTGTTTTATAACCTGTAACAAGTGTTGCAAGCTGAGTAGTAGTCATCTGTGCTACAAACTCTTCCATTGTATTTTTACCTGTAACTACATTTGCAAATGGAATTTCTTCTGTTGCAGTAGTAGTGTACTCTGCTTTTGTATATGCAGGTGCTGTAGCAGTTTCTGTTCCTGCAGTTACAGTTTCAAGTGTGCCATCTGCTTTGTATAC
>JAZQHR010000043.1:0-3156 GCA_045540695.1 Clostridia bacterium | reverse complement strand
CCCATCTTGGGCAATGATAGTTTAGCATCTCTTCACGAAAACTCATTTTTTTCACCTCATATATAATATAACAAAAATTCAAATCCAGGTCAACATATTTTAAAACATCTTGACATATTTATAAAAATGGCGTATAATAGTTTTGAAAACTAGATAAAATAATTTTTGACATTTTGGAGGTTATTATGGCAAAAAAATACAAATATCAGGATATAGAATATTTTGATAATTTCAGAAGTATGCTTGATATGGCGGTAGATAGCGGAAATATCGCATTTAAATTTAGAGAGAACGGAAAAATATGTGAGGTAAGCTACAAGGAGTTTAGAGATACTACGGTGCATCTTGGCACAGAGCTTTACGATATGGGATATCTTTCAAGCCACGTAGCATGCATAGGTCCAAACAGCTATAAGTGGATAGTGGTGTATATGACTATGCTAAATTCAAATGGCGTATTTGTGCCGATAGATAAAGAGCTTCCGTTTTGCGATATAGTAAACGTGTTAAATCACGGCGACGTAAAGGTGCTGTTCTATTCGGAAAAGTATAAAGACGAGCTTATGGCTAATCTTGATAAATTTCCAAATGTTGAAAAGCTTATATGCACAGACGACTTGGAATTTGACGAGATGATAGTAAAAGGTAAACTTAAATACGAAAGCGGCAACAGCGGATATGAAAAGAGCAAGGGCGATGTAAACGCACTAAGAGTGCTTGTGTATACTTCGGGTACTACAGGAATGCCAAAGGGTGTAATGCTTTCAGAGAAAAATATCGTATCGTGCATATACCATGGTATGAAAACTACAAAGCTTTATTCGTCTTGCCTGTCGGTGCTTCCATATCACCACACTTATGAAATGTGCGGATTTTTAGCATCAATCCATAAGCACGCCACTATATGCATAAACGAAAATTTGAAAACTGTGCTTAAAAACCTAAAGGTGTATTCGCCTGAATATATCTTCCTTGTACCTGCATTTTTAGAGAAATTTTATAAGAAAATAGTGGCAGTAGGCGGTAAAAAGCTTGAAGTAGCGTTAAAGGTAAGCAACGCACTTAGAAAAGTAGGCATAGACCTTAGAGGAGTGCTGTTTAAGAGTGTTCATAAGACATTTGGCGGAAATCTTAAAAAGATTGTTTCAGGTGGTGCTGCACTTAGAAGCGAGATATCAAAATTCTTTAACGATATTGGTATCACACTTGTAAACGGATATGGTATCACAGAGTGTTCTCCGCTTGTGTCAATGTCAAGAGAAGGCTTTGGAGATTATGATAACGTTGGTTTAGCTATCCCATGCCTTGAGATAAAAATAGTAAATGCCGATGCAAACGGCATAGGTGAAGTGGCTGTGAAGAGTCCGTCAGTTATGATGGGATATTACAAGGACGAAGAAAGAACCAACGAGGTGTTGATAGACGGCTGGTATCATACAGGTGATTATGGCTATCTTGACAGCGAAAAAGTGCTTCGTATTACAGGCAGAAAGAAAAATATGATAGTACTTAAAAACGGCAAAAACGTATTCCCTGAAGAAATAGAAAACTACATTCTTCTTATAGATTATGTTGCCGAGGTTGTGGTAAGAGCCACTACAGACGATGCAGGACTTGCTACCGGACTGTACGCCGAGGTGTTTCTGGGCGAAGAGACTCCTGAAGGTGATGTAAAAAAACAGCTTATGAAAGATATAAAAGAGGTTATAAAGGAGCTTCCAAGCTATAAGCAGATTTCAAAAGTTGAAATAAGAGATACCGAGTTTGTAAAGACTACTACAAATAAAATAAAAAGATAATTTTTAAGGATACGCGTTGCGTATCCTTTTTCGTGCGTAGGTCAGAGGCTTTCTCCTGCCAAATATGTATATTGTCATGACATATTTTTTTGTAAAACTATTGACTAGTTTTGGTAAAATTGGGTATAATTATATTATCTTAAAATACTAGGAGGTAAATATTATGCCAGAATTAAAAGGTTCAAGAACTGAAGCCAATCTAATGGCTGCATTTGCCGGAGAATCTCAGGCAAGAAACAAATACACATATTACGCTTCAAAGGCTAAAAAGGACGGTTACGTTCAGATAGCAAATATATTTGAAGAAACTGCAAATAACGAAAAAGAACACGCAAAAATGTGGTTTAAGCTTCTTCACGATGGCGGTATCCCTGATACAATGGCTAACCTTGAAGACGCTGCTGCAGGCGAGCATTACGAATGGACAGATATGTATGCAGGCTTTGCAAAAGAAGCTAAAGAAGAAGGCTTTGACCATATCGCTTTCCTATTTGAAGAAGTTGCTAAAATTGAAAAAGAGCATGAAGAAAGATACAGAAAGCTTCTTTCAAATATCAAAGATGGCGTTGTGTTCTCTAAAGACGGCGACGCTATATGGCAGTGCCTAAACTGCGGTCATATAGTTATCGGCAAGATGGCTCCCGATATGTGCCCTGTATGTTCACATCCAAAGAGCTACTTCCAGATAAAAGCAGAAAATTATTGATAGGTGCTTTTTAGTAAAATATGCAAAAAAGCCTCTCCTGTGCAAGGGGAGGTGGGTTTTGCTAAGCAAAACTCGGAGGGGTTGTGCAACAATGTAAATAACAATCCCTCAGTCAAACCATTGGTTTGCCAGCTCCCTTTACACAAGGGAGCCTTTTTTTATTTTCGGTGTTTAGGGGTCCGAGGTGATTGCTTCCGGCAGTTTGGGGTCCAGGGTGATTGTCTCCGGTGTTTAGGGGTCCGGGGTGTCCCCGGACGTGAGGGGTTTTGGGGGGCTACGGAACCCCCAAGGCTTTTTGGACTTTTGGTCACAAAAGTCCCCGTCGGAGACATAAAAAGAAATATTATTTGCAAAATAAAATTATATATGGTAAAATAATGATGCTACGATTTTATTCTTAAATTATAACAGTTGAATATTATGTTGTTACAAGAGGTACGCTATTGTAAAAAGCGTATACTCTGTTTTTGCCATACTCTTGTAATAATTTATATTCAATGTGTTATGAGCAGAATAAAGTGCGTAGCAACATTTTGTGGAAACGGAGTCACTGCGTTTTTTGTGCGTGGCTTCGGCTGCGCACTTTTTTTATGGAGGCAAATATGAGTATAAAAGTTGAACTGTTAAAAAATGAATTGTGTGATTTGATAT
>JAZQHR010000042.1:0-9616 GCA_045540695.1 Clostridia bacterium | reverse complement strand
AAGAGAACGCCAAAGTTTTAGGTGGCATTTTTGGTAAAGCTGTTATTGCACGTCCCCACGATGAAATCATGAAGTTTTTCGACATCGAAGAATAATTAACTATAAAGCGAGTGTATTATTATGTACGATATTAAAGAAATTACAGAGGCTGTAAAAAAAGCTGTTATTGATTTCGAAGAAAACAGAGACAAGGTAACAATCGGTGTTTCTCAGCGTCACGTTCATCTTTCAAGAAAAGATTTGGATGTTCTTTTTGGTGAAGGGTTTGAATTGACAAAGAAAAAGACACTTATGGGCAGAGAATTTGCTTCTGACCAATTTGTAACACTTGTTGGTCCTTCTTTGAAATCTATTGAAAAAGTAAGAGTATTAGGACCTGTAAGAAAAGATACACAGGTTGAAATATCGCGTACAGATACATTTGTTCTAAAGGTTAGCCCACCTGTTCGTCCGTCAGGCAACGTGGAAGGCTCGGAAAGAATAGTTATAGTAGGACCAAAAGGCTCAGTTTACTTAAAGCAGGGCGTTATCATAGCTAACAGACACATACATCTTACTCCTGAATATGCCCAAAAGCACGGCTTAAAGGATAACGATTATGTTGACGTTCTTGTCGAAGGCATTAAGCCTACTAAATTTTATGATGTTCAGATAAGAACAAGAGAAGATTTCAACACCGAAATGCACATAGACACTGATGATGCAAACTCGGCAGGTCTTAGAAACGGTGATTTAGTTAAAATAATAAAGAAATAAAATTTAAGGGAGTGTTATACTCCCTTTGTGCCTTTCACAAGGACAATAATTTGAAAGTGTAAAATTTAAAAAAGTTTAAGGTAAGTGGAATTGACATTCCTCGACCTTATAAGTTGGAGGTAAGATATGTTTGCTCTTGAAAGACAGAAAAGGATACTTGAGCTTCTAAACCAAAACGGCTCGGTATCTGTAAGCAAACTCAGCGCAGAATTTTCAATTACCGAGGAAACGGTAAGACGTGACCTTGAAAAACTTGAAAAGCAGGAACAGCTCTTAAGAACGCATGGCGGTGCGGTGCCTATTGATTCGGGTGCTTATGAGCTTTCTCTTGAAAAAAGAAAAAACACAAACACCGACGTCAAAGAAAAGCTTGCCAAAATAGCTGTAGAACACGTATTTCCTGGTGATACAGTGTTTTTAGACGCATCTACCACTACATTTTTTATGGCTCGTGAGCTTAAGAAAATGAAGAATATCACTATCGTTACAAACTCTTTAAGGGTTATAAACGAGCTTTCATCGCAAAGTGATATTAAAGTTATAGCGGTTGGCGGATACGTGAGCAATAACCAGTCGTTTGTCGGAAGTATGGCGGAATCTATCATAGAAGAAAACTACTATGCAAATAAGATGTTTTTCTCGTCGAAAGGTGTTACTCTTGACGGCGGAGTGCTTGAAAGTAATGAGCAGGAATGTGCCATAAAGCAGAAAATGATTAAGAACTCTGATGAGATATACTATTTATGCGATAAATCGAAATTAGGGCGAATTGGTTTCTCAAAGCTCGTTACAATAGAACGACTTGATTATTTCGTCACAGACGGCGATTTTGACGATAAATGGACTAAAGCATTTGAGGATATGGAAGTAAAGATACTAAAAACAGAATAACAGATGTTATAAATAAAGCTAAAAAAGGATTTCTCGAAAGAGAAATCCTTTTTTGTTCAAGATATCCCTGGTTGGAATAAAAACTCTCCTTACCTAAAGGAGAGGGGAACGATTTAGCGGTGGGAAGATTCATAGAACAATCTTTACGATGTTTCACTTAGGAATGCCACACAGGGCATTCCCTACAATGGTGTGTTATTTAATAAAAACCACAAACTTTCAGTCGAGCGTAAAAACACCATTTGATGAAATTCTTAGAAAATTCAAACGATATTTTTAAAAATTAAATAAACACTTATAATAGCGTTAAATATATTTTTCTTTCTTGTCTTAGATTTTGGCATTTTGACGGCAAAATATGTGGACGCACAGAAAACCCACACATCGTATGATGTGTGGGTTTAATTTATATTTTATGCTACTTTTGTATTTTTGATTATTTTATTACTGACCAATCAGGGTTTGGAACTATTTCTGTCCATTTTTCGCTGTAGCCGTCAGCCTGGAATGTGAATGTTCTAGAGTTTGTAGCTGAAAGAACTTCATAGTAGTACCAAGCACCTTCTTTGTTATCTGGCCAATGTTTAACGCCGTCAATCAAGCTATCTTCGTTAACGTAATGAGCAAGAATTCTATTGAAGATAGTCATAGCTTCTGCTCTTGTGATGTATTCATCAGGTCTGAATGAACCATCCTCGTAACCTGTAATCCATTCCTGGTTAGCTACAGAAAGGATAGCATCCTCTGCCCAATGATCTTTGATGTCGTTAAATCTCTTGTATGCTTCTTTGTCTGTATCTTCAAGGAATCTTGAAGCGATTGTTACAAACTCAGCTCTTGTGATAGCATCTTCAGGTCTAAATGTTCCATCAGGATCACCAACGATATATTTACCGTTTGCAACAGTAGAGATTTCTTCATTTGACCATCTGTCAGCATCTACATCAGTAAATGAATTTTCTTCTGTGTAAAGCTCGTGTCTCTTTTCTTTTGTCAATAATCTGTAGTAGATTGTAGCAATTTCTTCTCTTGTAATATTAGCATTTGGTCTAACATCGCCATCAGGGTAACCAATGATATACGCAAATCTGTCATCACCGTTTAATCCACCCGGAACAGTAACATTGACCCATTTAGCGTATATGGTAGTATCTTCAGTTACTTCCAATTCACCGCTTACAGGAATAGAAAGACCTTCGTCAGCGAACCAACCTACAAATGCATAACCCTCTCTTGTAGGTTCTTCTATTTCTTCAACATTAACTGATACTTTGTTTGCTTTTGTAACAGTATAGTGAGTTTCACCCTCAGAAACAAACTGTAGTGTTACCTTGTTGGTTGTTTGAGTAGTTCCTGCGCTAACGTTAGTACCACCTGTACTTGGAGTATTAACTATGATTGTTTCTTCAATCTGTCCTCCACCTGTCTGAATAGCCACGTAGTCAATAGTACCTACATGGTCAGTGCCATCATATATAGTGTTCTGACCTGATATAGTACCTCTTACAGTGTATGCACCATGTGCGGCAGGAAGTATTCCTGTGCATGTAAGGTCTATATCTGCAAGGTAAGTATTTAGATATGTTTCCATATCAGAAGCAACAACATAATCATATGTATCGGTTACATCTTTAACTGTTATATTGATAGTAAGCTTGCTTGTGCTTGCATCAACAGCTGATACACTTCTGCCAGTTTCTTTAAATATGGTGCTCGCACCTGCATTAAAGCCATACATGTTTGTTCCTGAAGTAAATGTTGCAGGTACATTAAGCGCATTTGGATAAACAATCTCTACAGTAAAGTTACCCTTAACATGAAGACCATTAATTCTTGCCAAAAGATCTGCATCAGACACAGCATATCCTTTTGCGATATTTATCCAGTTTGTAAACGCCGCTCTTACTTTATACATATCAAGAGTTGTCTTGAAATCATATGTAGTAGATACAATGGCTTCCTCAACTGTTAGCGGACCATCTACAAAGTTGGCATCTGCTGACTTTTTAACTTCCATGTCAGCGTCAGGTTTAACTTCCTTAACCATAGGAACAGTCGCCTGAATACTTGTAAGTAGTGAACTTACTGACTGTGCATAAGCACATGGCAAAGCAGTGATTATCAAAGCAGCACAAAGCACTGCTGATAAAAGTTTTTTCATAATATTATCCCCTCCATAGTAGCATTTTTTATAGATAATTATACATACTAATTGTACTATTTTTATGTGAAATTGTCAACCTCTAAAAGAAAAAAAGTCTACGATACTTAAGTATCATAGACTTTTTTGTGATTTTCACTGATATATTAAGATAAATCTTCAACGTATATAGAACGAACACTGTCGTCCTCTTTTCTATCTCTTGCTTCAAAGAATTTCTGTGCAACCTGTGGGAATAGTGCGTAGCTAAGTACGTCTTCCTCAGATTTCGCCATATCCTTTGCTTCTTCACGATATTTTGGAAGCTCAGGCTCGATTAAATCTGCAGGACGGCAAGTGATAACCTCGTCATCACCGATTGCCATTTTTCTAACCTCTTCATTAACCTTACCAGGAAGCTGACCGTATTCTCCACGAAGCATACCCTTTGATTCTTTTGAAATCATTTTATATCTGCCCATAAGGACATTTAGTACTGCCTGTGTACCTACTATCTGGCTTGTAGGAGTAACTAGCGGAGGATAACCGAAATCTTCTCTTACTCTTGGCACCTCTGCTAGCACTTCATAGTATTTGTCTTCGGCATTTGCCTGTTTAAGCTGAGATAGAAGGTTTGAAAGCATTCCGCCCGGAACCTGATACAAAAGTGCGTTAGGGTCAACGTTTAGTACCTTTGGATCAAGTGTTCCTTCCGCTTTCATCTTATCAGCAATTTTTCTGAAATGTGCAGCCGCATCGCTTAATTTCTTAAGGTCAAGGCCAGTATCTCTGTCAGTACCCTGTAGAGTTGCAACAAGCGATTCTGTAGAAGGGTTAGCTGTACCATTCGCCATTGGAGATAGTGCACAGTCTACTATATCTACGCCCGCCTGAGCAGCCATAAGGTTGGTCATATCACCGATACCTGCTGTATTGTGTGTATGAAGGTGAATAGGCACACCTACGTTTTCTTTTAGCTTTTTAACAAGCTCATACGCGTCATAAGGCAATAGAAGGTTTGCCATATCCTTGATACAGATAGTATCTGCACCCATTTTCTCAAGGTCGCAAGCAAGCTTTACAAAATAATCAATATTGTGAACAGGGCTTACTGTATATGAAATAGCAGTTTCACACATACCACCGTATTCTTTAACAAATTTAACTGCAGCCTCTAAGTTACGCTTGTCGTTTAGTGCGTCAAACACTCTGACAACGTCGATACCATTTTCAATAGACTTTTTACAGAACTGCTCAACCACGTCGTCTGCATAGTGCTTATAACCAAGGATATTCTGACCTCTGAAAAGCATCTGAAGTTTTGTCTTTGGCATAGCTTTTTTAAGAGTGCGTAGTCTTTCCCATGGGTCTTCGTTTAGAAATCTCATACATGCGTCAAATGTAGCACCGCCCCAGCACTCTATTGACCAATATCCCATATTGTCAAGTAGCTCGCAGGCTGGAAGCATATCTTCAAGCTTCATTCTTGTAGCCGCCTGTGACTGATGAGCATCACGAAGAATTGTATCTGTTATATATAATTTACTCATATTTGTATCCTCCTATATTAACCAAATAGTGCTATCATAACACCGGCTGCTATAGCAGAACCGATAACACCTGCAACGTTTGGTCCCATAGCGTGCATTAGAAGGAAGTTCTTTGGATTTTCCTTCTGACCAACAGTCTGTGATACACGTGCTGCCATTGGAACGGCAGATACACCTGCAGAACCGATAAGCGGATTGATTTTGTTCTTTAAGAACAGGTTCATAAACTTAGCAAGAAGCACACCGCCTGCAGTACCAAAGCCAAATGCAATTACACCCATAGCAATAATCTGAAGTGTCTTAGCATTTAAGAACGCATTTGCAGTAGCTGTAGCACCAACTGATATACCAAGGAATATAGTTACTATGTTCATAAGCTCGTTCTGAGCGGTTTTTGAAATTCTGTCTACCACACCGCATTCTCTTGCAAGGTTACCAAGCATTAAGCAACCAACAAGCGGACCTGCTGAAGGAACAAGAAGTGTTACAAATACAGTTACAACTATAGGGAATATAATCTTTTCTGTCTTTGAAACCTTTCTAAGCGGTTTCATAACGATTGCTCTTTCCTTCTTTGTAGTAAGAAGCTTCATAATAGGCGGCTGAATAACAGGAACAAGTGCCATGTATGAATATGCAGCAACCGCGATAGGTCCTAAAAGATGCGGAGCAAGCTTTGATGTAACGAATATTGCAGTAGGGCCGTCAGCACCGCCGATTATACCTGTAGATGCAGCTTCTGTAACCGAAAATCCAAATAGACTTCTCGCACCGATAAATGTGATAAATATACCAAGCTGAGCAGCCGCACCAAGAAGAAGGCTCTTAGGGTTGGCAATAAGTGGTTCAAAGTCTGTCATAGCACCTACGCCAAGGAATATAAGACATGGATATATACCAAGCTTAACACCAAGGTAAAGTATGTCTATAAGACCTACAGATATCGCATTTGATGCACTGAAAAGCTCCCAGTGTATGTGACCGTCTTTAAATAACTCTTCGTGGAACATATCTGCTCCAGGAAGGTTTGTTAAAAGCATACCGAATGCTATCGGTAGAAGTAGTAACGGTTCAAACTTCTTAACTATAGCAAGATACATAAGAACCATTGAAATAAGTATCATTATGATAAGCTTATAGTTTGCTACCAATGCCGCAAAACCTGTCTGGTTAAGGAAGTTTACTATAGCTTCCTTTGGAGTAGCAGCACTAGAGAAGATGTTGTCAATCTCGCATACTTTGATTTTACTTGCAATATTTTGTTCTATTCTAGTGTAATCCATAACATCTTCATCAATCAGATACTGATATTGCATTCCTATTTTAGGAAGATTCTTTCCGTCGTAGTTTAGGATATTTGCTTTAATCTTAAACTCCATTTCAGCACCTGCAGGTATCGCTCCTACCGGATATGGTCCTACCTCCATTGCTACAGCGTTCTGATCAAAAACTAATGCAAAAGCAGAATCGCCTATATCTTCCATTGAATTATTTGCAATAGCAAACGAAAGAGTGCCTGTCTCGGCATCGTAGCTTGCATTTTTTACTGATATAACATCCTGACTTTTTGCACAAACGCTTGTAAGCATACTGCACATAACAAGCATTACGCAAAGAGCAAGAGCAAATATTTTCTTTTTCATGCCTAAATCACAGCCTTTCTGTACACTTTTTATATGTACTAATATTATTTAATTGTGCAAAGAGCCGCGCCGGCTTCAACTGTAGCACCTGCATTTACACTTACAGATGTAACTGTGCCGTCAGCACCTGCCATGATTTCGTTTTCCATCTTCATAGCTTCAAGTATCATAAGCACCTGACCTTTTTTAACCGCATCGCCAACCTTTACATTTACAGAAAGGATAGTACCTGGCATTGGAGCAGATACAGCTTCGCCTTCGCCGCTTGCTGTCGGAGCAGGAGCTTCAGTTTTTGGAGCTGGTGCAGCCTGAGGAGCAGCCTTTGAAGCTGTAGCTTCTGTTTCGCTCATAAGTTCGATTTCTATTTCATATTCATTTCCGTTTACATTTACTCTGTACTTTTTCATTTTTGTTTACCCTCTTTCTTATACTCTTTTAAATGATAATACTCTTATATTTTTTACGTCGCAGCCAAGTTCTTCGCTTATGCATGCACAAGCAGCCGCCACAAGCTCCTGTTTGTTTTCAATAGGAGCAGAATTTGCAGGTGCACTCACATTTGCAACCTGACTTTTTGTTTCCTTCTTGCCATCTTTAATGAGTGCCTTACATATAGCCCCCATTACCTCGCATAAAATTATTATGCAGATAAGTCCTACAAATACTGTAGCTATACCCATTATGACTACAAATGCATTGGACAATTCTCCCATAATAACAAATGCCTCCTTTCCGTAAAATTATATTTTTTAAAAATTTAAATCCAAATTTTTCTCATTTTAATTATATACCTTTTACCTGTCAAGGTCAATAAAAAATAACATAAAAACCCAAATTTCAATTGTTTTTTTCAAAAAAAGATACCGCAAGCTTTAAACCGCCTGCGGTATTGTATATTACTTACTATTTTTTATTCAATTACGCTCGCACATCTTGAGCAAAGTGTAGGATGAGCGCTGCTTTCGCCAACTGTTTCAGAGAACATCCAGCATCTTTCGCATTTTTCACCTGGTGCTTTAACAACTTTTACACCAAGTCCTACTTCACTATCTTCATTTCTTCTATTTTCTTTAAGTTCAACATCAGATACAATGAAAATTTCTTTTAGCAATTCTTCATTTTCTTTTAAGAATTCATATTCATCGCCTTCTGCAAATAAAATTACTTTTGCTTCAAGTGAAAGTCCTATTTCTTTTGCAGCTCTTGCTTCTTCTAATTTTTTAGCAACAGCATCTTTTACTTTAATTAATTTAGACCATTTTAATACTAATGTTTCATTTTCATATTTGCTATTAACTTTTGGATAATAGTTTAACATTACACTTTCAGAATTTTCATCTTTTCTATGAGGCATATAGCTCCAAATTTCTTCTGCTGTAAAGCATGTCATTGGTGCTAGAATTCTAACTAGTGCTGATAAAATTTCATACATTGCAGTTTGAGCAGCTCTTCTTGCTAGTGAATCTGGTTTGCTTGTATAAAGTCTATCTTTAATTATATCTAGATAAAATGCACTCATGTCAACTACACAAAATTGATTTATTGCTTGATATGCATTATGAAAATCATAAGTATCATAAGCTTCAGTACAATCTCTAACCAATTTATTAAGTTTAGCTAATGCCCATTTATCAATTTCTTGTAAATCTTCATATGCTACTGGATTTTCTACATCAAAATCATGAATATTTCCTAAAATATATCTTGCAGTATTTCTTATTTTTCTATAAACTTCTGTAACTTGTTTTATAATATTTTTAGAAACACTAACATCTGATTTATAATCTGAAGAAAGTACCCAAAGTCTTAAAACATCTGCACCAGATTCTTTAATAATTTCTTGTGGAGCTACAACATTTCCAATAGATTTTGACATTTTTCTTCCTTGCTCATCTACTGTATATCCATGTGTTAATACTTCTTTGTATGGAGCTTTTCCTTTTGTTGCAACAGAAGTTAATATTGAAGATTGGAACCATCCTCTATATTGGTCACTTCCTTCTAAATACATATTAGCTTCTGGAAGTCCTCTTTCTGCTAAAACAGATTCATGTGTTGAACCAGAATCGAACCAAACATCCATAATATCTGTTTCTTTTTTGAATTCTGTACATCCACATTTACTACATTTAGCTCCATCTGGCATAAGTTCTTTTTCAGTAAGGTCAAACCAAGCATTTGAACCTTTTCCTTTAAATATTTCTTGAACTTTTGCTAAGCTTTCATCTGTTATATATTCATGTTCGCACTCTTTACAATAAAATGCTGGTATTGGAACACCCCAAGTTCTTTGACGAGAAATACACCAATCATTTCTATCTTCAACCATTTTAGAAATTCTTTCTTCTCCCCAAGCAGGATACCATTTAACTGTTTTTATTGCATCTAGAGTTTCTTTTCTGAATCCATCTACAGATGCAAACCATTGGCTTGTTGCTCTATATATAACTGGATGTTTACATCTCCAACAATGTGGATATGAGTGATTTACATCATTTCTTGCAAGAAGTAAACCATTTTCTTCTAACCATTTTACAATTTCTTTGTTAGATTTTGCATAGTACATGTCTTTAAATGGACCTGCTTCTTCGCCTCTTTGAACACCTTTGCTGTCTACTGTAACTATAATATCTAAT
>JAZQHR010000041.1:0-4960 GCA_045540695.1 Clostridia bacterium | reverse complement strand
GAAGCAGTTGCAAACGTCGAACTATTCCCTGCAGTAGGCAGAGAGCCAGTTGATGAAAGATATCCTGAATTTGTTGCAAACATCAACAAATACCTTGATCCATATCCTTATGCTGCATTCATAAGCGACGAGCTTAAGACTGCATGCGTTGGTTCTAACGAAGTAATGCAGAACTTCTATGCTGATTGTATAGAAAAACCAAACTTCGATATAGACGCCGAGTGGCCTAAGTTTGTTGAAGAATACAACAAAGCTGGTGGTACTAAATCACTAGAAATATTCAACGGTATGATTGAAAAATACGGTAAAGTTAACTTAGATTAATTTTTGAAATCTTGCTGTTTTTAGCTAATAAGAGTTCCCTTTGGTGTTGACCAAAGGGGACTCTTTTTTTGTGCAGGAAAATTGTTGAACTGCTGAAAACATGGTGTAGTAGGCGTATTGTATGTAAAAAAAGCAGGAATTAAAGATTGTGGGTTAGAAATGTGTGTTTTTAAAAATTTACAAAATATTACTATATTTTTGATTAATTGTTGAAATCTTCCTGTCAATATGTTAAAATTATTGTACAAGTGCAGGTGTGTGCTTGTGCAAATTGCACTTTAAAGTGCAAAAAAATACATTATTGGGGATTTGGGAGGAAAGAGAAAATGAACAGAAAATTTTGGTTCAAGCTAACAGCAATGGCAGTAGCGACTATTATGATGATGGCTTGCTTTGCCGGATGTACAAACAACGTGTCAAATGATGACGGCAGTATACCTACTATAAAGGTGTACATACCAGGATTTAACATGGCAAACGCTCAGTGTATCATCGACGAGATGAATAGGTTGGCGGGCGTTGATATGCAGCTTATCGAAAGCGGCGGCTCACAGGAAGCTGCACAGAGAGCAGCTCTTATCATCACTACAGGTGAAAAAGTTAACTGGGTAAACGTAGGTAACTCACAGCCGTTCAAGGAGTGGGGCGAACAGGGATTTCTAAATGACCTTGCACCATATCTTGAAAAATACAAAGACGAGCTTCCTACACTTTATAAGCTTGCAAACGACGAGCTTTTCAAAGCTCTTAAAGGTGTAAATGGTGAAATTTATGCTATCCCTGCTGTAAACTACATTACAAACCAGGGTATCAGAATGAATAAAGAATGGGTTGAGTCTACAGGTGTTGAGCTTCCTACAACTACCGAGGAAATGTATGAGGTTCTAAAGGTGTTTAAGGAGAAAAAATGTAAAACTTTAGACAGCTCTCCTATTATAGCTGACAACCTAGAGTCATTCAGATGGGCATTTTTGGCTTACGGCGGTAACCTTCATAACGAAGGATATCCAAGATATTATGAAGATGCAAATGGTAAATTTTCTGACTATTCAATTTCTGATATGAACAAAGAAGCACTTAAGTATCTTAGAAAACTTTACCAGGAAGGTCTAATTAACTCTGACTGGGAAGTAATAGGTTCTACATCGCAGAGAAAAGACAGATTTTTGGCAGGTAAAGCAGGTATGTGGTACTCTTCAAACGGTATCGACGTTGAAATGTACGAGTCGCTAGGCACTACTACTGTATGGCCTGAAGCTCCAGAAGGTCCTACAGGCGTAAAGAGCTTTGGCGGTAATGCTCCTATGTGGAGATTAAATACTATTCCTGCGGCTATCACAGATGAAAAAGAAATCTATGATACTCTAAAGTTCATCGAATGGATGCATTCTCAGGAAGCAAGAACTCTATGCTCTTACGGTATAGAAGGCAGACACTATGAGCTAAATGAAAATGGCGAAATAGACCAGTCTAACTACAAAGATAACATGGATGCAGACTTTGCACGTGTAAACGGCGGTGCTAACCCATTTGGTTGGGGTTGGGTATCTCCATTTACAGGAGCTATCGACGCTACAAAATATGATAGTGTAACAGAAATGATTGCAAATATGGAACGTCCGGCTATTGTTAAACAGCAGCCTGTTGATGAAAACTACATGGCATTTGTTGACAATATCAATAAATACGTACATCCATACCCTTACGCAGCATACTACGATGATGCTCTAAAAGCTGCTGCAGTAGGTCCGCTTGAAAAAGTGGCAAACTTCTACAGAGATGCTATAACAGAAAAAGACTTTGATATTGATGCCGAGTGGGCTGGTTTTGTTGAAGAATATAATAACGCCGGTGCTGATAAGTGTCTTGAAATATTTAACGGACTTATCAAGAAATACGGCAAGGTTGAATTGAAATAATAATAGTTTATGCTTAGCTTGGATAATAGGCTCGAATGTATATTCGAGCCTATATTCTCCACAAATAAGTGACCAAAAATGTATGTAAATTTATGGAACTAATATCATTTTAAATTTGTCTAAATAATGTAGGGAATTATGGGGGAACTTACATTTTATATATAACAACTTTTAAGGAAGGGAAAGAGTTTTATGAGAAAAGAAAAGAAGCTTTTATCGCTACTGTTGCTTGTGACAGCTGTGACTATGGTTGCAAGTACTTTTGTGATAAATGCGTATGCGTTTTCGGACGAGTACGAACCATACTATCCGCAGATTACAGCAGTTACACGCAGTGTAGATGAGATTTATGCGAGAATAAGCGGTTCGACTATTGAATTGCCTGAAGAAACAGTAAAGGCAAGAAAAGAAATGATACAGATGTACAAGGATGCAGGTATCGACGTATCGTTAGATATGGAAAACTGGCTTGGAAGCTACAGAATGATATCTGATTTCCCGCAAACATGGTCGGAGGAAACTCCTATACCGCTTGGCGAAAGCCCTGACTATTCAGGTGCGTTTTCTGTAGATGCGTGCTGGAATAACAAAATTCCTGCCGATGCACCAAGAGTGTTTTTGCCAAGAAGTGCTCTTTCATTTAAAATACATATCGGTGTTGTAAAGGCGAACATTGACGATGGTGGTTGGGGTACAGGACTTCCGCAGATAGTATCTACATCTGCTGACCCGTACTATACAATTGCATCTAAATATAAAACTGCAAACGTAAATAAGGCATTTAAGCTTCGTGCAAAACAGGGCCTTTTTGATTATGTAAATAACGCACAGACAGGTGACGAACATATTATATTTGTTGACTCTGAATCAAACACAGCCGTTCAGGTGTGGAAGGGCAGAGCGCCTGGCGACCCACGTGGTTATGGTCTTGATATGGGACTTATACCAAACTTTGATGTGCGTTCAAGTGCTTCGAGTATCGAATACAGCATGGGTGGCATTGGTGCGGAAGGACAGTGCGGTGTTAACGCGGCTAACTGCGTAACAAACGCATACACTATCAAATCAAGTGAAATAAGCTCTACTACAGAGATGATAAATCACGCAGTGGGCGGTGCTATCGGACAGATGGTTACAGCCAGAGTATTCCCTGCGATTTCTATCGACTCATATATGACAATGTATGGAGAAAACGAGGGCGCAAGAAGTGATACTAACGTTGGTGCTGTTCCGTATGGCGGTGTTATTCAGCTTGACCCTGAACTTGACGTTAAGGCGATTTATGACGCGGGCAAGCTAAGCTTCCACGCGTACAGAATGCTTGTTGCTATGCAAGAATATGGTTTCTACAACATCGACCACTCGGGCGGTTCGTTCTTCTTCTATACAAATACATATTCAAAAGACTGGAAGAATCCTGATTTTAGAGGCTTTGACGTTCCGTATAAGGAGGGCAAACAGGGCTTTGAACACGTTGTTGACGAGCTTGATGCATTCTTCAAGGGAAATGAATTCTTTGGTTTAGACGGCGAACCAAAGGTTTATGTAACTACCCCTGTTGTTAAATATGCAGACCTTGACGTAAATGATGACGGTGAAATAAACCAAGCAGACCACGATTTGGTTGCTGAAAATATCGGTCAGGAATATACTGACAACACAAAAGCTTATGATGTTAACCAGGATAAAGAAATATCTCCTGCTGACATTGAGATAATGTACAACTACCTAAATGATCAGCCAATGCATACATTTACTTGGTATGATGCATCTTATGTAGATAACGATGAAACTCATGGCAGAATACTTGGCTCAGGTACAAGTACAACTATCGACGGTGTTAAGAAATACAGAGAGGGCGCACTTGTATCATTTGCGGCTATCCCTGAAAATGGTTATGAATTTGCCGGATGGACAGGAGATTTTGCGGGCGAAACTTCTAACGTTGTAAAGGTTAAGATGGATAAAGACTATTCATTTGGTGCTAAATATAAAAAGACTGTTGACAAGGACTTTGTTGTAAAGGTTCTTGGACCTGGTCACATTGAAGTGAGTGAAACCGGTATACTTTTTGATGCTCCGCTTGAGAAATACGGAAAAAATACACTTCTTTCTGTTAAAGCCGTTCCGGACGAAGGCTATGCATTCCTTGGTTGGGCAGGTGATATTACAGGTTATACAAACCCTGCAAACTACCTGGTAGCTGATGATACTGAAATTATCGCTATATTTGGTGAGGTTGGATATTCAGAAGAATTTATAAATGACGAATGGAAGCTTGAATCAGGAGCTGACACAGCATATAAGATTAACGAAGGTCAAAACATTAAATTCTCTGACTTCTCTCAGGCGAATATGACAGTTGTAAACGCTAACAAAGATAAGATAATAGATATGTCGGGCGACTTTACGCTCAGAGCAACAATGTCGCATACTACAAGCATTATCGACTCTAATAAGGCCAAGATAGTATTTAACTACAAGGATGCTAAAAACCACTACTATGTATACCTTGGCGGTGCAGGTAAGGTTGAGTTTGGAAAAATTTACAAGGGTGTAAATACTGTTCTTAAATCTCATGAAGGAAGTCTTGATGTAAATGGCGTAGGATTTAACAAATTCCCGATTACTCTTGAAATACAAAGAAGCGGTGCGTATATCACCGTTACAGGATACAAAGACGGCGAAAAGCTTGAGTATTGTAAAGTAAGAGATAA
>JAZQHR010000040.1:0-1542 GCA_045540695.1 Clostridia bacterium | reverse complement strand
ATTTCCCTGACTGTCCAACTCGTCCTTACACCCTGATAAGCAAATTATCATTAACAGACACAATATGCTTCCAACTAAAAAACGCTTTTTTCCTCTCATTTTCATTCCCTCTTTTACTGTAATTTTGCACCTCAAACATATCAGTTTTTTTCTTAAAAATCAACGGATTTTCGGCAAAAAAACCGCTCAAAAACAAATAAGTCGGAAATATTAAAAAAGTATTACATTTCCGGTTTGAAAATGTAATACTTTTGTTACGAAAGTAATAAATTTGTAATGAAGTTGTAATATGTTTTACGGCATCCCAATATAAATCAAATCAAAATCCACTTCCATTTCAGGATGATTTTCTTTCATATATGCACCTAAAAGCTTTTTATCTTCCGGTTTCATACCCGGTCCCACATAGCACGTTCCGTTTGCCAACCAATAGCAGCAAGCCCTTACAACCACAGAACTGCGATATCCTCCCGACTTATGAGAAGTAATACTTCGCAATTTATTATATGGAATATAAACTACACGCATCAAATCATATATTACAACACCATCTTGGGTAAAATATGTATTGCAGTCATCAAACGACAATTCAATATCCTTCAATGCTTCCTTTGAAAACTCTTTGCTACCATAAAAAATATTTATTTTTTCATTTGTAAATTTTGTGACCAAAAGCGAAGATGCCAAGACTCCTTTCGGCTTAATTCCTCTTTCCTTCTCTATATATTCCTTTAGCTCATATAATTGTCCATTTTTAAAATATATGGACGGAAAACAAATCGCTTTACCATTTTTTAAGCAGAACGAAATTTCTCTTCCTTCCATATCTGTATGGATTAGTACATTCCGAATCAAAGGTGCGAGATTAAACAAACCATGATATTCTCTGCTTTCCCCAAATAGTTCCTTGGAGAATCCATATTCTTTTATTTCACTTATATAAAAAACATCTTTATGGCGTTTGCGGAATGCCCCCGTATGCTCGCCACTGACGCGACACACAGAAATCTTGCCATCACCATATTCCAAGCAAAAGCTTTGTGTCAAATAATAAACACGCACAGACCAAAAGATAGCAAAGACAAAGCACAGTAATATTCCTACAAATGATATCACATCGTATCCGCCTATTAACATACATATACCCAGCATTATGATGCAAAAGGCCGGAACAAACAAAATAGTATACAATTGTTTCAGCATATTAGGTATAATCTTAGTCATGCGTTTACCTCCTTTGTCATTACTCTACCCTTATCTCCATTCCATTTTCTACAATATTACAGAAAGTTTCTTCATATGTTCGCACGTCTGTTTTAACCACTACATCTGCATTCCAGGTACCGTTTTCTTCATAAACCATAACCTCTATGTCCAAACTTTTTATCTTCCATTGATTTATTTTAAAAAAATGCACCACCAACTCCGTATCAATGTTTTCAGTTCTGATGGGAATGACATAATCATACATCCCATAGTTGCCTTTCACATGATTGAATTTAATCACTTCATTTTCCTGTGCACAATTCAAATTCAATTCTT
>JAZQHR010000039.1:0-40514 GCA_045540695.1 Clostridia bacterium | reverse complement strand
ATGGTAACAGCTATGTAAATATAGCCAGCTCAAAAGTTAATTTTATAAAATCAATAAAGGTTTATCCGGGTGAAGAAGCTATAGCAGTTTCAGGCGTGTTTAAAAATAATGGAGTGGAAACAGATGAATATAGAGCAGGCGCAACTACCTTCGGATTCCCTGTAGCAATGATAGGTGAAAGCCCTGAACTTATTGCTGCACTTTATAATAACGAAGAATTGGTTACTGTTAAAAAACTTGATTTAACCAGAGTGAATTCTGACGATGTACTATTATTTAAAGAAAACGGAAATAAGGTTAAAATATTTACATGGGATTCTCTTTCAGGTGTAAAACCGCTTGATTTTGTATATCAGCTTCCAAGCAATAAAACTCTTAAGATACTTACATATAACGTTAAGCACTGCGAAAATCAGCTTACAAATGAGGTTGATTATAAAGCAGTTGCTGACGCTATAAAAAGTATGCAGCCAGATATTGTAGGGCTTAACGAGATAAGAGACGAAGGTACAGGACTTGATTTTGATGCGCAGACAGAAATTTTGTCAAAGCTTACAGGACTTAAGCACCATTTCTTTGGTCAGGCAACTACAATGACAGGCGGTCCTTACGGAAACGGATTTTTGTCAAAATATCCTATAAAGGATATCAAGGTTATACCTATACCTGACCCTGAAAACAAAACAGGTACAGCACTTTACGAAACAAGAAGTATAATTAAAGCAGAGCTTTCAAACGGCTTAACAGTTATGGTTATGCATTTTGGATTAAATGACGATGAGAAGGAAAACGCTTTTGCAACACTTCTTGCAAATCTTCCAAGTGAGAAATGTATAGTAATGGGTGACTTTAATGTTAGACCTGACAACGAGCTTTTAGACCAGCTTGACGGAAAACTTGTCGATGTTGCTACAGTAACAGATGACGACCTTTTCACTCATAGAGCAGACAATCCTGATAAGAAGCTTGACTATATATTTGTAACTCCTGATATAGAGATAATAAGTGCAGAGGTTCCAAATATCGTTACATCAGACCACAGACCGCTTACAGCAGTTGTAAATGTGGGTGAATAACAGTTATTTCAGTTAAATTTTAGAATATATAACAAAAAAACAATCTTTGCTACGCCCCCTTGTAGCAAAGATTGTTTTTTAATTCGTTGCTATTTTCTTTATAGCCTGCTTACCATTTTGCCATATTTCGTACGCCTTAAATTTGAATGCAACAGGAAGCTCGTCTGATTTTGTTATCATCTCATAAGTGTCATCGCCGAGCGAGGATTTTAGATATTCCTCCGATTTCGCAGGCATTTCCACGCACGAGCCGTCTACAAAGCAGAGTGGGGGAAACATTACGCACCACCAGTTTTTGCCTTTGGCACTTCCTATTTCTATCTTCAGTGCCTCATACGTTCCTGCGGGAAGTGTCACATCGCCATACGTTTTAGTTGGAAAATCACTCTGCCCAAGGCTTGCTTTTACAGAGTAATCATAACCACTACTTTCTATAACATCCTTTGCACATTTTTCTATCTGAACAAGATTATTTTCTATTTCTGCACGCGAATAGTTTATTCCTTCATAGGTATTAAGCTTATTTCCAAACTCTTCAAGTATGGCATCACGCACCTTAAGCTTAAGCTTCTGGTCGTGCTCTAGGTCGCTGTTAGCAATTACGTGAAGTCTTATTACACTTTCGGCAAGAGCAGTTTCGACTGCTTGGTTATGCCCGGTTATGAATATAGTGCACAAAATTCCAATAAAAAAAGCCAATACTGTTTTTTTCATACAAACCACCTCGAAAAAAGTATTGGCATCATTTTTATATTTTATACATTGTAAGAGTTTATTAGGAAAACTTCATCATATTTGTTTTTAAAGAAATCATAAGCTTTTTTTACATTAGCTTCATTTTCGAAAAATCCAAATACACTAGGCCCGCTTCCACTCATCATAGAAATGGTAGCACCGAAATTATTCATTTCTGTTTTTATTTCGGCTATAACAGGATGCTTTTTAACGGTAACGCTTTCTAATATGTTTCCTATAACATTTGGAAGCACTGAAACATTTCCGCTTTTTATAATTTCAACCGCCTTATCTATGTCAGGGTGAACAGAGTTTTTTAAATCAAGGTTCTCGTACACCCACTTTGTGCTTACATCTATAGGAGGCTTTACCAGAAGAATGTTTTTGATGTTCGGTGCAGGAAGCTTTGAAAGCTTTTCGCCTATACCTTCCGATAGGGCAGTGCCCTGCATAATGCAAAACGGCACGTCTGCACCAAGCTTAGCACCCATATCCATAAGCTTATCTTCTGTATATCTTTTGTCAAATATCTCATTTAACGCTATAAGCACAGCTGCTGCATTGGTACTTCCACCAGCTAAACCTGCCGCTACAGGAATATGCTTTTCAATATGAATGTTTACTCCGCAATTTTCCTTTGCCTCGTTTAAAAACAGCCTTGCTGCCTTGTACGCGATATTTCTTTCGTCAAGCGGAATATTATCCTTGTTTGATGTTATTTTAATTTCGCCTGATTTTTTTAATTCAACCTCGACTATGTCAAAAAGCGATATCGACTGCATTATCATCTTTACATCGTGATACCCGTCTTCACGCCTTCTTAAAACATCGAGTGATATGTTTATCTTTGCAGGTGCGTTAATTTTCATCGTTGTTACCATTTTTTACAAGACCGTCAATAAGGTCTTTATAATCGTTTATAAAGTTCATTGTTTTTGACTTGAGTGCAACAAGCTCTTCATTTGCATTAGCTATCTTCTGACGTGTGTTTTCAAGCTCAACATCTGCCTGAAGTCTTATCATATTTGCATCCTTGTTTGCGTCTTCAATGATTTTTTTAGCTTCACTTTGAGCTGATATTAAAATGTTTGCAATGCTGTCCTTTTCTTCTTTTATCACCTTAAGCTCAGCTCTAAGGCCTGTAAGCTCATTTTCAAGCTCTGTGATTTTTTTATCCTTTTCGTCAAGCAACTTTGAAAAACTGCCTGAAAGCTCGTCTACATATCCTGCAACATTTTTTGCACTGTAACCGAACAAACCTTTTTTTAGTTTTACGTTGTTTTCCATAATTAAATTCTCCGTACGTGATTTATTATCATATTATAAGAAAATTTTATAATTAAAATCGAATAATGTCAACCTTTTTTTCGATTTGATTAAATTTATTAAAGATGCTTGAAATTTTAAAACAAATGTGCTACAATACAAGATAATGAATTATTATGGGAATCTATGGCTAATGAGTCCATGAAATCTAAAGAAAAGGAGGGGTTGATATGGACATAAGCACACAGCAAACGCTTATTAAAAAAATATTAAAAAACGGAAGTATCAATTCCTTTGAACTTTTGGTTTCGGAACATACCGAACAAATGTATAGAATTGCATACAGAGTGTTTGGAAATTCGCACGATGCATCGGATATGACGCAGGAAGCACTACTTAAAGCATATAAGTCGCTTGAAAAATTTAAGTTTGATTCGAAGTTTTCTACATGGCTATACAGAATAACGATGAACACCTGTATAGATGAATACAGAAAGCGTAACAAGAGAAACAGCGATATCAGCATAGACGACGTTGGTGAAAGTATTCGTGACAGTGCGGCATCTCCACAGGATATACTCGAGCGCAACGAAACGGCGTTAGCGGTACGTGAAGCAATAGCTTGCCTTAGCGAGGAACATAAGAGGGTGGTTATCCTTCGTGATATAGAGGGATTGTCGTATGCCGAGATTGCCACTATCGAAGAGATTTCTGAGGGCACAGTTAAGTCTAGAATAAACAGAGCGAGAAGCGAGCTAAGAAAATTACTTGAAAATAAACGAGAATTTTTTTAAAATGATGGAACTTTTTTAAAAAATTATCGTCTAAAAGATAAAGAAACTATGGAAGGGGGATTTTATACTTATGTCATACAATTGTGAAAAAGCACTTGAAAATATTTCAGCTTATGTTGACGGAGAGCTTGGAATTATCGAAAGCATCAAACTTAAGATACATACACTTTTGTGTAAAGAATGTCGTGAAGAGCTTGAATTTGAAAAGCGTATATTAGCATCTATGTCTTCGGAAACTTTCTTTATGCCACATAAATTTAATGAAGAACTGCATAAAAAGCTTGAAACAGAGTATAAAAAGAACCCTGTAAAAGTTGAGAGAAAGCTGGATATTAGCATAAAAGCTCCTGCTACAACAAGTTTCTTTGAATGGTTTAATGATAAAAAGGCATATTTTGCAGTAGCTGCTTGTCTTTTAATATTTGTATTTGCAATTTCTTCGTTTCAGCTGGGTACTACCGATAATGTAGCTGAAGAGGGAAATGCCAAGACTGAGATGGTATACTCGTATAAGGGTGCTGCAAGAACTGCCAATATTGATGGAGTTACAGAGGAAAATGTTTCATCTCAAAATGTTGCAGGCGTAAATCAAAATATTTTTGATAAATTCAGAAATAAATATATGACTAAGAAGTTTGCAAATAATTTTGTATTAGAAAATGACACTATAGGCTATTCCACTACAAAAAGTCGTGGTATTACATCTATACTTCAGACTATAAAAGAGGTTGTTACTGATGCTGTTAGCGGAGAAACACCAACTAGTACGGCACGTGGCCCTCAGGTAACTACCAGTGTAAGCAATATAGCTCAAGTGAGCGAAACTATACACGTAAAACAGGAAGAAACTAAACCAAGCACACAAGTGGTGTCTAATGCGACAGAGCCGGAGCCTAGCACACAGAGAATAGTTAATGTAGAGGAGACTAAACCTCCTGTTTATGAACCGGTTAAATTTGAAACAGCTCCTGTTACTACCATTACATACGTAGAACCTGCCGAAGCAGCTGAAAAGGTGGCGGTAGATATGAGAGAAAAGGTTCCTGTAGAGGTGGAAGATGAAAGTATGTATGGAGTGCTTATGGTTAATAAAGCTGCTGATGAAACCACTCCAAGTGAAGCATCGATATCTAAGAAAAACAATAATGAGAAAGCCGTGGCTGCACGTGATTCTGTAATGGATACGGCTACTAACACATCTGATAAGGCTGCTAACACACCAGATATTGTTTCCGACACGCCTGCTACAGCATCAAACACGCCGGTTGTTGCATCAAACATCACCGCAGAACAGGGAAATAAATTTATGTATAATGATGTATACAATTATTCATCATATTCTCCAAAGACTTTGTTAGTAAAAACTGCTTCGTTTAGTGCACCAGCTGCAAATGAAAAAGCTATAAAAGATGTGTTATACGAGTTTAAGGATAACATTGAAACTAACGACAATGACACATATATAGTGGTAAGCATTGACCATGCAAACTATGATGCATTTGTATCGCGACTTAAACTTAGTGACTTGTGTACATTCAATCAAACACAGGGACGAGATTATTCTATGTCGTATAACAACCTTGTAAAGAAACAAAGTGCACTTATGACAGAGCCTAATAAATATGACGAGCTAGTAGAGGTTACTGAGGAAATAGAACAATTGCTTGGTAAGATTAGTAATAACACTATTAAGATAAGTTTTAAATAATAAGAATACCAGTAGGCTAAGCAAAAATGTTTGGTTTTTGATGGGATACTTACTATATTATAGCAATAATAAACTCAGAGAAAAAATTTTTTCTCTGAGTTATTGCTGTTTTTAAACGATTATTATTTTTTAGCTATTTTATTTTTAAAACTGTTAAATTCACCACCTATAAGTATAATGTAGCTAGTCATATACAGCCACATTATAAGTATAATAATACCGGTTAGTCCCCCATATATAACGTGAAATTTTGAAAAGTTGTTTACATAAAACGAAAAGACAAAGGATGATATAGTCCATAACATCGATGTAAACACCGCACCGGGTAATACCTTATTAAATCGTATCTTTTTGTTTGGCATAATGGTGTATAGTGCACCAAAAACTGATGATACAAGTATTATAATTACTGAAAATCTGGTTATATTCCATATTAAATCAGAGTATAAAAGGTACTTTGATATTAAGTCCCAGGCGATTGTTCCAAATATTAAAAGTCCGAAAGTTATTACCAGCGATACTATTAGAAGCAGTGTGAATACTACTCCATAAAGTCTTACTATAAGAAAATGTCTGTCTTCCTCCACACCGTAAAATCTGTTTAATGCTCTGGAAATTGTAGTTATTGCACCTGATATTGACCATAGCGAAAGATATCCGCTTGTTATTGTAATAGTGATGCTTTCAGGCACGCTTGATATAAGATCCGATATAATGGTTGCTACATCGGGTGACAGTGCGTTTAACAGAAAAAACATCGTTTGTTCAGGCGGAATTTTAATAAATGATAAAATTGAAAAGATAAATATTGCAAGTGGGAACATAGCTGTGATAAAATAGAAAGTAGTTTGTGCGGCAATCCCCGGAACGCCGTCATCGAAAAATTTATTTATAAAGTCTTTTATATAGCTTAGTTTTATTTTCATAGGTGGTCCCCCTTATCGAGTGGATAAACAAATATATTAAAATGTATCTGTATATAAATAGAATATGATAAAATTTTACTTATGTCAATAATCTAGTAACGGAGAGTGTATATGGAAAACACATTAGTTGAATTTGAAAATCTTGAATCAAAGACTTTGACCGAGCTTAGAAGCCTTGCAAAGTCAAAGAATATCAAGTCTGTAACAAAATATAAAAAGGAAGAACTTGTCAAACTGCTTAAAGAATCATTTAATAAAAGCGTAAATTCTTCTTCAAATGAAAAGCTTGAAGCTGATACAAAATCTGAATCTCAGGAAAAGCAAGAGCCAAAAAAGAAAAATAACACCAAAGAGGTAACCGGAGTGCTGGAGGTTTTGGCAGATGGATTTGGATTTCTTAGAAGTGACAATTATCTTTCGGGAGCAGAGGATATATTTGTTTCCCCCGTGCAGATAAGACGTTTTAATCTAAAGACGGGAGATATGGTGTGCGGAATATGCCGTGACCCAAATGAAGGAGAAAGATTTGGTGCTGTAATATACGTTAAAACAGTAAATGGCGACAGCGTGGATATAGCTATAAAGCGTAAAGCGTTTGATACATTAACACCAATATATCCTGACAGCAGAATTACCCTTGAAACCAATCCTGACGATTATGCGGTAAGGCTTATCGACCTTATAGCACCTATCGGAAAAGGACAAAGGGGAATTATAGTAGCACCGCCTAAAACAGGCAAGACTACGCTGCTTAAAAATATTGCAAACAGTATTTCAAAAAATCACCCCGAGGCAGAGCTTATAGTGCTTTTGATAGACGAAAGACCGGAGGAAGTTACCGATATGAAAAGGTCTATTAAAGGCGATGTAATATATTCAACCTTTGACGAGCTGCCTGAACATCATATAAAGGTTGCTGAAATGACGTTAGAGAGGGCACAACGCCTTGTAGAACACGGAAAAGACGTTGTGATACTACTTGATAGTATTACCCGACTTGCTCGTGCATATAACCTTACTATTCCGTCATCGGGTAAAACGTTATCAGGCGGACTTGACCCAAGCTCGCTTCACAAACCGAAAAGGTTTTTCGGTGCAGCCAGAAACATTGAAAATGGCGGAAGCCTTACAATACTTGCCACCGCACTTGTAGAAACAGGAAGCAGGATGGATGACGTAATCTTCGAAGAATTTAAAGGTACCGGCAACATGGAAATACACTTAGACCGCAGGATGTCTGAAAGACGAATTTTCCCTGCTATTGACATATATAAATCAGGAACAAGAAAAGAGGAATTGCTTCTTCAAAATGACGAAAAAGAAGCAGTGTGGAATATCAGACGTATGCTTGGAAAAGAACAAACCCAGGATGCTACAGAAAATATACTTTCAAAGCTGGTACGTACTAAAACAAATAAGGAGTTTGTCACGGGGATTCTTTCTATGACAAGCCGATAGGAGAGAAGTTTTTATGCCAAAGAAAAAGAAAACCGCTACTAAAAAAACAAGCGGTAATTCATATACAGTAGAAGTAGTAGTTATTTCGCTATTTGTTGTGTCTTTGCTTCTTGTAATAGCTATGTATTTCAATAATGGCGGAATACTCGGAACTGCTATTACGGAATTTTTATGCGGACTTTTTGGAGTATCAGCATTTTTAATGCCAATTATCCTTATAGCGACTATCATTTATGCACTTAAAAATAGAAAAAAAGAGGTAAAAAAATCAAAGTATATACTTGTTGCTTTGGAGTTTTTAGTTATATCTGCACTTGTTCATATACTTGTTGCAGATTATGAAACAAATATGGATATTAGTCCTTTTAATATAATAGAAAATTACGAACAAGGATATGCACTTGCTGGCGGCGGAGTATTTGGAGCATTTATAGCGGAATGTCTTAGGGCATTTCTTGGTATGGGTGCAAATATAATACTTGTCGCACTGTTGGTGATATTCGCTATGTACATATTCAATTTCTCTGTTTTCAAACTTATTGGATATGTTGTAAAAAGCACGAAATCACTTTCAAGCTCGTTAAAATCGGATATTGAAAAGCTTGGTGCGGAAAAAGAATCTAAAAAGAATGATGAAGAGCCTGAGAAAAAACGTATGCCTATTATCAACATATTTGACGATGACGAGGATGAAAAATCAGTTAACACCGGCACAGTGGTTGAGCCTAAGATAGAGAACTATATAGTAGAAGAGCATATAGAACCCGAAATAAAAGTGTATGATGACGGGCAGGTAGGCCTTGCTGAGGTAATGGGTGAAGAGGGCGAAAAGGTTGATGAAAAGAAAGACGAGCCACGTTCTGACGAGGAAATAGTAAATGAGCTTTCCAGCGCAGCCCAAAACAATTTGATAGAATATGAATACCCTTCGATAGACCTTCTTGAAAAGCCACAGCTTTCAAAGGACAGTGCAAACACAGAAAAACAGCTTAGAGAAAACGGTGAAAAGCTTATAGCTACACTAAAAAGCTTTGGTGTAGAGGCAAGAGTGCTTGAGATAAGCAAAGGCCCTACAGTTACGCGTTACGAAATATCACCTAGTGCAGGTGTTAAGGTAAGTAAGATTACAAATCTCGCAGATGATATCGCACTTAACCTTGCAGCTACAGGTGTAAGAATAGAAGCACCTATCCCTGGAAAAGCGGCGGTAGGTATAGAGATAGCAAATAAAGACGTAAATACAGTTACACTTCGTGAAGTAATAGACTCAAAGGAATTTAAAAACTTTAACTCGAAGCTTGCGGTTGCACTTGGTAAGGATATAAGCGGTAAGCCGATTATAATTGATATCGCAAAGATGCCGCATCTTCTTATTGCAGGTGCTACAGGAGCAGGTAAGAGTGTTTGCATAAATACACTTATCACAAGTATACTTTACAAGGCAAATCCAAACGAGGTTAAGCTTGTAATGATAGACCCTAAGGTAGTTGAACTTGGAGTGTACAACGGCACACCGCATCTACTAATACCGGTTGTTACAGACCCCAAAAAAGCCGCAGGTGCACTTAACTGGGCAGTAACAGAAATGACCGAGAGATATAAGCTTTTTGCCGATAATGATGTAAGAAATATCAAAGGCTACAACGAGCTTATGGAAATGAACGGCACACCTGAAAATAAGATGCCGCAGATTGTTATTATCATCGACGAGCTTGCTGACCTTATGATGGTCGCACCTTCTGATGTTGAAAACTATATCTGCCGTCTTGCACAGATGGCGAGAGCAGCTGGTATGCACCTGGTTATTGCTACGCAAAGACCTTCTGTAAATATCATCACAGGTACTATCAAGGCAAATATCCCATCTAGAATTTCGTTTATGGTATCCAGCCAGATAGACTCAAGAACTATCCTTGATATGGGCGGTGCAGAAAAGCTAATCGGACGAGGCGATATGCTTTATATGCCTGTAGGTGCATCAAAGCCTACACGACTTCAGTGTTCATTTGTGTCGGATAAAGAGGTTGAAAATATAGTTGCGGCAGTAAGTAAGGACTTCACACCGCAGTATAAAGAAGATATCATTGAGCAGATAGAAAAAGAAGAAGAGTACAATCCTGATGGTGACGATGCAGGTGATGCAGATGAGCTTCTACCAAGTGCTATCGAAATGGTAATAGACGCAGGACAGATTTCTACATCGCTTTTACAGAGAAGATTCAGCATAGGGTACAACAGAGCAGGCAGAATTATCGACCAGATGGAAGCTCGTGGTATTATCAGCGGACTTGACGGAAATAAACCGCGTAAAGCACTTATAACTCGTGCTGAATACAACGAAATGCTTATGAATAACTAATGTGGCTTTCGGATGTATTCCCACAATAAAGACTACCAATGCTACTCTTTCTGAATCAGCATTTTTTGTGCAGTGGCAGACACTAATTGTTATTACAATGTAGGGGACGGTGATTGTCGACGTCCCGTTTCCAATATATCAATAAACGTTTGTCTGCCATCCGCTGTCCGTCTTTATATGGAAACACATTCTGCGCCATATACCATTTTAAAAAGGTGCATTATTATGGCAAACAATAAATTTTTACCTATTTCAATAGAAGATATGAAAAAAGATGGCATAGACCAACTTGACTTTGTCTACGTGTGCGGCGATGCATACGTAGACCACCCAAGCTTTGGACATGCCATTATTTCGCGTGTGCTTGAAAGTAAAGGTTACACAGTTGGTATCATACCACAACCAAACTGGCGAAATACCGATGATTTTAAAAAGCTTGGTACTCCACGTCTAGGCTTTCTTGTTTCAGCAGGTAATATCGACTCTATGGTAAATCACTATACTGTAAATAAAAAAATACGCAGTAACGATTTTTATTCGCCGGGCGGTGAGGCAGGTCACAGACCCGACAGAGCGACTATAGTTTATTGTAACCGTATACGTGAAGCGTTTCCAAATGCACAGATTATTATCGGTGGAGTAGAGGCGAGTCTTAGACGTTTTGCACACTATGACTATTGGGATAATAAAGTAAGACGTTCTATAATGTTTGACTCACGTGCCGACGTGCTTATATACGGTATGGGTGAAAAGGCTATAGTAAAACTTGCTGATGCAATGCGTGACGGCATACCGCTTAGCCATACAAATGTAGACGGTTGCTGTTACGTGCGTAAAAATATAGATAATCTAAAGGATTATATAGAAGTGCCTGACTTTGATACTGTAAAGGATGATAAGGTAGAGTATGCAAACGCTACACGACTCCAGTATTATGAACAGGACCCTGTAAGAGGCAAAACCATTGTACAACGTCATTTTGATAAATACCTTGTGCAGAACAAACCTATGATGCCACTTACTACCAAAGAGCTTGATGCTGTATATTCGCTTCCGTATACCAGAAATTACCACCCTATGTACGAAGAGCAAGGCGGTATCCCCGCTATATCAGAGGTTAAGTTCAGCGTAAGTAATTCTCGCGGTTGCTTTGGCAGTTGTAATTTCTGTGCACTTACATTCCATCAGGGAAGAATAGTGCAGGCGAGAAGCGAAAAATCAGTTATAAACGAAGTAACTCAGATGACGTGGGACAAGGACTTCAAAGGCTACGTTCACGATGTAGGCGGACCTACGGCAAATTTTTCAGGCCCTCCGTGTGAAAATGCACTTAAAATAGGCACTTGCAAAAATAAACAATGCCTATATCCTGAGCCTTGTAAAAATATGAAGATAGACCATAAGAAGTATTTAAATCTTCTTCGTAAGCTTCGTGAAATACCAAATGTAAAGAAAGTGTTTGTTCGTTCGGGTATACGCTACGATTACCTTATACACGATAAAGATGAAACATTTTTTAGAGAACTTGTAGAGCATCATGTGTCGGGACAATTAAAGGTTGCCCCTGAGCATATAAGCGATAATGTGCTTTCGAAAATGGGTAAGCCTTCAAGAAAAGTATTTGATAGATTCAGTAATAAATTTTACGATATTACTAAAAAGATTGGTAAGGAACAGTATTTAGTTCCGTACCTTATGTCCAGCCACCCTGGAAGTACACTTGCCGATGCGATAGAATTGGCACTATATATAAAAAAACACAATCTTCATCCCGAGCAGGTGCAGGATTTTTATCCGACACCGTTTACACTTTCAACCTGTATGTTCCACACAGGGCTTGACCCGCTCACTATGGAAAAGGTGTATGTGCCAAAGACGTTTGAAGAAAAGCAGATGCAAAGGGCACTATTACAGTTTAGAAAGCCTGATAATTACAATTTGGTTGTTCGAGCACTTAAGAAAGCAGGACGTGAGGATTTGATAGGCTTTGGCGAAAATTGTTTGGTTCGCCCAAGAGTTCAAAAACGCAATAGTTCAAATGCTAAAAAGCCTGCAATTCGAAGCACAACGCGAAAGAAAAGCACGCAAAATAAAAAGAGTGGAAATAAGCCGAACAGAAACAAAAGAAGATAAATACAATCTTGACAGATGATTGAAAATTTACTATATGTATTATAAAACGAATTTATTCAAAATAAAAAACCCTGAAGTTAATTAAAAACTTCAGGGTTTGTTTTTAGAGATTAATTATTCCGCGTCTACTTCAGCCTCATTGAAAGCTTTGATAACAGCGTCTTCTATGTATCTTCTGGTGTCTGAATTGATAGGGTGAGCGATGTCTTTAAATGTGCCGTCTTTTAGTTTTTTGTTCGGCATAGCTACAAAAACCTTATCTTCGTTTTCAATAACTTTGATGTCGTGAATAGCAAAACACTCATCAAAAGTTATAGACGCGATAGCTTTCATCTTTCCGTCATTATCGAATTTTTTGATTTTGATATTTGTAATCTCCATTACATTTTTCTCCTTTGCAAAACATTGCAGTATTTTATCACATTATACCTCACCTAATCAAAATTGTCAATATTTACCCTATAGAACATTAAAAATTTGTTAAAAATATACAAAAAGTGACAAGTTTTTTATACTAAATGCAAATATACGGAATTTTACATTAAAAATTTGGATGTTTATTTTGTCCAAAAAAATAAACTGAATTTAGTAAAAAGTTACAAATGATTGGTGGGCATTTGTATTTTTTTGGTTTTAAATAAAATTTTTAAGTAAAATCGTACATTAAAAACATAATTTTTTGAAAATATTTAAAATTTTGTGTTATAACTTTGAAATGATGGGTAAATATAGTAATAACTTATTACAACTAAGAAGGGGTATTAATAGTATGATTTTTGAAAAAGTAAGAGATATAGCTGTAGAACAGCTTGGCGTTGATGAAGAGGATGTTACTCTAAGCTCGGCATTTATAGATAATCTTGGTGCTGATTCGCTTGATATAGTAGAGCTTATTATGGCGCTTGAAGAAGAATTTGATATGGAAATTTCTGAGGAAGATGCTGAAAAGATTTCTACTGTTGGAGATGTAGTAGACTATATCAAAGCTCATTCAAACGACTAATTTATAAATTAACTAATAAGGTCGACCTTAAGGCGGTTTCGTTTAGGAATTTAATTATTTTTATATTAGATTCTTAAATGAAACCGCCTTTTTTATCTTTTTGTTGAGAAAAAATCCAAATTGTGGTATAATGTATATTAACTGGGTTTGTTTGATTATTTTGCTAATAAGAGCATTATATATTTTGCTTTAATAGAGTGATATTTTGACTTTAAATTGATATGAGGATAGTAAGATTGTCAAATAATGCCGAAAGGAAAGATGGCATAAATGAAGAAAAAATTGAAAATAAGGAGAGAAAAAAATGATTAAAAGAATAATCGCTATTGTTACAGTTATAATGATTGTAACATCCATTACCGCTCTAGCTGTGGATACTTATGGAGGTTATATTGTTCCGGTAGACATAGACGTAAACGGAAGCTTTATTAAGTGCGAGCAAAAGCCAATTTTAATTAACAGTACTACGTATATTCCGCTACGTGCTTTTTCCGATGCGATAGGCGGGACAATAGGATGGGATGCAAACCAAAAGGCAGCAACCATGACTAAATCGGGACATTCATTTGTGTTTTATCCGCAAAGAAATTATTGCCTAATAGATGGTGTTAAGAAAAATCATCCATCAATTATATATAAGGATTTGACTTTTATCCCTGTAAGGGCGGTATCAGAGGTTTTGAATTACAAAGTCGCTTGGGACGATTTGTATCTTACAGTTAAAATAACCGCTTCAGGTGTAACTGTTCCTGATAGCTGTAAGGACTGGTCATATACATATGATGACCTTTTGTATCTAGGTAAAATCACACATATAGAGAGCGGCTACCAACACTTTAAGGTTAAACTCGGCGTTGCCAATACGGTTATTAACCGTGTGAAATCATCACAGTTTCCAAATAACATAAAAGACGTTATTTTTGATACAAGATACGGAGTTCAGTTTCCACCAGCTCATACCACTAAAATCAATGTAACCCCTTCAAAGGATAGTATGATTGCAGTAAAATGTGCACTTAACGGTGTGAATAATGTTAGAAATTCTCTTTATTTTAACGATGCACAGTATGCCTCATCTTCATGGGCGCACAACAACAGACCACATTACGCTACTATATATGATATGTCTTTTTATGAATGATAGTATGTGGGTGCTTAAATTTATATTATTTTAAATGAGGATGATAAAATGAAAAAAACAACATTAGGCTTTTTATTGATATGTATACTGTCTTTTTCTTGCGTAAACGCTGCATCGCTAGACAGCTTTGTTGACAGTGAAAAATATACAACGGGAATATTTTTAGACGTTTCATCGGAAAGCTGGTTTGAAAGCGGTGTAATAACCGTATATGAAAAGGGTATAATGACAGGTACGGGTGAAAATATGTTTTCTCCGTCACAGTCTGTTACGTGGGCACAGGCAGTTACCATTGCATCACGTTTAAGTGCGGTATATATCGGTAGTGATATTCCAAAGGCAAGTGGAAAATGGTACGAGTGTTATGTGGAATACGCTAAAAGCTCAGGTATTATGCCTGATGGATGCCCTGATGTGGTAGAAATGGAAACACTTGAAATTACACGCCAGGAGATAGCAGGACTGTTTAATAATGTAATATCAAAAGATGAGCTTAGTGTAATTAACGATAGCGATATTCCTGACCTAAACGAGGTTAGCGAAGAATATAAAGATGCGGTAATAAATATGTATGCCGCAGGTATCATCACAGGTAAGGATAATGGTAATTTTGACCCGCTTGGCAAGGCTACACGAGCAGAGATAGCTACTATCATTACAAGACTTATAAAGCCTGCCCAGAGAGTTGGGTATGACAAAAGAGTATCAAAATTTATGAGCGAGCAGTCGGGTAATTTCTATAACGGTGGAATGACTGCGACTATAGGCGATGTATCGTATTACACTATATACACCACGTCGGATGATGGTACAAAAACATACAAAATAAAGTCGCGTAATTTATCGGGTGAAATCGCGGAGGTATACACTTCTTCCGAGCCTATAAACTGGTTATCTGTACTTGATACAGGTGAGCTTGCCTTTGTAGAAAATAGTACAGTGTTATATAAGTATGATTTAAAGACACGTAAAAAAGCAAAGCTTTTTGCATCGGACTACATATCGACGTATGGATTATACGATGGTAAAATATATATTTGCGAGCTTTATACCGATGAGCCTGCACAGTACCAGATAATAGAATTGTCAAATGAAAAAGAAAGAAAAATACTGGAAAATATCGATGCAAAAACTGCATTGTACGTGAATTGCGGTATGTTTTTCTTTGACGGTAAAATGTATGTGTGTCTTGGTAACTCAAATACATTTGAGGATATGAAATTCGATATATATGAGATTGATTTATCAAGTAAGAAGAAAAATAAAATAGTCAATGTAGCTATGGGAAATGCTACAGTTGTTGGTTCAAATCTGTACTATATGCCGTACAATAACAATGGCGGAAACCGCACATTATACAGGTTAAATGTCACAATGCCTGCATATATTGAAAAAGTTGCAGATATGCCTGAGGAATTCAGCATGCTTCATGACAATTTCGTTTCAAACGGAAATAATATATATTTCCAGTCATCAGGTGCTAAAAAGCTCTGGGAAATATATCCTAATGGCGAAACAGAAGTGCTTTTTGAATTTAACGATGCAAATGAATATGCATCAGTTAATGCACAGGGGATAATAGCATATACACTTAGAAGTGTAAGTCACCTTTTACCTTGGGAAATAGATGTCTTGGATGCTAATGGTAAAACTACAAACTACAGTGATTTTTTAGGCGAGGCATATTTTGTAAAAGGTAAAGCGGATTTCGATAAAATAGAAGGCACACTATCTACAACCTTTAACGAGAAAAATTTAGACGGTGTAATAGCTAAGCCTACTCAAAAGTATTTTAACACCGATGGCGATATGGTAGTAGAGCTTGAAATGACCAATACAACCGGTGATGCTATAAGGATATCAAGCTTTTCATTCCTCACTGTGTGCGATGATAAAAAACACAGCGTTCAGCTTAATGGCGGTGGTGAGATTGGCTCGGGTGCAAGTGCTGTATATACATTTGTGATGCCTAAAGAGATAATAGGAAAAAATGCACACCAAAAGAAAACAGGCTTTAATTTTGCATTTTCAATAGGCAGAAAAAACTAACGTTAACATAGCTTGAAAGGACTTAATGACAATGGATAAGATGGACAGATTGCAAAATACAATAGGATATACATTTAAGAATAAAGCACTTCTTCGAAATGCCCTTACTCATAGTTCGTTTTTAAACGAATGCGGGGATAAATCGCAAAAGTCGAATGAACGTCTGGAGTTTTTGGGTGATGCCGTGCTTGGACTTGTTATAGGGCAGTATTTGTTTGATACAAATCCTGATGTTCATGAGGGAATACTTACAAAGGCAAGAGCATCTACAGTATGCGAGGAAACCCTTGCAGATTTGGCAGTGGAAATTAACCTTGGCGAGTGTCTTTTTATGAGCCGTGGTGAGATAAAAAATGGCGGAACAAAGAGAAAATCAGCCCTTTCTGATGCCACAGAAGCTTTGATAGCTGCAATATATCTTGACAGCGGTCTGGAAGAGGCAAGAAAGTTTATTATACGATATTTGTCCGATACTGCCGATGAGGCGGTAACATCTAAGAGTATGACGACGGATTATAAGACGAAGCTTCAGGAATATGTTCAAAAATCAAACGGCAGATTTTCATATAAGCTTGTAGGCGAAAGCGGTCCTGACCACGATAAGACATTTGAAGTGGAGCTTTTTATAAATGGCGAAAGCATTTCCAAAGGCAATGGAAACAGCAAAAAGAATGCTGAACAGAAAGCTGCAAAAAAAGCACTTGAAATATTTGGGGAGAAATAATGAAGCACTATAATATACCAATATTTGTTCCGCATAAGGGTTGCCCGCACGATTGTGTGTTTTGCAATCAAAAAAAGATAACCGGTCAGACGTCGGACGTGACAAGTGCGGATGTGAAAAATATAATTGAAGAGCATTTAAAGACCATTAGTGCAGACGGTGCATACATTGAGGTTGCCTTTTTCGGCGGTAGCTTTACCGCTATTGAAAAAGATAAGCAAACAGAGCTTTTAAAAGCGGTGTATCCTTATGTGGAGTCGGGGATGATAAACTCGGTAAGGTGCTCTACAAGACCTGATGCGATAGATGAAGATATACTGGAAAATTTAAAAATGTATGGCGTGAAAACTATTGAGCTTGGCGTGCAATCTACCGATGACGAGGTGCTTATAAAAAGCGGAAGAGGTCACGACAGACAAGCAGTGGTGCACTCGTCAAAGCTTATAAAAGAATATGGCTTTGATTTGGGACTTCAAATGATGCTTGGACTTCCGGGGGACACGCCCGAGAAAAGCATAAAAACAGCGGAGGATATCATAAGCCTTGAGCCTCGGTGCGTACGAATATATCCAACACTGGTTGTGGAGGATACGCATCTTTTGGAAATGTATAAATCCGGTAGCTATGTGCCATTTGATTTGGAAACCACAGTGACACTTTGTGCACGTCTTATAAAAATGTTTCATTTGGCTGAAATAGATGTAATTAGAGTTGGACTTCAGACTACTGATAATATAAATGAAAAGTCGGTTATAGGTCCATATCATCCGTCACTTAAGGAACTTGTAATAAGCAGAATTATCCGCAATGCTATAGAGGGTGTTGCAGATAATTTGTCAGGCGATGTTACCATATACGTAAATAGCAAAAACATATCTAAGGCTACAGGGAATAAGCGCGAAAACATTTCATACTTTAAAGAAAAACATGGTCTTAGCGTTAAAATTGCATCGAATGACAGCATAGACGAGGATAATATACTTATAAAAAACAAAAAAATTGAATGTCGCTTGCCAATATACGGGTAAATGTGATAAAATAAAATGTATTATGTTAAAAAGCTTGGCTGCGTGGACTTGTTAATCTTCGCGCCATTGTTAAGGGTGTTGATTGTTTGTTTTTAAAAGGAATACACATGCAGGGGTTTAAGTCCTTTGCAGATAAAATTGAACTTGATTTTGGAAAAGGCATTACCACCATTGTCGGACCTAACGGCAGTGGTAAAAGTAATGTCTCTGATGCTATTCGTTGGGTTATGGGTGAGCAGAGCGTAAAGTCACTTCGTGGTAACAAGATGGAGGACGTTATATTTGCAGGTACCGCCAAGAGAAAACCTTACGGATATGCAGAGGTGTCGATAGTCCTTGATAATAAGGACAAGACATTTAACGTTGATTTTGACGAGGTTACCGTTACAAGACGTGTAGACAGAAACGGCGAAGGTGAGTATTTTATAAACAAAACTCCATGCCGTCTTAAAGATGTGCATGAGCTTTTCATGGATACAGGTCTTGGTAGAGAAGGATATTCTGTAATCGGTCAGGGTAAGATTGATGAGATTCTTTCGTCAAAATCCGAGGATAGACGTCATATATTTGAAGAGGCGGCTGGTATTACAAAATACCGCTACAGAAAAGCCGAGTCGGAAAGAAAGCTTGCACAGACAGAAGAAAATCTTGTAAGAATACGTGATATAATAACCGAGCTTGAAGGTCAGGTCGGTCCTCTTGAAATTCAATCCAAAAAGGCGACAAAATACCTTGAACTTAAGGAAATTTTAAAAAAGCTCGAAGTAAATATATCTATATACAACATAGACAAGATAAAAGCGGATTTGAAGGAAAAATCCGAAGCTTTTTCTATTTCGTTTAACCACTTAAATGACGAAAAAGCAAAGCTTGAATCGGCTGAAAAACACACCGAAGAAACAAACGCCGAGCTTGAAAAATTAAACGCGGATATTAGTGCGTTTAAGGATAAGCTTTTGGAGCTTGAAAAAGATAGCGGAAGCTATGTATCAAAGCTTGAAATACTAAGAACAAATATAAAAAACAATCAGCAAAATTTCGAACGTCTTGGTGAGGAAATCACAGTAATAGAAGAAAAGATTAACTCATCAAAAACCAATGCTGAAAATATAAATAACGCAATAAACGAAAGCAAGAAGAAAGCAGATGAACTTGGAAAAGTGCTATCAGATGCCGAAGGCGACGGCGAAAAAACTGTTGAGGAAATATTAGCTAAGACAAATATCATAGAGAGCTTAAAGGGCGATATTATCGAGGTTTTAAATGATATATCTGCCATTAAGGCAAGAAGCGAAAGCTTAAATGTGCTTATAAATAACTTCAACGAAAGAAAAAGCTCTATAAAAGACGAAATAACTGCGAAGGAAGAAAATATAAAGCTTATTGCTGACAGAATACTAAACCTTGAAACACAGGAAAAGGATATTTCTAAAAATAGAAAAGATGCTATAGACGAGCTTGAAAAGCTTAAAACAGAATATTTTGAAATCGTTAAGTCAAATGACGAAACTAAGCTTAAGCAAAACGAGGCTACAAAGGAATATAACGATAAACAGTCAAGAAAAACAGTCCTTGAGGATTTGGAAAAATCGTATGAGGGCTATAGCCGTGGTGTAAAAAACATAGCAAGCAAAAACTTTGCAGGCGTGTGTGGTGTACTTTCAAAGCTTATCGACGTTCCTGAAAAGTATGTTACTGCCATTGAAATGTCACTTGGCGGTGCACTTCAGAATATCGTTACCGAGGATGAAGATGCGGCTAAAAAGTGCATAGAATTTTTAAAGGAAAATAAGCTTGGAAGAGCGACATTTTTACCTATAACTGCAGTTGAAGGACAGATGCTAAAACATCCGCCTGCAAGCGAAAAAGGTTATGTCGGCATTGCGTATGACCTTGTGAATTTTGATAAAAAGTATGATGGTGTTGTTATGAGCCTTCTTGGAAAGGTAGCAGTATTTGATAATATTGACAACGCTATTTCGGCTGCGAAAAAGGAAGGCTATAAGTATAAAATAGCAACCCTTTCAGGTGAAATCCTAAACGCAGGCGGTTCTATAAGCGGTGGTAGTACAAATCCAAACCACAACCTTCTTGGACGTTCAAAAGAGATTGAAGCTCTTGGCAAGGAGATTAAAGCTTTACTTAAAACTATCGATAAATACGACGATATCATAAATGATAATCGTATTAAGGTAAATAAAATATCAGAGAGAAAAGATGTGCTTGATGCAACTGTGGCAGAGTGCAATACCTCACTTGCCAAGGTTACTACAGATATTGAAAACCAGAAAAAGATAAAAGAAGATGCTGAAAATTCTCTAAAACTTCTTGCAAATGAAAGCGGTGATATTGCAAAAGAAATCACTGATATAGATGAGCAGAAAGCGGCATTTGATGAGGAGATAAAGGAAAAAGAACAAAGAATAGCCGATACAAGACAAAAGGTTACAGCTCAGGAGGAAATTTTAGTTAAGTTAAACAGCGAAAAGAGTGCAAAGGATGAAAAGACAGTAAATCTTCGACTTGAGATAAACTCTGCACTAAAGGATATAGAAGCACTTGGCGAGCAGATTGCCATTATAAACAGAACAAATGACAATTATCTAGCTGAAATCGCAGGCAAGGAAGCTGAAAAAGAATACATAATCGGCGAAAACAAACGTCTTGAAGAGGAAATACTTGCGATAGACGATATCATCAAAAACACCCATGGACAGTCGGGTACACTTACTGAAGATATAGATAAAATGCAAGCTGAATACGATGAAAAATCTGCTCAGCTGAAAGATAAACAGCAAGAGCTTAAAACTATAAGAGAAACTATATTTGTCCTTCAGCAGGAAACTGCAAAGCTGGAAAGTAAAGTATCACGTCTTGAGGAAGACAGAGAAAATGTTATAAACAAGCTTTGGGACGAATATGAGCTTACATATTCTGATGCACTAGAGCTTAAGACAGATATCGGTAGTATTACCGAGTCTGTAAAAGAGGCAAATTCCATAAAGCGCCAGATAAAGGACCTTGGCAATATCAACCTTGATGCTATAGACGAATATAAGATTGTAAAGGAAAGATATGAATTTTTATCCGAGCAGAGAGGCGATTTGGAAAGTGCTAAAAATGAGCTTTTCAAAATAATAAATCAAATGCAGACTATAATGGTTAAGCAGTTTACCGAAAGCTTTGAGATTATAAAGGAAAAATTCGGGGACGTGTTTAAAGAGCTATTTGGCGGCGGTGAAGCAAAGCTGTATTTAAATGACCCTGATAACGTGCTTGAAAGCGGAATAGAAATAGAAATTCAGCCGCCGGGCAAAAAGCTTCAAAACCTTATGCTTTTGTCGGGCGGAGAAAAGGCATTTGCCGCTATAGCACTTTTATTCTCAGTGCTTGAAGTAAGACCTACACCATTCTGCCTTCTTGACGAGGTAGAGGCAGCGCTTGATGATGTAAACGTATATAGATTTGCAAACTATGTAAAGAAATATTCAAATAAGACACAGTTTATCATAGTTACACATCGTCGTGGTACTATGGAGGCTGCAGATATTATGTACGGTATCACCATGCAGGAAAAGGGTGTATCAAAAATGCTTAAACTTAACTTTGAAGATTTGGAGGATTATGATGTTTAATATATTCAAGAGAAAAAAATCACAGGAAAATGATAATCCAAACGAGGAAATCATCACTAGCGAAGAAGTGGTGACAGAAGAAGTTGTTGAAGAAACGGTTGAGGCTGAAGGCGACGAAGCAGAAGCGGTAGTTGAAGAGGTGGAAGAAACTATCGAAGAAACTATCGAAGAAGCTTATGAAACTGAAATAACAGATGAAATCGCCGAAGAACCTGCGGCGGAAGCAACAGAAGAGTTAGCAGAAGAAATTCCAAGTGAAAAAGGCTTCTTTGCAAAGCTTAAAGCAGGACTTGAAAAAACCAGAAATTCATTTGGCGAAAAGCTTGATGATGTGTTTAAGATGTTTAAAAATGTAGACGAGGAGCTTTTTGAGGAGCTTGAAGAAGCACTTATAATGGCTGATGTCGGCGTAGAAACATCACTTTATATCATAGAAGAGCTTCGCACACTATGTAAGGAGAGAAAGGTAACTGAAAGCTCAGAGGTTAAGGGCCTTATAAAAGAGATAATATCAAATATCCTTACAAAAGAAAGCAGTGAAATGAAGCTTAATACAAACCCTTCTGTAATAATGGTTATAGGAGTAAACGGAGTTGGAAAAACTACTTCTATAGGAAAGATAGCATCTCACTTAAAGGCACAGGGTAAAAAGGTTATACTTGGTGCGGGCGATACATTCAGAGCGGCTGCGATAGACCAGCTTAAAATATGGGCTGACAGAGCAGGGCTTGATATCATAAGCCATCAGGAAGGTTCTGACCCAGGTGCGGTAATGTTTGACACAATCGAAGCTGCAAAGTCAAGAGGTGCGGATGTTATAATATTTGACACAGCCGGAAGACTTCACAACAAGAAAAACCTTATGGATGAGCTTAATAAAATATTTAGAATTATGGACAGAGAGCTTCCTGATTGTGACAAGGAAATACTTTTGGTGCTTGATGCTACTACCGGTCAAAACGCAGTAAATCAGGCAAAGCTTTTTGGTGAAGCTACAAACATAACAGGTATAGTTCTTACAAAGCTTGACGGTACTGCAAAAGGTGGTATAGTAATAGCTATAGGCCACGAGCAGAATTTACCTGTTAAATATGTGGGTGTCGGCGAGGGAATGTATGACCTTCAGCTTTTTGATGCTGAAAATTTTGCCGATGCACTTTTTGAAGACTAATTAAAACATAAGGGCGGGTGCGTATATCCGCCTTGTGATATATTATGAGTTAACATTATACCAATCATAAGAAAGGTGTGGTGAGTTTGAAAAAATTTTATACTGAAAATGTAGGAAGGGAATATAAAAGTATATCTATTATCACTGCTATTGTTGTTGTAGCATTTATTATGCTGGCGGTGGCGTTTGGTTACTATATTGATTACCTTGAAATAAAGGAAATAGGTGATCAGTATACTACTGTTTTCTGGACAGACCTTCTTATAAAAAGCACAGTAAGGGCTATCAGCTTTGTAATAGTGTTCCTTATATTTTTTATAAACACCACTATTATAGAAAAAAGCGTAAGTGACAGAGGCGGACCTTTTGTAGAGCTTATACGAAAGCTGTCAGCCAGAATTTTAATAAGCCTTGTATTTTCTGTGATAGCAAGTACGTTTATCAGTGAGGCGATTTACGATAGATACTTGTTTTTTGCCAACAGTAAAAATTTTGACCTTACCGACCCGCTTTTTGGTAAGGATATAGGGTACTACATTTTTACAAGACCGTTTATGGATGCTGTGCTTAGCAGCTTTGACTCGGTATGGCTTATGAGTATAGCATATTGCCTTGTGTTTTATGCGGTTATATACACAGTGAACGGACTTATGAACTTTGAAAAGCTGACATACGAAAAACCTGTCTGGGTACACAACCTTGTAAACATTGGTATATTCTTTGTGGTAAAGGCAGTTACCTATGGGTTTAAATCTCAGGAAATATTATATTCAAATATAGGCGATATTTCAGGTGCGGGATATACCGATATATACGTGTGGTTCAACTTCTATAAAATTGCACCATATATACTGATTGCACTTGTAATAGTTACAGGGTTTTTCCTTATTCGCTCAAAAATTAAAAAAGCACTTATGACTGTGGCGATATACCCTGTAACATTCGCAGTGGTAACGTTAATAGCGCTATTTGTGCAAAATATCATAGTTGCACCAAACGAGGCGGTAAAGGAAAGACCGTACTTTGCACACAATATAGAATTTACCAAGCTGGCATATAATCTAAATGACGTAGCCGGGGTGGAGTTTCCAGCTGACGAAAGCCTTACTTATGAATCGCTGTCAGAAAATGAGGAAACGCTTAAAAATGTAAGAATAATTGACTTTAATTCTACGTTGTCTGCTACAAATGAGCTTCAAAGTATACGAAATTACTACACATTTAAAGACCTCGATATGACAAAGTACGATATAAACGGATTTCCTACACTTGTTACACTTGCGGCAAGAGAGTTAAACACCGATGCTCTCCAGGAAAATGCAAAAACGTATGCAAATAAGGTGTTTAGATATACTCACGGATTTGGTGCGGTAATAAGTCCCGTAAACAGAGTTACACAGGAAGGTCAGCCGGAATATCTGTTAAAAAATATACCGCCTGTATCGGAAGCGGATTTGCCACAGCTTGTTGAACCGAGAATATACTATGGCGAAACAGATGCCGATTATGTAATAGTAAATTCTACACTTAAGGAGCTTGATTATTCAGAAGGCTCGGAGGACGTGGAATATTCATATAAAGGTAAAGGTGGCATAAATCTGGGCTTTAAAAACAGACTTATGTATGCTATAAATAAAACCGATTTTAGAATGCTTATTTCGCAGTATATTACAAAGGACAGTAAGATACTTGTAAATACAAATGTGGTTGAGCGTGTAAAAAAAGCTGCTCCGTTTTTAAAATGGGATACCGACCCGTATCTTATAGTGGATGATGACGGATATCTTAAATGGATAATAGACGGATATACTACAAGTGAGTATTATCCGTATTCTCAGGAATATGATGGTGTAAATTATATACGTAATGCCGTAAAAGCGGTAGTAGATGCTTATGATGGCACAGTCCAGATGTATGTAATAGATAAAGGCGACCCTATTATAAAAAGTTATATGAGCATATATCCGGGTGTGTTTAGTAATGATTATCTTCCTGATGCGATAAGCCAGCATATCATTTATCCCGAATACTTGTTTAGACTTCAGGCACAGGTGTATGGTAAATATCACGTGACAAATCCCGATTCGTTTTATAATAATTCTGACCTATGGGTGTTTGCCAAGGAAAAATACTCTACCGACACTAAAAATATAGAGCCATATTACAATCTTACTTCGGTTAAAGGGCATGATGGTAAGCAGGAGCTTATTGTTATGATACCATATACACTCTCAAATAAGGAAAATATGGTTGCGTGGTTTGCTGCAAGCTGTGAATATGAATCGTATGGTAAGTTTATAGCATACCATTTCCCTAAAAATAAAAATATTTACGGCACTATGCAGATAGAGTCTAGAATAGACAACGACCCGAACATTTCAAAAGAAATGACGCTTTGGGGTCAGGGCGGTTCAAATGTTATTAGGGGAAATATGCTTGTAGTTCCTGTGCAGGATTCGCTTCTTTATATTGAGCCTATATATATTTCGTCGCATTCGGAGGGTGCTATACCTGAGCTTAAACGAGTGGCGGTTGCTTATGGAAATAAAATCGTTATGGAGCCTACACTTGATAAGGCACTTGAGGTAATATTTGACGGTCAAAGTCCTACAGGACCTGTTGCCGAGATAGAAAATGAAGTAGAAGGCGAGATAGAAACTCCTGAAACGGAAGATTTCACACTGGACGAAGTAATTGACAGCGTAATAAATGCTTATGAGTCGGCTAAGACATCAAATCAGTCAGGTGACTGGAAAACGTTTGGTGAAGGAATGACCAGTCTTGAAGAGGCGATAGAAGGACTAAAAAAATATCGCGAAGAAAATTAAAATAAACTATTGACAAATTGTTATTATAGTACTATAATTAGGTGTAAAGTTTTTTGCTTTACACCTTTTCTTTCGGGGGTGTGTTTATGAAAAATTTGGAAATAAGCTATCTTTTGGATTTTTATAAAAATACTCTCGGTGAAAAACAGCGTGATATACTGGAGCTTTATTACAATGACGATTTGTCACTTGCTGAAATTTCAGAGATAGTAGGCATTACCCGTCAGGGCGTAAGAGATAGTATAAAGCGTGGCGAAAAAGACCTTCTTGAGCTTGAGGAAAAGCTTATGCTTGCAAGGCGATTTAAGATAATCGAGGCAAAGGTCGATGAGATAAAAAGTATTGTTTCAAATGATACTTTTGAAAATGCAGATAAGGTTATATGCTTGCTTGATGAAATAAGCGAGGAAATATAGAGAAAGGTCGGGGATTATATTATGGCTTTTGAAAATTTAGCAGATAAACTTCAGCAGACCTTTAAAAAATTAAGAGGTAAGGGAAAGATATCGGAAAGCGACCTTAAGGCATCTATGCGTGAGGTAAAGCTTGCACTGCTTGAGGCAGATGTAAACTTTAAGGTTGTAAAGGATTTTATAAATAGGGTTTCCGAAAAGGCTGTTGGCGAATCAGTGCTTGAAAGCCTTACTCCTGCTCAGCAGGTTATAAAGATTGTAAATGAGGAGCTTACCGCACTTATGGGCGGTGAATCTGAGAAAATACGCTTTGCATCCAAACCGCCTACAGTTATAATGATGGTTGGTCTTCAGGGTGCAGGTAAGACTACTACAAGTGCTAAGATTGGCGGTCAGCTTAAAAAACAGGGCAAAAGACCTTTGCTTGTTGCGGCAGACGTTTACCGTCCTGCGGCTAAGAAACAGCTTCAGGTAGTGGGTGCAAGTTTAGATGTGCCTGTATTTTCTATAGATGAAAGCACCGATGCAGTAGATATTGCAAAAAAGAGTATAGAGCATGCTGAGAAAAACGGCAATGATGTCGTTATAATTGATACCGCAGGTAGACTTCATATAAATGAAGAGCTTATGGATGAGCTTGAAAATATTAAGAAGATAACAAATCCTACTGAAATACTTCTTGTAATAGATGCTATGACAGGTCAGGATGCGGTAAATGTAGCAGAGTCGTTCAACGAAAAGCTTGATATATCAGGCGTGGTTATAACCAAGATGGACGGCGACACCCGAGGTGGTGCGGCTCTTTCTGTAAGGGCAGTTACAGGTAAACCTGTAAAATATGTCGGTATGGGAGAAAAATTATCCGATTTGGAAATATTCTATCCTGACAGAATGGCATCGAGAATACTTGGTATGGGTGACGTGCTTACACTTATAGATAAAGCACAGCAGGCGTTTGACGAGAAAAAAGCATTAGAGCTTGAAGAAAAAATGCGAAAGCAAACATTTACATTTGACGACTACTTAGAACAGCTTGAGCAGATGAAAAATATGGGCTCTATTCGTGATATACTTGGTATGATGCCCGGCATTGACAAAAAAGCACTTTCAGGAGTAAACATAGACGAAAGACAGTTTGACAGAATAGGTGCTATTATAAAGTCTATGACAGCGAAGGAAAGAGCAAATCCTGATATAATAAACGCCAGCCGCAGAAAAAGAATTGCTGATGGTAGCGGTATGAGAATTCAGGATGTAAACAATCTTCTAAAACAGTTTGACCAGATGAAGAAGATGATGAAACAGTTTTCAAATCCTAAGATGATGAAGAAAACTATGCGAGGACTTGGCGGTCTTGGCGGGTTTTTAAGGTAAACGAGCATACAATGCTTTTTTATAAAATTATTATAAATACTAAAAATGTGAGGTGAATTTACAATGGTAAAAATGAGACTTAAAAGAATGGGTGCAAAGAAAGCTCCTTTCTACAGAATTGTTGTAGCTGATTCAAGATATCCTAGAGATGGCAGATTTATCGAGCAGATCGGTACTTACGATCCAAACACAGATCCTGCTACAGTTACTATCGATGCAGAACTTGCTACTAAGTGGCTTGGTAACGGTGCTCAGCCAACTGATACTGTTAAAGCTCTACTTAAGAAAAACGGAATAATCAAATAATATTTCGATTTTCGAGCGCTTAGGAGGATTGCATTATGAAAGAACTTCTTACTTTTGTGGCAAAGTCTTTGGTTGACTATCCTGATGATGTATCAGTTGTTGAAAAAGAAGGCGAGAGAGCAGTTGTTCTTGAGCTTCACGTTCACAAGGATGATATGGGTAAGGTTATAGGCAAGCAGGGCAGAATTGCAAAGTCTATCAGAACTGTGATGAAAGCCGCAGCAAGCAAAGAAAACAAAAAGGTTTCTGTTGAAATCGTATAATTTAAACTGATAAATAAGCCCACTTAATTATTAATGTGGGCTTGTTTTATATCGGTTGGGAGGAAATATTATGTCACAAAAATACTTGGAAGCAGGAAAAATAGTTAATACTCATGGACTAAGAGGCGAAATAAAGATTACTCCGTGGACAGATTATCCGGAGGTATACGAAGAGATAGCCGAGCTGTATCTTGAGGATGGTACGGCGTTTGAAATAAAGAGTGTAAAATATCACAAATCAAGCGTTATTATAAAGCTTAAGGGCGTAGATGACGTAAACGATGCTGAAAGGCTAAAAAACAAGGTGGTATATGTACTTCGCGAAAGCATAGACGACCTTCCTGATGACACGTATTTTGTGGTTGACCTTATAGGTCTTGAGGTGTTTGAGGGTGAAGCTTTTTTAGGAAAAATCACCGAGGTAATAAGCACCGGAAGTAATGATGTATATGTAGTAAGCAGAGAAGGAGAAAAGGATATCCTTATTCCTGCACTTAGAGAAGTGGTGGAGGAAGTTAATGTAAACGAAGGATATATGAAAGTTAAGATTCCGGAAGGCTTGCTGGATTAAAAAATATTAAAATAACTGTTGAAAATATCATTTAAATAGTGTATAATATATAATGGTCGTACAGCCGGGGCGGTAGCGGTGCCCTGTACTTGCAATCCGCTATAGCAAGGGTTATGTTCAACTTGAGGGTTATTATTTGCACGGTCTGTGCAGTATGACAGGTGTTGAGAGTTGGGTCTTGCGCAATATAATCTCGTGAACCAGGTCAGGTGGGGAACCAAGCAGCCTTAAGCGATGTGTTGTATGTGCCGCGAGAGTGCCTGGCTTGAGCTTATCATGCTGTAACGCGTACACTTTGTAATTCGATTTTTGAACGTACGACTTTTTTTAATAAATTATATTGTAGGGTTCGGCGGTTTCCGACGAACCGTATTTAGTGTTTTTTTACAAAACGATAGAAAGAGGAATTTAGTATGGCATATCAGGCATTATACAGAAAGTGGAGACCGGATACATTTGACGATGTAATCGGTCAGGAGCATATCACTTCTACTATAAAAAATGAAATAATAGATGACAAGATATGTCATGCATACCTTTTTACGGGAACAAGAGGTACAGGTAAGACATCTACAGCAAAGATACTCAGCCGTGCTATAAACTGTCTAAATCCGCAAAATGGAAATCCGTGTAATGAGTGTGAGCATTGTAAAGGTATACTTAATGAAAGTATATTTGATGTAGTAGAAATGGATGCTGCGTCAAATACAGGCGTTGACAATATTCGTGAAATCATCGAGCAGGTGCAGTATTCTACGGGTGTGGTAAAGTACAGAGTGTATATCATAGACGAGGTGCACATGCTTTCTACAGGTGCATTTAACGCACTTTTAAAAACACTTGAGGAACCACCATCAAACGTGGTGTTTATATTAGCAACAACCGAGGTGCATAAAATACCTGCTACCATACTATCGAGATGTCAGCGTTTTGACTTTAAATCAATCGGTGTAAAGGATATCGCCGACAGAATAAAGGTAATACTTGAAAATGAAAAGTTTACAGTAAGCGATGAGGCTGTAGAGTATGTGGCAACACTTGGTGACGGCTCAATGCGTGATTCTCTAAGCATAATGGACAGATGCCTTTCGTTTAAGACAGATAACCTTACGTATGAGGATGTAGTTGAGATTGTCGGAACGCTTGATAATAAAATGCTTTATAATCTTGCTGACGGCATAGCAGATGAGGATTTGACAAGAGTAGTTGAAATATTTGAAACCGCTATAGGCGAGGGCAAAAATCTTGATGGATTTTCTGAGGCATTGCTTGGTGTATACCGCGAGCTTCTTATCGCTAATGTAAACGGTAAATTTATAGGAAACAGCAGAAATGCTGACGTGATAAATGAGATAGCAAAAAAATATTCTAATGAGAAGATATTAAATTGTATAAATATCTTGTCAGAGCTTGACAACAATCTTAAGTATGCCATTTCAAAGAGAGTAATGATAGAGGTGGCACTTGTAAGAATGTCAAAACCACATCTTAGCAAGGATACAGATGCACTTCTTGACAGAATTAAAAAGCTTGAACAGATGTTGGAAAATGGCGTTCCAATGGCTAAAGGTCAGGCAGTATGTGAAACAAATGCAGTTGACGATTCGCCAAGCAAGGAAGAAGATGATTTGCCTTGGTATGATGACGATTTGCAAACTGCGGATGCGGTAAAAGAAGATGCTGCTTTAAATGAAACACAGGCAATAAATACACCTGAAATACAGACAAAAAAAGAAGAAATTGTATCCGAAAAGCCAACCGCCAAATCAGGCAATAAAGAAGTGCTTAAGGTAGTGGCAGGATGGAACGAGTTTTGCGATAGCATTGCAATGAGAAATATGCTTTTATGCGTGAAGCTTATAAATGTTAAGCCTGTATGCGATGGCGATGCATTGGCATTGGAATTTAAGGATACTGATGTCAAAAAGGAAATAGAAGCTAAAAGCGCTATGGACGAAGTGAAAAAATATATTGAATCATTCTTTGGTGTGCTTCCTGAAATTCACTGCAGAGTAAAGGGTGAACGTCCAAAAAACAGCGGATCGGATATTTTTGATATAATTAACGAAAATTCGTGATGTTTTAAGCTAAAGTTTGTGCACTCACAAATTGACATTTTTCGCATAAAGTGATATAATTATTTAATTAAAAGCTACAAGAGAAACTATGGAGGTATTTTTCGATGGCGAAGATTGCTATAATTGGATTTGGAGTAGTTGGCTCCGGTGTATACGAAGTAATTAAAACAAACTTCGAAAGCATCAGCGTAAATGCCGGTGAAGATGTTGATATAAAATATATACTCGATATAAGGGATTTTTCAAATCATCCTGACAGCCACCTTTTTGTTGACAATTTCGATGTGATATTAAATGATGATGAGGTTTCTGTAGTCGTTGAAACTATCGGAGGTCTTGAGCCTGGTTATACATATACCAAAAAAGCTCTTGCAAGCGGAAAACACGTTGTTACATCAAATAAAGAATTGGTTGCTACATACGGTGATGAGCTATTACAGCTTGCAAAGGATAATAGTGTAAATTATCTTTTTGAAGCCAGCGTAGGTGGCGGTATTCCTATTATTAGACCACTTAATCAGTGTCTTACAGCAAATGAAATAAATAAAATAGTGGGTATACTAAACGGTACTACAAACTATATCCTTACAAAGATGATAAAAGAGGGCGTGGATTTTGAATCTGCCCTTAAGACTGCTCAGGAAAAAGGCTATGCCGAGAGAAATCCTGAGGCAGATGTAGAAGGTCACGATGCCTGCAGAAAGATATGTATACTTGCTTCTCTTGCAAAAGGAAAGCATATTGACTATAAACAGGTAAGTGCAGAAGGTATCACTAAAATATCACTTGAAGATGTGGCTTATGCATCAAAGCTTGATTCAGTAATAAAGCTACTTGGTTATGCAGCATTTGAAGGTGATATGGTGGATATAAAGGTTTGTCCTATGATTATCTCAAATGAGCATCCGTTATCACATGTGGACGATGTGTTCAACGGCATACTTGTTCAGGGTAACGCACTTGGTGATGCGGTATTTTACGGCAGAGGGGCAGGAAAGCTTCCTACAGCCAGTGCAGTAGTGGCAGATGTTATCGATGCAGTTAAGCATATCGATAAAAATAAATGGATTATCTGGCACAGAACAGATGAAAAGCTTATAAAAGATATCGGTGAGTGTGAAACTAAAATGTTTGTAAGAATAAGCTGTGCCGATGCAAAAGATAAAATTGAAAAGTTGTTTGGCAGTGTGGATTTTGTTTCGGTGTATGAAAATGAAACAGCATTTGTTACATCGGCAATGAAGGAAAAGGATATTAACGAGAAGCTTAATGCATTATCGTGCGAAGTAATAAGCAAAATAAGAGTGTTGACAGAATAGAAGGAAGTGGCTTATTAAGTTTGGAGGCAGAAAATGATTACAGTTAAAGCACCTGCAACATCTGCTAATATGGGCCCCGGATTCGATTGTATGGGGATAGCGGTTAATCTATATAATACCATTACCATAGAAGAAACCGACGGCGGACTTGAGATAGATATTCTTGATAAAAGTCGTGAATTTCTACCTATGGACAGTACAAACTGCGTGTATATGGCAATGGACAGAGTGTTTAAAAAGGCAGGCAAGCATCCAAAAGGTATAAAGCTTACACTGGATAACAGTATTCCCGTTACGAGAGGTCTTGGCTCCAGTGCTGCAAGTATCGTAGCGGGCCTGGTTGGGGCAAATGCCCTTATAGGTAATCCACTTTCTCAGTCGCAAATACTTAATATGGCAACCCATATAGAAGGTCATCCTGATAATGTAGCACCGTCACTTCTTGGCGGATACGTTATTTCACTAAGGTCAAATAACGATATAAAGTATTCACGTAATGAGATAGATAAAAAATATAAATTTGCTGCGATTGTTCCGGATTTTTATCTTTCTACTAAAAAATCAAGAGCAATCCTTCCAAAATACACAAGTTATAAAAACGCATCATATAATATAGCACATGCATCCCTACTTTCTGCCTCACTTATAAATGGTGATTCTGACGGAATAAGGGCGGCACTTAAGGATAAGCTTCATCAGCATTACAGACTTTCCTACATAAAAGGTGGTCACTGGATAATGAAAAGTGCTCTTGAGTTTGGTGCACTGGGTGCTTACGTAAGCGGTGCAGGACCGACTATTATGGCGGTGCTTGACGGTAATTATGATGAGTTTTACGAAAAAATGAATGCATACCTAAGACAACGTTTTGCAGGTTGGCAGGTTAAAATATTTGAAGTATCAAATGTGGGAGTTACGTTTGAAGTAACGTAATAAGGGTATAAAATGTTATAGTTTTGTATTTATGACCACTATAAAGGAGGTAGATTTTTTTGTCACTAATAGTTCAAAAATTCGGTGGTTCTTCTGTAAGAGATGCCGAGAGAGTTATGAATGTAGCAAACCGAGTAGTTGAAACATACAAAAATGGTAATTCAGTAGTAGTTGTTGTATCAGCTCAGGGTGATACTACAGACGATCTTATTGAGAAAGCCCAGGAGATAAATCCAAAAGCTTCAAAAAGAGAAATGGACATGCTTTTATCTACAGGTGAGCAGATATCAATATCACTTTTAGCTATGGCTATTCAGAAGCTTGGCGTAAATGCCGTATCATTAACAGGTTGGCAGGTAGGAATGAATACCGACAGCAATTACGGTGGTGCTAGAATCAGAAAAATAGATGCCGAGAGAGTGAAAAAAGAGCTTGACAGCGGAAATATTGTAGTAGTAGCGGGTTTCCAGGGCATCAATAAATATGATGATATAACTACACTTGGCAGAGGCGGTTCAGATACCTCGGCAGTGGCTATAGCAGTAGCACTTCACGCTGACCTTTGCGAAATATATACAGACGTTGACGGCGTATATACTGCTGACCCTAGAATAGTTCCTGACGCGGTTAAGCTTGACGAGATTTCATTTGACGAAATGCTTGAGCTTGCAAGTCTTGGAGCAAATGTTCTACACAACAGATCAGTAGAAATGGCTAAGAAATATAACGTAAACCTATGCGTAAGATCAAGTCTTACCAAAAATGAAGGAACCATTGTAAGGGAGGTAAAATCTGTGGAAAAAATGTTAGTAAGAGGCGTTGCCAGAGATAATGATGTTGCAAGAATTGCACTATGTGATATAGAGGATAAGCCGGGTGCGGCATTTAAAATATTCTCACTTCTAGCTAAGAAGGGAATAAACGTAGATATAATCCTACAGTCTATCGGTAGAGATTCATCAAAGGATATCAGCTTTACAGTTACACGTTCAAATCTAAAGGATGCTGTAGATATACTTGAAGAAGCTAAAGAAAATATCGGTTATAAAGATATTAAAACTTCTGAAGATGTATCAAAGGTATCAATCGTAGGTGCAGGTATGGTAAATAATCCGGGCGTTGCAGCTACAATGTTTGAAGCACTTTACGATGCTGGTATAAACATAAATATGATTTCTACATCAGAAGTAAAGGTGTCTGTTCTTATAGCAGAAAAAGATGCAGAAAGAGCTGTTAAGGTTATCCACGATAAGTTCAATTTTGCGTAAAATATAGTTGGAAAATATAAAAGGAACACCTAGGTGTTCCTTTTTAGTACTATATGTAGGAGATAAATATGGATTTTTCAAATGAAAAGAATATGGACCTTTTAGAGGGCAGAAATCCAGTAATGGAAGCACTTAAATCGGGCAGAGATATAGACAGACTGTATATCCAGTCAGGTGAAAAAAATGGTTCTATAAATAAGATTATATCCCTTGCAAAAAAGGCTAAAATAGTAATTACAGAGGTTGATAAAAAGAAGCTTGATATGATGAGCGAAACAAAATCGCATCAGGGTGTCATAGCCATCACTCCTGTAAAAGAATATGTGAGTATCGAGGATATACTAAATATTGCCAAGGAAAAGGGAGAAAATAACTTTATAGTTATAGCAGACGAGATAACTGACCCGCATAACTTAGGATCAATTCTTCGTACCTGTAATGCCGCAGGCGTTCATGGAGTTATCATACCAAAAAGACGAAGTGTAGGTTTATCGTCAGTCGTTGCAAAAACCTCGGCAGGTGCAGTGGAATATACTCCTGTTGCACGTGTGTCAAATATTGCCCAGACTATCGAAAAGCTTAAGAAAAACGGCGTATGGGTAGTAGGTGCAGATATGGACGGCGATAGAACTATTTACTCGCACGATTTTAGCGGAAATGTTGCCATTGTTATAGGCAGTGAAGGTGAGGGTATATCAAATATCGTCAAGGAAAAATGCGATTTTTTGGTTACTATACCAATGCTTGGCGAGATTACTTCGTTAAATGCATCGGTTGCAGGCTCACTTATGATATATGAGGTTGTAAGAAACAGACTTAGAGGTGAGTAAATGATAAAATCAAGCTTTACAGTTACTGGAATGCACTGTGCTGTTTGTGCGGGAAAGGTAGAAAGTACCGTTGCAAATATGGAAGGTGTAAAAAAGGCATCGGTAAATCTAGCCACATCAAAGCTTACAGTACAGTTTAACGAAAAAATTACAAATGAAAATGCTATTTGTATGGCGGTTAAAAATGCCGGATATGGTATAAACAGTGATAGTTTTTCAGAAAATTATGAAAAAAAAGTAAAAGATGTAAAAATGATGCGTACAAGGTTTATACTGTCGCTTATATTTACACTTCCGCTTTTTTATATATCTATGGGAACTATGGTTGGGCTTCCGGTTCCAATGCTCATTGACCCCATCGCAAGTCCTTTTGGCTTTGCGTATGCACAGGCTTTGCTTTCAATAGGTGCAATGATAGTGGGCTATAAATTTTATACTGTGGGATATAAAAATTTATTTACACTTTCGCCAAATATGGACTCCCTTGTGGCAGTTGGTACGACATCAGCATTTGTATATGGTATATATAATATCGTGCAGATGAACTTGCATCCTGTGCATGCAGGTCATTTAGTTCACAATCTGTATTTTGAGTCGGTGGGAGTGATTATCACACTTATACTTCTTGGCAGATTTTTGGAAAATCGTTCAAAACTAAAAACCAATGATGCCATAAAAAAACTTGTAGAGCTTACACCTAAAAAAGCAGTAATAGAGGTAGACGGTAAACAAGTAGAGGTGGATGTGGACGATATAAAAGATGGCGATATAGTTATCGTTTCGCCAGGTGATAAGATAAGTGTAGACGGTGTGGTTGTAGAAGGATCATCTGCGGTTGACGAATCTATGCTAACGGGTGAGAGTATGGGCGTGGAAAAGACTGTAGATTCCAAGGTGTTTGCAGGCAGTATAAATAAATACGGATATTTAAAGGTTAAGGCTAAAAACGTTGGAAACACACTTCTTTCACAGATTATAAAAATGGTAGAAGAGGCTAGCGGCTCAAAGCCTGAAATTGCAAAGCTTGCTGATAAGATTGCAGGAGTGTTTGTGCCATGTGTAATGGGCATCGCGGTTGTTACGGCAATTTTGTGGACAGTGCTTGGCAATGATATAACAGCTACAGTTAATGCATTTATCTCGGTAATGGTTATCGCGTGTCCGTGCGCACTTGGACTTGCTACACCGACAGCAGTTATTGTGGCAGTCGGCAGAGGTGCAGAGCTTGGTGTACTGGTAAAGGATTCAAATGCACTTGAGCTTTTAAATAAGGTAAACACTTTGGTGTTTGACAAGACGGGTACTCTTACTACAGGAAATATAGAGGTAACCAATGTCGTATGCGCAGAGGGGATTTCTCATGACGAGCTTGTTTCGTATGCATTTTCTGCTGAGAAAATGTCTGAACATCTCCTTAGTGATGCTATCGTGGCTTATGCTATGGAAAAAGGCATAGCAGAGAAAAAAGTAGATAGCTTTGAGGCTGTTGTAGGTCACGGCGTATCTGCGGTTATAGATGGCAAAAAAGTCCTTGTGGGAAATGAAAGGCTTATGAAAGAGCAAAAAGCAGAGCTTCTTTTTGAAGATACAGTAGAGATACTTTCAAAAGAGGGAAAAACATCTGTTTTGGTAGCGATTGACGGCAAGGTAGCAGGCTGTATAGCAATGCGTGACAGCATAAAGAAAGAGTCAAAAGAAACCATTGATGCACTAAATAAGCTTGGCAAAAAGACAGTCCTTTTAACAGGTGACAATAGATACGTGGCAAATGCCATAGCAGAAGAAATAGGAGTATCGGAGGTAGTGTCGGAGGTTCTTCCAAACGATAAGGCAAACAAGATAAAAGAACTTCAGGCAAACGGCGATACAGTGGCTATGGTGGGCGATGGTATAAACGACTCAGTTGCTCTTGTTACAGCGGATGTGGGTATAGCTGTGTCGGGCGGTACAGAGATTGCTATCGAGTCAGCCGACGTAGTAATAATGAACGACAGAATGTCGGACATATTAAAGGCAATATCACTTAGTAAGATAACAATTACAAATATTAAACAAAACTTATTCTTTGCATTTATATATAACGTAATACTTATTCCGGTAGCTGCGTTTAATAATTTAAATCCAATGGTTGCCGCACTTGCAATGTCACTTAGCTCGGTATCGGTGGTAACAAATGCACTTAGAATAAAGATGAAAAAAATATAAGGGGGATAACCATGAAAGCGATAATCACAGTTCTTGGAAAAGATAAGGTAGGAATAATATGCAGTGTCAGCACAGCACTAAGCAATATGAATATAAATATTTTGGACATCTCGCAGACCATTATGAACGATATGTTTACTATGATAATGCAGGTGGATACAGGTGCTGCAAATGTCGAATTTGCAAAAATATCGGAAAATTTGAACGAAGAAGCAAAAAAACTAGGTGTTGATATACGAATTCAGCACGAGGATATATTTAATTCAATGCACAGAATATAGGTGGTCAATATGCTTAGTAGAAACGAAATAATAGAAACTATAAAAATGATAGATAATGAAAATCTGGACATAAGAACCATTACTATGGGGATATCACTTTTAAATTGTTCGGATGATAATATCGATGCATTAAATACAAAAATATACGATAAAATAACAAAATATGCAGAAAACCTTGTTAAAACAGGCGAGCAGATAGAAACTGAATATGGTATTCCGATTATAAACAAACGTATCTCGGTGACACCTATCGCCATGATAGGTCAGTCGGAAAAACCTGATGATTTTGTGAAAATAGCAAAGACTTTAGACAGGGCCGCAGATACAACCGGTGTAAACTTTATAGGTGGATACTCTGCTCTAGTACATAAGGGATACACCAAAACGGATATCGCACTTATTGATTCAATTCCTGAAGCACTTGCATCTACAAATAAGGTGTGCTCATCGGTAAATATCGGTACTACAAAGTCAGGCATAAATATGGATGCCGTTAAGAAAATGGGCGAAATTATAAAAGCTACTGCGGATAAAACTGCTTCTTCTGACGGATTTGGTTGTGCAAAGCTTGTAGTGTTCTGCAATGCCGTAGAGGACAACCCATTTATGGCAGGTGCATTTCACGGAGCGGGTGAGGCAGAAAGAGTAATAAATGTCGGAGTTAGTGGACCTGGTGTTGTAAAGTGTGCACTTGAAAAAGTTAAAGGTGCGGACTTTGAAACAGTAAGCGAAGTAATCAAGAAAACTGCTATGAAGATTACCCGTATGGGTCAGCTTGTGGCAAAGGAGGCATCAAAAAGACTTGATACACCGTTTGGCATAGTCGATTTATCACTTGCACCTACACCTGCAATAGGTGACAGCGTTGCGTATATATTAGAGGAAATGGGCCTTGAAAAATGTGGTGCTCATGGTACTACAGCAGCACTTGCACTTTTAAATGATGCAGTTAAGAAGGGTGGAACATTTGCATCTTCTTATGTCGGCGGACTTAGTGGCGCATTTATTCCTGTGTCGGAGGATGCCGGAATGATTAGCGCGGCAAGCTGCGGTGCACTTACACTGGAAAAGCTTGAAGCTATGACGTGTGTATGCTCGGTTGGTCTTGATATGATAGTAGTACCGGGAGAAACCCCTGCAAGTACTATATCGGCTATTATTGCAGACGAGGCGGCTATAGGTATGATAAATAATAAGACTACTGCTGTTCGTCTTATACCGGCACCTGGTAAGAAAATAGGTGACGTGGTTGAGTTTGGCGGTCTTCTTGGTACAGGCCCTGTAATGAACGTAAACAAGTACGACAGTACGGAGTTTATAAACAGAGGCGGAAGAATACCTGCGCCTATCCATAGTCTAAGAAACTGATTTGAAAACAGTATCGGGGTTGATAATAATCAATCCCGATTTTTGTCTTGAAATAGCTATAAAAGTGTCGGTTTTTGCGTTAATAAAATGTTTACAATTTGTTTCTAGCTATGTCATATTTTTATAGTATTTTTATACTAGATATTTATTGATGTTGAAAGGGGTTTTTTATAAGTGAAAAAATTATTTTCAAAGGACAAAAAACCAAAATCAGAAAATGCTGTTGAAAAGCTTAAATCACTTAGCAAGAAAAAGATTATTGCTATACTGGCTATAGTTGCTTTGGTGATAGTGGCGGTTGTGATTGGAATAGGTAAGCTTAACCCCGCAGAGCAGAATAAAACTATACTTACAGCAAAGGTTGAAAGAGGCAATGTAGTAAGTGTGATTGAGGGTACAGGCACTATCGAAGCAATCAATCAGTACGAAATAAAGGCAATGGCAACGGGTGATATACTTGCAGATTATTTTGACGAGGGTGACGTTGTCACAAAAGGTCAGCTTTTATATAAAATTGATTCGTCTGATATAGATAACAATATAAGCAAGGCGGAAAATTCAGTTGAAAAAGCAAAAATGTCGTATGACCAGTCGCTTGAAGCTATGGGAAAGCTTGTTATCAACGCACCATTTAGCGGAGTTGTAACACAGGTGTACATAAAAAATGGTGATGATATAAATGCCGGTGCAAACGTTCTTGAATTGATAAATAAGGACGTAATGAAGCTTAATATTAAGTTTAATGAAAACGATGCTGAGAATATGTACATGGGTCAGACGGCTACTGTAAATCTGGAAAATTCATTTACATCACTGACAGGAACAGTTACAAATATCAGTACAGGCTCAATAGCACATAATGGTGTTCTTGTACGTAATGTCGAGATAGAAGTGGGAAATCCTGGTGCAATACTTCCTGGTGACAGAGCAACAGCTATTGTAGATAATTATGCATGCAACAGTGCGGGAGAGTTTGAATACTCAGCGTCGCAGATTGTTAAATCAAAAGGCGCAGGTGAAGTATATGGTCTTTCTGTAAGCGAGGGGGATTATATTTTCTCAGGAAGCGTTATTGCAAGACTTGACAGTGACAGTGCTGAAAACAGTGCTAAGCAAAGCAAGCTTTCTCTTGAAGATGCAGAGCTTTCGCTTAACAACTTCTATGACCAGATGGACAATTATAACGTTACTGCACCCATCTCAGGAAATGTAATACAGAAAAATATCAAGGCGGGCGAAACTATTGATAATTCAAATAATAGCACTGTAAT
>JAZQHR010000038.1:0-7455 GCA_045540695.1 Clostridia bacterium | reverse complement strand
ACACTTGTGTGCAGCCAGTGTTATATAGGGCTATGCCCGAAGATGAAAAACCACCCGCTATGCGGGTGGATATTTATTTATTTGTATGGAAAGGACTTAAGCCTGCAGAAGGTAACGAGCGTAAATAAAACGATTGATAATCGTTTTTAGCGAGTTGGTGCGAGGAGGGTACCGGAGCGAAGCGAGCGGTCGACGAGCAGTGCTGATTGCGAAGCAATAAGCGTCCTGCCACCCCAGCCAAAAAAATCACTACATCGTAAGATGTGGTGATTTTTTTTATTTGCATGGAAAGGACTTAAGCATTGGGAAAAAGTAACTTAATCCTTTTTCGCAAATTGCTCTTGAAAGGACTATATTTTTATGATAAAATACGTTGTAGATTGTTTTGAGGAGAGATTTTATGGAGAATAAACAAAATTTACATACACACTGTACATATTGCGACGGTAAAGATACGCCCGAAGAGATTGTACTTGCGGCGATGAAAAAAGGATTTGATTCCATCGGTTTTTCAATGCACTCATATATGAGCTTTTCGGAGTATTTGAGTGGTAACAATACAGAAGGATATAAAAAGGAAATAAACAGACTAAAGGAAAAATATAAAGATACGTTTAAGATATATCTTGGCCTTGAATTTGAGTATTTTTCCGAGCCTGAATTTGATGGATATGATTATCTTATAGGCTCTGTTCATTATCTTCCGGGCGAGGATAAACCGATAGCATTTGACCGACCACTTGAAACTGTTGAGAATGTGATTAATACATATTTTGGTGGTGATGGTATGGCATTTGCTAATGAATATTATAGGTTGCTTGCTACTCTTCCAGAACGTGGAAATTTTGATATAATCGGTCATTTTGACCTTATTACAAAACATTCTGATAATGTAAAATTCTTTGACGAAGACTCAAAAGATTACAGAAATTTAGCCATAGAAGCGGCTGAAGCTTTGAAAGGTAAAATACCATTTTTTGAAGTTAACACAGGTGCTATATCACGTGGATACAGAAAAGCTCCTTATCCAAATCCATTTATATTAAAAGAACTTAAAAGGCTTGGCTTTGGCGCGGTAATATCATCTGACTGCCACGATAAAAATTTTCTTGATTGTGCATTTGATGATAGCGCAGAGCTTTTAAAATCTTGTGGATTTAAAGAGAGATATATACTTACAGATAATGGCTTTAAAGCAGTCGCACTTTGATTTTGGGGGATAATATGAATTTTGTATCAGTATTTATGGCGGTATTTTCCGTTATAGGCGGTATAGACAGGATAATAGGAAATAAATTTGGTCTAGGTGAGAAATTTGAAAAAGGCTTTATGCTGTTTGGTAATATGGCACTTGCTGTAATAGGCATGGTTGTTATATCTCCTCTTGTAGCTAATCTATTTGAACCGATATTTGATGTAGTATACAATGTATTTCATATTGACCCATCGATTATTCCGGCATCTCTTATTGCAAACGATATGGGCGGTGCATCTCTATCAATGGAAGTATGTGCAGATGAAACTATCGGTATGTTCAATGCGCTTGTGGTATCAGCAATGATGGGTGCTACTTTTTCGTTTAGCATTCCTTATGCTCTTGGCGTTGTAAAGCAGGAAAACCACAAGGAAATGTTTTTGGGGTTTTTGTGCGGAGTTGTTACTATTCCTATTGGCTGTATTGTGTCTGGATTTGTTGCAGGAATACCATTTAAACTGCTTTTTTCAAATCTTTTGATGCTCATAATTTTATCTACAATTATTGCGTGCGGGCTGATTTTTTGCCCGATGATATGTGTTAAAATATTTTCGGTATTTGGCAAAATAATTAAAACAATAATTACAATTGGACTTATATTAGGTCTTGTAAAATTTCTTGCAGGGGTTGAAGTGGTCGAAGGACTCGGAACACTTGAAGAAGGCGCTGCAATATGCCTTAGTGTAAGTGCATTTATGTCAGGAGCTTTTGTGTTCTTACATTTATTATCAAAGGTTTTAGAAAAACCACTTTCATTACTTGGTAATAAGCTGGGTATAAACGAAACTTCAGCGCTAGGTTTTATTTCAACGCTTGCAACCAATATAACTACATTCGAAATGTTAAACGATATGGATAAAAAAGGTATTGTATTAAACTCTGCATTTTCAATTTCAGCAGCATTTATGTTTGCAGCTCACCTTGCATTTACCATGGCGTTTAATGCCGAATATCTCGGTGCAGTTATGGCAGGAAAATTCGTTGCAGGATTATCATCAATAATTCTTGCAGTCATTATATACAACAGAATGAATAAGAGGTAATATATATGAGAATGAGAAGAAAAAAACACCGCGAAGAGCGTATGGACGTTTGTAGCGATATAATGATAGAAAACTTTGCTGATTATAAAAACGATTTAAAATCAGTATTTGACGATGACAAACCGCTTCATATTGAGATTGGCTGCGGTAAGGGTAAATTTATGCTTGAAACCGCAAAATCTAACCCTGATGTAAACTTTATAGCTATCGAGAAAAATCTCGATGTGCTTGTGCTTGCTATGGAAAAGGTGAAAAGGGAAGGACTAACTAACGTCCGTTTCGTAGCGGGTGACGCAGGAGTGCTGTCGGAATTTGAAAGTAAAACCAAATGCGATGTTATATACATAAATTTCTGCGACCCGTGGAAGAAAAACCGTCAGGCAAAACGCAGACTAACACACGAGAATTTCTTAAATGTGTATAAAAAAATCATCACATCATCAGGTATGATAAGATTTAAAACAGATAATAAAATGCTATTTGAATTTTCGCTAAATTCATTTTCTGATTATGGCTTAAGGCTTAAAAATATTACTCTTGACCTTCATAACAGTATCTACAACGGAGGTAACGTAATGACTGAGTATGAAACACTGTTTTCCGAAAAAGGTCAGCCGATATATTCGTGTCAGGCAATATATGAATTGAATTAGGGTGACAGATATGTTTGTATTAAAAATAATTTTTGGAGTTTTTGCGCTTATTGGAGCTGTTGACCGTATAACAGGTAATCATTTAAAACTAGGCGAAGAATTTGAAAAAGGTATATTGTCTACAGGACCGCTTGCGATTGCTATGGTAGGAATGATAACCATTGCTCCGGCAATTGGCAAGGTGCTTTCTCCTGTGCTTATTCCTTTTTCGGAGCTTTTAAATATTGATTTATCGTTTATTGCAGGTTTTATTGCAAACGATATGGGCGGTGCATCAATTGCGAGTGAACTTGCCTCGTCAGATAGCTGGGGCGGATATAATGGTCTTATAGTTGCGTCAATGATGGGTGTCACAATATGTTTTACTATTCCAATAGCATTAAAGACAATAGACACTAAATATCACAAGGAAGTGCTAAATGGTATACTTTGCGGTATAGCTACCATTCCTGTTGGATGTATAGCTTCTGGTTTATTTATGGGGTATTCACTAATCCCACTCGTCTTAAATCTGGTACCCGTAATGGTTGTATCTCTTATTACCTGTATCGGCTTGGTATTAAATCCTACACTTTGCAGAAAGATATTTGGAGTAATCGGAAATATCATTGTTATAGTAATAACGCTCGGTTTGGCACTTGGAATATTTACTCATATTACCGGCATTGTTCTTGTGCCGTATATTGAGCCGGTAAGCGTTGGATTTGCAACTGTGTGTGACATAGCGATTATACTTTCAGGCATATTCCCACTTATCTCAGTAATATCAAAAATATTTGGCGGTGTTTTTGCAAAAATGGGAAGAATGGTAAATATCAATGATGCTTCTGTACTTGGATTTATAGCATCACTTGCAAATAGCCTTCCAATGTTTGACCTTATCGGTAAAATGGATAAAAAGGGAAGAATTATGAATATGGCTTTTGCTGTATCAGCATCGTTTGTGTTTGGCGATCACCTTGCATTTACAATGGCATTTAACGAAAATTATATTTCAGGTATGGTGCTTGGTAAATTGATTGGCGGTATTACTGCGGTAATTGTTGCACACTTTTTATATAAGTTTAGTTACAAGGAATAATAGATTTTTAAAACAGGGTTTAACCCTGTTTTTTATTTTTTGAAACTAAGTTAATATTTGCAATGTTTAGGCTAATTTTTAACATTGAAAATAAAGAGCATATATCATATAATTTACTTAAAATATACTGTTTTAGTTGATTGTTCAATTAAAATTTGAAAGGATGAATAATTATGATACCTAAAAAAATTGCAGTTCTTGGTGGCGGTAACGGTGCTCATACAATGGCAGCGGAATTTGCACTTAAAGGACACACTGTAAATCTTTATGAAATGCCTAGATTCAAAAATAATATGAAAAAGGTTTTTGAAACAAAAACAATTAAGCTTCAGGGAAATATCAAAGAGCTTCAGGGACCTGTTGAACTTAATATGGTTACAGATGATATTGATAAAGCTGTTGAAGGCTGCCGTTATGTTTGTATAGTTGCACCGGCATTTGCACATTCAGGCTATGCAGAGCTTTTAAAAGGTCGTCTTCATAAAGACCAGATTGTAGTTACATATCCCGGTGCCTTTTCTGCGTTGGTGCTAAAAAATGCGTTTGGCGATAGTGATGATTGTCCGGTATTTGCTGACGCAAATAACCTTCCTTACGATTCACGTCTTGTTGAGCCAGGTTCAGATACAGTTAACGTATTTGGAAGAAATCCTATAAACATTGCGTTTCTTCCTGCTGAAAAAGGTCCTGAACTAATCGATGAAATGCGAGAGGATTTATTCCCATTTGAAAAAATTTATACAGATGTACTTGAATGCGGACTTGCTATTGTAAACCCTGACTGGCATGCAGGACCTGTTCTTTTCAATATTTCAAGAATTGAAAGCCCACAGGTTAACTTTTTCCTTTATGAACATGGTTGGACTCCATCGGCATGTCGTTTGAATATCGCAATGGACAAAGAACGCAAAGCAATCGGTGATGTGCTTGGCTACAACCTTCGTCCAATGGAAGATTTTGCAGGACGTCCTGACGATTATAAGTGGACATGGCAGGATTTATATAAAGAAGGTCATGGCTCAATAGGTCTTACTCCAATTTGCGGACCAAATGACCTAAGCAGCAGATATCTTACAGAAGACATTCCATTTGGCCTTGTACCTTGGGCAGCTATTGCTGAGCTACTTGGTGTGGATATGCCTCTAACAAATGGTTTTATTGACATAATAAATGTTGTTCACGAAAGAGATTGGAGAAAAGAAGGTAGAAACTTAGAACAGCTTGGTATAGCAGGTATGGACAAAGATACTCTTCTAAAATACGTTCGTACAGGTAAAAAATAATAATTGAATTTATTAAAAAAGCAGTCTGAGACTGCTTTTTTGTTTACAATTTAAATTTTGTAAGGTTGTTTCTTGGTGGTTCATTCATAAGCTTTGAGTATGTGCGGTAAAAGCTGGAATAACTTTCAAATCCAGCTTTGATGGATGCTTCCGCTATAGACATTCCGCCTGAACACATCTCGCGCATTAAAACGATTCTCTTGTATGATATATATTTCTTTATGGTAAATCCAGTTTGTTCTTTAAAAAATCTGCATAAATATTGTTTTGTAAAGAAAAATTCTTTTGCTATAGTATCAAGCGAGAGTTTTTCAGTTAAGTGTTCATTTATATATTCCACTATGTTTTTGATTTTTGTTTGACCATGCTTGGAATTTCTTTCGTTAGATGTTAATTTGTTTAAGTTGTAAAGAAGCTCTATTATTATACTTTTTACAACTGTTAAGCAAGGATTTTCTTCTAATGTGTATTTTTCAAGCCTTGTATATATATCTTTTACTTCACTTTTTATTACGTCACTTGCATAAACTACGTTACCTGTACCAAGCGCCCTGTTAAACACCATATCACTAAAATCTATACATTCATTTTTTAAGAAGAAATCAAGATTTATAGTTAAAAGAATAAAATCTATTCTGGAATTTTCTTTTATAATGCTATGATGCAGCTCATTGTTGTTTACCAATACTATGTCATAAGGATTTAAAGCTATTCTTTTTCCTTCGATTACAAAGTCCACATCGCCTTCTATAAGCATAAATACTGCAAAAAGGTCTTTATCTACATGCGGAGCGGAAGATTGTAAATTGATACCTGTTTTATGAAGATAAGAAAATCCATGATTTACGCTAGTACATTCACGTAGTATAATTTCATTCAAATATCTCAGCTCCTCTTATAAATAATTTATTATTGCTCATGCATTTTCTTAAATGCTTTTTTCTTTACACACAAATAACTTATAAAATGTGCAACTGCTGTTATTGCCCACGAAATAGGATAGGATATCATTATACTTTCGTATGTACCGACACTTGCAAATACAGTATATATCCATGCTATTCTAAGTACGCCAGTTCCTATAAGCGTAACTATAACAGGCATAATAGAGTATGACAGGCCTCTTACCAAACCAACACACACTTCCATAAGACCGCAAATTACATACGGAAGACAGACGTATGTAAGCTTAATTCCGCCGTATCTAATTACTTCCGGGTCGGTAGAATATATTCCTATAAAGAAATTTCTAAATAACCATATTCCGCCACCCATAATAATGCCAATCACAAATACAAGTCCGAGACACATTAAAAAGCATTTCTTGATTTGCTTTTCATTTTTTGCACCGTAGTTTTGTGAAACAGATGTAATTGCCGCCTGATGCACAGCGTTCATAGCTGTATATGCAAAGCCTTCTATATTTGAAGCAGCAGAGTTTCCGGCTACAACTATTGAACCGAGTGAGTTAACTGATGACTGTATAAGTACATTTGAAAGTGAGAACATCGAACCTTGAATTCCGGCAGGAATACCAAGCTTCATTATTTCCAAAAGCTGCTCTTTCCAGAAACGCACTTCTTTTATAAATAGCTGATATGCCGCTCCATCACTTTGAACAAGGTATATAGTGCAAAGAGTAGCTGATACAACCTGCGATATAGCAGTAGCTATAGCAACACCTGCGACATCTAAGTGGAATATAATAACAAGTATAAGGTTTAATATTACATTTGTTACACCTGCGATTGATAAGAAAAACAGTGGCTTTTTTGTATTTCCTACAGCACGAAGTATTGCACTTTCATAATTATATAAAAGTGTAGCGGGAAGACCTATAAAATATATTTTCATATATAGAGCTGCTTTGTCAATAACGTCAGTAGGTGAATCCATAAGTTGCAAAAATGTTTTAGAAAATAAAAAGCCAAATATTCCAAGTGCAATTCCGCCGAAAATACTAAGTGCTACTGCAGTATGTACGGATTTTGATACACCATCAAAGTTTTTTGCACCAAAATATCTCGAAACAACAATCGTAGTACCTGATGACATTCCAAGAAATAAGTTTATGATTAGGTTTATAAGTGAAGTAGTTGACCCAACTGCTGCAAGAGATTCTTTGCCGGCAAAACGTCCT
>JAZQHR010000037.1:0-11567 GCA_045540695.1 Clostridia bacterium | reverse complement strand
GGAGCAGCTTCTTCTGCTTTTTCGTTACCTGCTGCAAGTTCTGCAGGTTCAACTCCCTTATCAACGATAGCCTGTAGTAATCTAACAAGGTTCGATGCAGGAGCATTTAGGCTGCTAAGAACTGTAGCAATAAGAGTTTCTTTAGATGGAGTATCAGCAAGTCTCTTAATTTCATCAAGAGATATTACTTTACCATCAAGGAAACCAGCCTTAATAGAAATTTTGTCGTTTTTCTTTGCAAAATCAGAAATGATTTTAGCAGGAGCAACTGGATCTTCAAATCCTAGTGCTAATGATGTAGGTCCGTTAAGAACGTCATCAAGTTCGTCAAAACCAACTTCTTTAGCAGCAAATCTTGTAAGTGTATTTTTAACAACCTTATAATCTACGCCGCCTTCTCTAAGTTTTCTACGTAAATCAGTATCTTCTTCAACTGTAAGACCAATGTAGTCTACCAATATACCTGACTGTGCAGTTTTTAGCTGTTCAGCTAGCTGAGCAACAACCGCTTTTTTATTTTCCAAAACTTTTGCACTTGGCATAAATGTGTCACCTCCTAATTTATTTTTGGGTTTGCCCAAAATCGAAAAAGGTTTCCCGCAATAAACGAGAAACCTTCATAAATCTATCTTTTACAAAATAATATTCATAAAAAGTAAAGATTCCTCGGCAGGATTTATGTGTATAAACACACCTGCTGTCTTTGGACAATATAATTTATAACATAATTATAAATTTTTGTCAATAGTTTTTTAAAATTTATTAGCCTAATTTTGCAGGGTTAATCTTAACACCAGGGCCCATTGTAGAAGCTACTGATACGCTTCTTAGGTACTGACCCTTAGCAGCAGCTGGTTTTGCTTTAATAACTGCAGCCATAAGTGTATCGAAGTTTTCTGTAAGCTTTTCAGCTCCGAAAGAAGCCTTACCGATTGGACAGTGGATGATATTGCTCTTATCCAAACGATATTCAATCTTACCTGCTTTAATATCTGCTATAGCTTTAGCAACGTCTGGAGTAACAGTACCTGCTTTAGGGTTTGGCATTAAGCCTTTAGGACCTAAAACTCTACCGATTCTACCAACAACACCCATCATATCTGGAGTTGCTACTACAACGTCAAACTCAAACCAGTTCTGACCCTGTATTTTTGCTACTAGCTCTTCGCCGCCTACATAATCTGCACCGGCATCTTCAGCGATCTTTACATTGTCGCCTTTAGCAAATACTAAAACTCTTACAGTCTTACCTGTACCGTGTGGTAGTACTACCGCACCTCTAACCTGCTGATCGGCATGTCTTGAGTCAACGCCCAATTTAATGTGAGCCTCAACAGTTTCGTCAAATTTTGCTTTAGATGTTTTCACAACTAAATCAAGTGCTTCAGTTGTATCGTAAAGTTTAGTCTTTTCGATAAGCTTTGCACTTTCCTGATAAATTTTACCTCTACGCACTAGAAATTTCCTCCTTCTGTGGTTAATCGGAATGACCTTAAATTTTTATTCATTCCTCCCACTTAATAAAAGCACCTACAATTAGTCTTCTACAACTATACCCATACTTCTTGCTGTACCTGCTATCATGCTCATAGCAGACTCAACTGAAGCAGCGTTAAGGTCTGGCATTTTCTGTTCAGCAATCTGTCTTAGTGCATCTTTGCTAACAGTAGCAACCTTAGTTTTGTTAGGTACTCCTGATCCGCTTTCGATCTTACAAGCCTTCTTTAGCAATACTGCTGCTGGTGGAGTCTTTGTGATGAAAGAGAATGTTCTGTCCTGATATACAGTGATAACAACTGGGATAACAAGACCAGAATCCTTTGCAGTCTTTTCGTTAAATTCCTTACAGAACTGCATAATGTTTACACCGTGCTGACCAAGTGCAGGACCAACTGGTGGTGCTGGAGTAGCTTTACCTGCCTCAATCTGAAGCTTAATGAAACCCATTACTTTTTGTGCCATTACGAACACCTCCTTAGAACAAATGTGGTAAATGGCGGATAAGATTTTTCTTACCCTCCCACTTTATAATAAACGGTCAAAACCGCTATTATCATATAACTTCAACGTGATCAATCTCAAGTTCAAGTAAAGTCTTACGACCAAACATAACCACTTCTACTTTAACATTGTTTTTAGCGTTGTCAATTTCAGTTACAACGCCAATCTGGTTTGCAAACGCACCTTTGGCTATTCTGACATTATCACCCACTGAATAGTCAGCAACAATCTCACGAACATCAACGCCTAGTGCATCAACCTCGTCTTCTGTTAAAGCTACTGGTTTTGAGCCAGGTCCAACAAACCCTGTAACACCTGTAGTGTTTCTAATTACATACCATGTTTCATCTGTCATAACCATTTTAATCAGTACATAACCAGGGAATATTTTTCTTACGACCGTTTTTTCCTGATCGTCCTTTTTCTCAACTACTTCTTCAGTAGGAACGCGAACGTCAAGAATAAGCTCCTGAAGTTTTCTGTTTTCTATTATCTTTTCAAGATTTGTTTTAACCTTATTTTCATATCCGGAGTATGTATGAACTACATACCACTTTGCAATATCTGCCATATTAAAACTTCCGGCCTCCTTTTAAAGCATTAAAACAATTATTATTTAGAAATGAACTGGAATAATCCAAACTGGAAAATCAAATCAAGCACCCAAATAATAATACCTATAACCAATACGGTTGCAAGTACAACTAGAGTGTTGTTAACAATCTGTTTTCTAGATGGCCATACTACTTTTTTCATTTCTGACTTTGTTTCTTTGAAGAATTTGGCTATTTTACCAAATAAACCGGCTTTTTTCTTTGCGCCAACTGCTTCTGCCATTAGTATTCACCTCGTATCTAACATCAAATAGAAACAAAATTATTTTGTTTCTTTATGCAAAGTATGTTCTCTGCAAAAACGACAATATTTCTTCATTTCCAATCTGTCAGGGTCGTTTTTCTTATTTTTCATTGTGTTGTAATTTCTCTGTTTACAATTGCTGCATGCTAAAGTTACTCTTGTTCTCACTTTAAGCACCTCCTTATAGTAATGCTGCCATAATATATATAATTTTCATTACAAAAATTTACATAAAAAAAAGACATATACGTCGGCATATACCCTACTATACCATATATAGTCTTTAAAGTCAAGCGTTTTTTCAAAGAAAAAATAATATTTTTAAAGGCTTCGAATAAAGACATCCGAAGCCTTACACATTATAACAAACTGTCGAGGTCTATACTATCGTTATTTTTAGTGCTTGTACCAGTTGCAGTTCCAGGTTTTGATTCAGTTGATGAATTAGTACTAGGTTTACTATTTACATTATCTTCATTTATAATATTATTTGGTTTTGAAGTTTCAGTATCATCGCCACCATAAACTTCCGGAGAAATATAAGTAGGCTCCTTATCAATTACGCTACCGCTAATATCTATCGTTATACTTTCATCTATTGAACCATGCACACCGTTACAATGCTTAGAAGGGGCTTTGCTTTTAGCAAAATATTCCATGTATGATGTGCACTTTTCACCAGCAATATTTCCGGTTGCTGTACAAACATATACACTTTCGACTGTGTCAGGTTTGGTAAATGTCTTGCTTGCATATCCGCTATGAATCCTAGTCATAACTTTTTTCCACAAAGTAAGCGCAGGATTCGCTCCTGACACAACAACAGTTCGCGGTGTATCATATCCAAACCAAACAGTACCAGTATAGTATGGCGTATATCCAGCAAACCATCGATCATTATCATCATCAGTAGTACCTGTTTTACCACAAGTATCCATTCCTGATATCTTTGCTCCTACTCCTGTACCATTGTCAACAACACTCTTTAATAGTTGTGTTGTTAAAAATGCTGTATCCTCACCAAAAGCAACATTAACCTTCTGGTCATTTTCCAGGATTATATTATCATCAGCATCAAGAACTTTAGAATAGGTAACAGGTTCCATATATATACCACCATTTGCTATAGTGTTATATGCTGCATTTAATTCAATTACCTTTACGCCATTTGTAAGGCCGCCAAGCGCAAGTGATGATAAATTTTTATCGGTATACACGCTTCCTGATTTTTTCTCACTTTCTACCAATGTTGAAAAATTCAATCTGTTTGTCATATATTCAAACGATTTCTCAACGCCAAGTTGTTCAAGAACCTTAACTGCAGGTATATTACTTGAAAGCTCAACAGCACGCCTTACCGTCATACTGCCATAGAATCCTGAATAATAATTCTTAGGCGACCAACCGCCATAATCAACCTTTTCGTCAACCACAATAGAAGAATTAGTGATATTACCTACATCAATCGCCGGTCCATATACCGCAACAGGTTTTATTACAGAACCAGGCTGCCTTGTTGTATGAGTTGCGCGATTTAATACTCTATCCTGAGATTTTTCGCCACGTCCACCAATAATTCCAACTACTTCGCCTGTAGTAACGTCAGACACAACCATAGCCGCTTCAGGCTTAGTGCTTCCATAAGTACTTGGGAAATTAGCTTCATTTTCGAATATATCTTCCATTGTACTTTGTATTTTAGGGTTTACTGTAGCGTATATTTTCAATCCACCACCGTATACCATTTTTGAAGCAACATTTTTCGAATAACCTTTTTTCACCTGCAAGTCATTTATTACATCCTCTATAACCTGATCAACAAAGTAGGACTGATTACTTAGCACTTTTGATTTACCCGCTTTGGAAAAGTCAAGTTTCTCATCAATAGCTTCATCATATTCTTCCTGATTGATATATCCAAGCTCAAGCATTTTCGAAAGAACAAGCTTTTGTTTTTCCTTGTTTTTATCCGGATTGATTAAAGGGTCATAAACACTTGGATACTGTGTAATACCAGCTATACATGCACATTGCGCCAATGTTAGTTCGTCCGCTGATTTACCAAAATAGAAATTAGAAGCCGTTTCAACTCCATAGCAACCTTCACCAAGATAAATTGTATTCATATACATTTCAAGTATCTCATCTTTTGAAAGTTTTGTTTCAAGAGCGATTGATCTTGTTATTTCTCTGACTTTACGAAGGTAACTTCTTTCTTTATCACCTGTAATGTTTTTTACAAGCTGTTGAGTTATAGTACTTCCGCCATAAGTTGACTCACCAAAAAACTCATTAAACAAAGCTCCTAAAGTTCTTTTAATATCAATACCGCTATGTTTATAAAAACGTTCATCCTCAATAGCTACAAAAGCATTGCCAAAATCAGGCGAAATCTCTTCAAGGGAAGCCCACACTCGTCGTTCACTTGAAGAAATATATTCATATTCAGCAAACTCACCCTTATCATTTCTGCCATAAACAACAGACATAATATTAAGATTAAGTTTATTTACCGAGCTGATAAACCCCGTGTCTATAAATGCAAACACTTGCACCAATATAACCGCCAAAAGTGTTATAGTCAAAACACCCATTATCACTCTTTTGGCGGTAAATTTATTCTTATTTTTTTTAGTACCAATGGGTCTGCTTACCCTTTCATGTTTGCCTCTAGCCATATGGCACCTCCGAATTAAACATTTTAATTCTATATTCATCTCACATTACTACAGCTTCATTATAACACAAAAGTTATTAAAAAAATATTACAATTATATTGTTTTTTTGTTTCTGAATAAAAATGCGCTTAATTGTAAAAGATACTCACATAACTCTTATGGAGGAAAAGCAATGAACTCAAGGTTATTTTTTAGATTTTTATTATACTCATTATCTATTTTATGTGCCATATCCTTTATTATTATGTCATCATTACAGAATAATAGCACACCAGATGAAAAGCATAATAAAAAAACCATTTTAGAAAAAACGTCACGTGATATCTCAGTTCCAGAAGACAGTGAAATATTACATTACCTGTTAAAGCTTGAAAATGGCGTTGTAAACATATATGAAATATATGACAATGAAACAAAAATTAAAAGTGGGACTCTTAACATATCTCCGCAAACATTACGAAAAACTGACAGAATTAATTTTGAAAATGGTATTATTATAGAAAACGCAAATGATATTTTACATTTAGCTGAAGACTTTTCAAGTTAACAAAAAACAAACGGGAATGATTCAGAATAAAATCTAAATCATTCCCGTTTATTTTTTTTACTTATTTTCTACCAAATCTTTTTAAATTGTAATACTGTAAAATTTCATATTCATTTAATAAGTCATCATATTTCTTTGGAATAGAATCCAACATATTATTATCACCAACGTAATAATTACCTTTTACACAATTAAGATTTTTCTTTACTTCGTTTACAAATTCAAAGAACGGAGGCATACCCAAATCAACACATTCAAACATCTGCGAAGCAAGGTAATTTGAAGATATTTCTCCTCCATCACCCATTTTAAATTCTCCGCCTCTTTCTTTTATAAACTCTCTTGCAGAATCATTAGCCCATATAACATATGGTATAGCATACTTTGCATACATTGACTCAAGTCCGCCCGATTCAAAGTCGTAACCAAGTATCTGGTATGTCAATAGTTCATCATCAAAATATGCAAGATGATCGCCAAAAAACACAAGTATAGTTGGAACATCCATTTCCTCCAGATATGTTTTCAAAACATCTAGCTGTTCTACTGCGTCATAAACTCCATTAAAATAATTACTTACTATATTATATTTTTCGTCATCCAAACCATCAGGTCGAATAAGTCTTCTATATGATTCAGTATAATTCGGATCATATGGACCATGGTTTTGAATTGTAACAGTAAAGTTAAAATAACCCTTATCCGGATATGTTGAAAGGTGTCTTTCGTATGATTCTATAATAGCATTTGTAGTTTCTACATCACTTACATAATTGTTCACCTTATCTAAAGGTCTGTCGTAATCCTCAACCGAAACAAACTCGTCAAATCCCATACGCGGATATACGTTTTGTCTGTTATAGAACCATTTATGATGCAAATGAACAGCACTATTCATAAATCCAAGTTCCTTAAAAAACGAAGCAAGAGAGTATACTTTGTGATTTATATGAGTTTTATACACAACCGGCATTGAACTATCTATAAGTGAAATATTATTACCTGTTAAAAATTCAAATTCTGTTGAAGCTGTACTTCCACCAAATCCAGGAACGATTATATTTCCGTAATATGATTCTTCTCTAAGACTATTCAGCTTAGCATAAGGATTAAGATTGTCATCAAACTTAACATTTTCAGCACCTTGAGCATCAAAAAATGCTTCACTCATGATAGCTATAACATTTGGAAATTCAGTAAGATTATTACCCGATGAATATCTCGAAAGAATTTCTTTTGCTTTATCGTCGCTGTATCCTTCAGGTTCTTCATAATTTACTGCTTTTATTTTAGCAATAAACGAATAGGTAAATCCAAGCCTTGTAGTAATCTCTGTATCATGATACATACCAGTTTCTTCTACTAAAGAATCATATACATCCTTACTAGAATAGGTATCAAAATAAGCAAAAAAGCATAAAAATACACCTATTAAAATTACAATTATTTGTTTTGGAAACTCAACATCAATTTTTTTGTAATTTTTTATAACCCAACGACATATAAGAATAAATACAACGATAGCAATAATTATTACCGGTTTAAAGGTTAATAGATTATAATTTTGAATAATGTTAGTTGCTTCATTAAGCAATGAAAAATCAAGTGGTATCAGAGGTTCATCCCTAAAATAAATCTTATATTTATTAACAACAAGCATTAAAAACAACGGAACCGCTGTAACCATAAATCCAACATTTATGCGTTTAAACATGAATGTGAATATAAGCATAATAAGGAAGACTGGTATAAGATTCAATATTATTAAATCAGGATTAGTAAAATACACAAAGCATTTATATATCTGCTTATCATGCTGAAAGGCAGTCTGAAAAGCAACCATAACTATCGACAGTGCCAACACTGTAAGTATGGTTTTTATAATTGTAGTATTCTCCTTTTTAAATAATTTATCTTTCACATCAATATCTCCTTACGTAAATGCACTAAATGTAATTGTATCACAAACCACAAAATTCGTCAATAAAAATTAAAAATAGAGTTCATATTGAACTCTATTTTTATATGTTTTACTTTTTTAGTTTGTTCTAAGCAAGAACACCAATTCCTCAATATAAATCTTATCAGCAGTTTTATCAAACTCATCATTACTTACGATGATAAGACCTCTGTCATCCCAGAACACCTTTTTATCAAGAGCTTCTGCAACTGCTCTAAGTGGAATTAGAGTTCTGCCATTTTCTACCTTTGCAGGTACATCCAGCTCATACTCTGTTTCATCGACTGTATACTTACTCTCTCCTATTTTAAGTTCAACAGTTTTACCATCAAGTGATATAGTAACCGTTTCTGTTGCTTCATCCCAAGACACTTCTGCACCAAATCTCTCAGCTACAAATCGTACCGGAATAAGAGTTCTGTCATTTTCTGTATACGGAACTACTGCACTATTTTCTGGGTCAATTCTCACCTGCTCACTTCCATCAGCATACGCACGTGTGCCTCTTATATACATGGCAACTCCGCCATTCATACGCTCGTCAAGAGTAACAATATCACTTGCAGGAGCAATTTCGTTTGCTTTGGTTAAGTCATAGATTTTATCTAATACTACCACATTTTTGAAGCAAAGCTGTTTTGCACTTTTTTCACCAAAGCCTATTTTACCGCCAACAAAATCAGATTTAACGTTGTCAAATAGTACAGTTCTGTTTCCTGCCTGAATAACACCAATATCAAGATTTCCATTTTCGTCTTCTCTTATATCAAATGTCATCATATAGTTAACTTCAAACGGATATCTGCTGTTGTCAGCTGCAAACTCATCTATTACAGTTTCTTCGCCATCTGATACCTTTATAAGCTTTGCACCGTCATAAGGCATCATATCTATCATATAGTAGTTCTTTTCATCCTGATAATCAAAGTACACATACATTCTGTCATCAGGCGAGAATGAATTTGTCTTCATATCTATTCTGTATGTATAAGGTGCTTTAAATACATCGACATCATCAATTATGGTAGCTGTGTTATTATAGTCCTTTGTACTCCAGTCATTAAACCACACTTCGTTCCAGGCAACCTTCATAAAGCCCTTTGTATCTTCAGGAGTTGAAGTGATTATCCAACCTTCAGGAAGTGAATCGCCGTCAAAATTCTGAGTATAATATTCATCCTTTTCAAATATAGCAACTACCTCTTTATCGCTATCCATAAATATCTTAAGTGTAGCAGAAGTACTGTATGCATCGCCTTCCCAACCTATAAATTTATAGCCTTCAGCAGGTACTGCTTTTAAAACTGCTATAGCACCTTTACCAAGTTTTTCAGGTCTATCAGTATTTACGCCTATGCCGTGCTTCTGGTAATTTACAGTTCCTTCGCCAATGGTTTTTACTGTTAATTTACAATCTTCTGTTTTTTTAAATTTTGCACCTACAGTAATATCCTTTTCAGCGATAAATTCGATAATCTTATCAGTTCTACCCTCAAACTCACCTGTCCAGCATTCAAATTCATAACCAGGTCTTGCAACTGCAGTTATAGAGTTCCAAGTGCCTTTTGGTGACTGATTTTCAAAATAATCAATACCCGATGACCAACCAAACGCAACATAACCGCCTTCCATTTCGTCAAGGTTTACAGTTACAAGCTCAAACGGATGCTGTGGAAGGTCAGAGAAGTAATTTGTCATTACTGTCACGTCTTTATTGTCAATCACTTTATCCTGATTTACATCACAAAGTGTATTTTCATCAGTCAATTCATTTCCAAGTTCAGCTTTGATAGCATCTGTATCTGCGTTATCAATCACGCCATCAGCATTTACATCAAGATTTGCAATTTTAACAATTGGAAGTGTTATAAATAACTTTGGTTCTTCACCGCCAAAAAATTCATCACCTTGCAAAAATGCCTGAATTTCTGCCTGAACCTCTTCAAAGCCTTGTTTTCCATCAAGGTATGGAACGTTATATCTTTCATCGCCAAGCCAGTTACCTGATACAGTTGAAGTGTATAGAAGCACACTCTTTGAGCTTGCACTCATACCTGAAACGTCTGTATTATAATATCCGTATTCCTGCCAAGCTTTTAGTATCTTATATCCTGGAAGACTTAATTTTCCTTCATCATACATAGCTTTAAGGTCTATATCAGGGTCAAGCTGAAGCACACCGCCATAAGGAAGTACACCCTGGTTAACCTGTTTAGCAACGCTGTCGTTGTTTATATATCCGTCCATACCACTTGAAGGATATGTTCTCCCCTTCATAAGCGGCCAACCTGCTCCGCCAAGAGCATGTTCTATAAACACGTCAGGGTCAGCTATTTCTTTCTTCTTTATGCTGATACCATCAAGAGGAATTTTCGCAGCATTAGTCGATACTCTTCCCTCTGATGCTATACCTGTCATAGAATATTTAGTAGAGCCCGATGAGTTTCTCATATCAAAGCCAAGCTTATATCCATCATCGATATTAGAGCCATATCTTAACGGGTCATTAGATGTTTTAACCTTCCATGCTCCAACAACAGTTTTATTTACTTCATCTATAAAATATCCGTGTTGGTCACCATTTGTGTACTGATTTACAAGGTCATCTACATTTTCAGGTGCTCGTACTGTCCATCCGCGTGAGATATCCCACGATGTGTATGCTTCAACCATATTAAATACCGGATCATTTACCCTTCCGATTATAACGGGAATACCGATACCATTACCACCCATATCACCCTTTTCTTTAACAGTAGCTATCTGGAATGTTCTTTTAAATCCAGCATAAAGCTCTGTACGCGGATGGTTTTCAGGAATTTTATTATTCCACGCAGCATCTATAGAATAGTACTGGTCAAAGTCACCTTCAAGAGGTTTTGGTGTTTCACGCGAAAATCTTGATGGCTTGTCCTGTATAAAACGTTTACTGTCAAGCCAGTTTTCATTATCAAGTGACAAGTCAAGTCCTGCGTTGCGAAACATTTCTATAACTTCTTTTCTGTTTTTCTCTACATCTGCAGGAAGTGTTTCGCCAGATAATGTTCTTTCATAGATTTCGTCAACGCTTCTTGTGACGGCAGTTACGTGCGGATATATAGGCTCGAAATCATCCGAAAAAGCCATTGCTGTCATACATCCCGCGATAATGCTTACAAGAACCATCATACATACAATAAATCTTTTCAATACAAATACCACCTTTTATATTTATTTAGTTTAAAAAAGCGACATCAATTGATGCCGCTTTAATAATATTTTACCTTAATTAGTTTGCTTTTTCAATTACAACAGTATATGTCTTTGGAACTGAAGCAGCTTTTGCTCTTGCAGAATATTCTGCTGATTTATCCTTCGCAGCAACAATCTGTTCCCAAGTGTAATCAGTAGATGTACCATTATGTGCAGCCTTAACCTGTCCACGATAGTTTCTGTCGTTACTATATCTTGAGTTCTGGTATGCAAATGCAGCTTTTGACTGAATCTGTCCAGGGTTATTTGCATTGATAGCAATGTTTATACC
>JAZQHR010000036.1:0-3289 GCA_045540695.1 Clostridia bacterium | reverse complement strand
GAACCGATTAGTAAACTTAATTATTATCTTAATTCCAATCCATCTATATCTCTTCGTTTTTTGTTATTAGTCTAAAGTGAATGGTGCAAGTACAGGAACCATACCTTCTAGAGTATCCCATACGAACACTTTGATTTCAACTTTGTTAGCTGTGCTTGCAGTTGTATCAAATAGTTCAACAGGACCTGCGTTTGCAGCTTCTACGTCGAAGAATTTAATGTCTGACATCTTGCCGTCTTCATATAGAGCAGCGATGAAGTCAGGAGCCTGACCAAGCATAGTTACAGGGAATGTGAAGTAAGTATTACCCTTTACAGCAGCACTTGCTACGTTACCACCGATATCAAACTTACCTTCGTATGCAGGAGCCTCTACAGAAGTAGGGTAAACTTTTACTGATTTAACATAAGCATCCCTACCCCAACTCTGCTGATAAACTCTCATAAATCCTTCTGTGTAAGGAGCATTATCTTCACTCTTCACATCAGTAGCTTCCCATGTCTTACCAGCTATATTAGCAATAATCTTAACATCGCCATTTTCCTGTGGTTCAACAGTTACTTTATATGTCTTAAATCCAACGTTTATATTGTCACCAGGATTTACGCCAGCACCTGTAGAAAGTACAAGTTCAGTTGATGTACCATTTACTACTTTACTGATTTTAACAGGAGCATTATAGACTGCATACACAGTGTAAGCATTTTTAAAGTCAGATGATGCATTCAAATATACAACAGTTTCCTGGAATGGTTTATGTGTTACAAATTCAGCAGTATATGCGCCACCGATTTTAGCACCTGTATAGCTAACTGTACCCTGCTGTGTGCTTTTAATACCATCATTAGTATAAGCAACGTTAGCACCACCTGCAGTGAATCCTAGAGCAGCAAGTGAATCTGCATTATCAGCAGAAGTAAATGTCTTGTCTAGTATGAAGTTAGTCTTTTTGATATCTACATAGCTTGATGTATCGGCATAGTCAGGAGTGTACATCTTTACATAGTAAATCTTAATATTACCAGCATAATTGTTAAAGAATTTAACTTCACCTGTATATGTAGGATTTGCTATTTCAACATCCTTTAATACATGATAATCATCCATGTATACATTCATCTTGCCATCAGCATATTCTATTTTAACTACAGGAACTGTAACGTGACCATTACCCCAAGGAGAATATGCAGATGTACCAGCTTCAGCTATAAGTGTGCTACCCTGATATAGCTTAATACCGCCATCATTCTGACCTGTTCTTAGCTGATAACCTAAGAAATAGAACTGTACTTTGTTAGAAGTGGGATTAGCACTATATTTTGTTTCTATAGTCCAAGCGCCTTCGTTAACTGTTTTTGTTCCAAAGTTAACTGTAGGGTTGGTGAATTCTTTCAGCTGAATATAGTCAGCTCCATATGTGATATTTGACGAAGGAATAGTCACACCAGCAGGAGCATTACCTGCAGAAAGTCCTGCAAGACTCTGATTATAGTACATAGTACCTGTGTGGCTTTCTACATATTCAGAACCTGTAACTGCATAAGCACCGGTAGTTTTCTGAGATGCATCTACTTCGTAAGAATATGCAGATGAAACAAGTTTAACATCAGATAATTTTACTGGATAGCCTGTAGTATGACCAGTGTTGTTTCCTAAGTGGCAACCAACATATCCTTCGAAATCTGCAGCAGCATCTTCAGGAATTTCAAAATATGTTTCGCCTGCACCACCAATAGTTGCAGTAACACCATCTTCGGTTACAACGAACTTAAATTCTCTTAATGATCTGTATCCATAATTAGAACCAGGATCAATTATAGTACCAAGTAGTGTGCCATCTAAATACAAATCATAATAACCTTTTGTATAGTCGTTATTTCTGCCGATGCCTAAAAAAAGCGTAAAGCCATCTACATTTGTATTATTTACAATTGCATTTGCTGCTGAGTCAGCACCGAAATGAATGTAAGAGTTACCATCGTAATGGTACAATTTAAATGAGAAAGTATACTCTTTTCCATTTGTGTTAAATGCAGAACCATACGCTAATTTTGCGTATTTTGCATCCTGACCAGTACCGTTCTTGAACTGGAAACAAGTTGGTTCGTATGATACAGTACCATTGTTCGAAGTCACAGTCCAGTCAGCTGGAGCTTCTGATAAACCTACAAAGCTCTGATCAACAAGAGTCTTTGCCTGTACTTCAACTGTAGCTGCGAATGCAGGAACAGCAAGTACGCTGATTACCATGATGAAAGTTAGGCATATAGCCAATAGTTTTTTCATTGATTGTTCTCTCCTTTTCTTTTTTATAAACTATATTTGATACTATTTTACCATACAATATTACATTTGTGTTACGAAATCTTACTGTCTTTGTTACGAAATCTTACTGTATTTTCATGAAATTCCATTATTTTTCAAAAAGATTTCTTAATTTCAAACGCAATACTGCATTTTAAAATATAAATATAGTTGTATTTTACCACATATTTTCAGAAACTGCTATAAAAATTTTGTCTTTTTTATCTCAAAAACACGAAAATTTTGCTCAATTTCATTATTTTCATTCTCGTATAAGCTTTTATATTTTTTTGAAATAACTCTTGAAAACGATTACATTTTGTGATAATATGATTGTAACATAAGATTTTCGGTCTGATGAAAATGAATGTAGACTTCCCATTGAGAAGATATCATAAGAAAAATAAAAAGCTTCTCCTTGAGGGGTGTGACGCGTTAAGAAAATATGCCAGTGGCATATTTTTAGCCAAAGCGGGAAGCAATTTATAATTGCGACATGGACAGAGCTGTCACAAAGTGACTGATGAGGTGTAGATGCGTAGCATCGTAAGGCTCCCTTGTGTAAGGGGAGCTGTCATCGAAGATGACTGAGGGGATGTAAATGCTTTAGCATTGTAAGTGTCTTTCCGCTTTTTACACCGTTTGAATCCCTCCACCGCTAACGCGGTCACTCTCCCTTTAGACAAGGGAGGCTTTAGTCCGCTCAGTGGAAGGCTTGAAGGGTAATCAGCAACATCATCAAACAAAAAATATTATTAAATACAAAAGGAGAATTCACTATGGAAAAATGGGCAAGAGTAAAATATGCACCATGTTTGCCTCTTGGCAAGGATGGAAAAACCGTTACAAGCAGTCAGACACATATCGACGTTTCAAGACGTATCGCCGCAGAAGGCATGGTACTACTTAAAAACGAAGGAAATGTTCTTCCTCTTAAGGATAGCAAAAAAGTCGCAGTGTTTGGCAAAGGTCAGTACGACTATGT
>JAZQHR010000035.1:0-50578 GCA_045540695.1 Clostridia bacterium | reverse complement strand
AGCGAGCCGTCGTGAGGGCGTTTACAACCGAACAGGTAAGCCAAGTGTGACTTTTTGCGAAAGAGGAGAAGCAAGGAAACGGGCGGATGACTTTTTTGCATAAAAAAGTCGAAGCAAAGATTTCCTTTGCTTCGACGTGGTGCGAGTGATGGGACTTGGACCCATACGTCTTGCAACACACGCCCCTCAAACGTGCCTGTCTGCCGATTCCAGCACACTCGCATTTTTTACAACAAATGTATTTTACACCAATTAAATGCATTTGTAAATAGAAACTTTTAAATTTTTTAAAATTTATTGTACTATCTTTTATTTGCTCTAAATGAATTTTTGTGATATAATGTTACGTATATATTTAAAGAGGAGGGGAAGACTTGGAAAAACTTAAAGAAATTAGAAAAATGCACTTGTTTGAAATACTTATGCTTACTGTTGCGGGTATGATAAATGCATTTGGTATAACAATGTTTTTGACACCGGTTAAATTATACGACAGTGGCATTTCCGGCACGTCAATGCTTCTTTCTCAAATCACTCCTGAATACCTTAATTTATCATTTTTCCTTGTTGTATTAAATATTCCTCTTTTTCTTTTTGGATTTAAAAAACAAGGACTGAAGTTTACGATTTATGCTATATATACCGTATGTGTGTATTCATTTACGGCGTGGCTTATTACGGATGTTCTTCCGGTGGATGTAAATTTAGCATCTCCGCTTGCGGGTTTAGACCTTCTTTTATGTGCACTGTTTGGAGGAGCAATATCGGGTGTAGGCAGTGGTATGGCTATACGTTACGGCGGAGCAATGGATGGTGTCGAGGTTATGGCGGTTATCTTTGCGAAAAGACTTGGCATAACAGTTGGAACATTTGTAATGATATATAACGTTGTTTTGTACGTTATAAGCGGACTTGTGATAAACAGCTGGATACTGCCGCTTTATTCAATAGTGGCGTATATGGGTGCACTAAAGACTGTCGACTTTATAGTAGAGGGTCTTGACCGTGCAAAGTGTGCCATAATCATTACCACACAGCCTGATGAAATATGCACTACACTTTCAAATGAGTTTGAAAGCGGTATTACAAAGATAGAAGCTAAAGGCGGTTACAGCAATACCGAAAAAAGCATGGTGTATTTCATAATCAACCGTTTCCAGGTGGTTAAGATGAAAGAAATAGTACACGCAATTGATGAACAAGCGTATATTATAATAAACGAGGTTGCGGACGTTTTTAAGTACAATCAAAATGAATAAGGTGCGAATTTTTTTCGCACCTTAAATTTTTTTTGTTTCGTTTTAGTCAAGTGTTTCGAAAAATGCATCGACTTTTTAAAATATGGTTATATAATGAAGGTATCATACACGATAGGAGATATGTATATGAAAACCTTTGATAAGCAAAACGAAAAACTAGTACGTCAATTTGATAACATCTGCTATATAGAGGATAGCGGTGTTTCGGAAGAAACTCTTACTAAAATGTATGAGGAGTTAATGGAAAATAAAGAAGGTCTTTCAAAAGCGATACTTAAGGCAAAGACTTTTGAAATGATACTTTCGAAATCACGTATAGCGCTCGACATAGACGATATATTTCAGGATAAAGTGTTTGGTGCACCTTATATGGGAAGGCAGAGGGATACATGGCTTAGAGAAACCGCACAGAAATACCTTGCAAAAGAAACCGAAGAAAATGCAGAATCATGGGGTGAAGCCGGTGCATCTAGAGGCGGTGCCGACTTTGGACATACTTCTCCAAATTCGAAGCTTCTTCTTGAGCTTGGTTTTACAGGAATTCTTTCACGTGTGCAGAAATATGCATCAAGAGAAGGACTTACCGATAAGCAAAAGGAATTTTATAAATCGTGCGAAATTGTCCTTTCGTCAATGATTGAGTTTTCAAAGAGAATGGCAAATGCTATAGAGCCGTATAACAAAGAAAACGCAACTGTACTAAATAACATATCCGAAAGAGCACCGCAAAATATTTATGAGGCGATGCAGACTATCATTTTGTATTTCTTCCTTCATGAATATATAGCAGGTACAAGGGTTAGAACGCTTGGCAGACTGGACGTACTTTTGTATCCGTACTACAAAAAAGATATCGAAAATGGTACATATACAAAAGAAGAAATAAAGGAAATGATGAAGTTTTTCCTTCATAAATTCTGGTCGGCAAAGGTGCCTTTTGACCTTCCATTCTGCCTTTCAGGTATGGATGAAAACGGAAATGACGTTACAAATGAAATAACATATTTAATTGTTGAAACATACAACGAGCTAGATATTCATTCGCCAAAAATTCACATAAGAGTGTGTGACAATACACCTGAAGATTTTATAAAGCTTGTGCTTAGATGCATTCGTGGTGGAAACAGTAGCTTTGTATTTGTAAATGACAAGGTTGCTATGAAATCGCTCGTGAACGTAGGTATAGAAAAAGAAGACGTATGGGACTACGTGCCGATAGGCTGCTACGAGCCTGCTGTGTGGGGTAAGGAAATAGGCTGTACAGGAAACGGCGGTTTAAATCTTGCAAAGGCGGTTGAATTTGTTGTTACAAACGGACTTGACCACAAAAGCGGTAAGGTTAGAGGTGTCAAGACGGGCAAGATAGAAAGCTATGACGATTTTGTGCGTGCGGTAAAAGTGCAGATTGAGTGTATGGCTCAAAGAAGTATGCACTACATAACCGAGATAGAAAAGCATTATGACGAGATTTTCCCTGACCCTATACATTCAGCTATGTATGACGACAGCATTGAGCAGGGCATAGACGTATATGAGGGCGGTGCAAAGTACAACAACAGCTCTATGTACTACTACTTTATAGCTACACTTGTCGACTCTATGACTGCTGTTAAGAAGATAGTTTTCGAAGATAAAATTGTCACATTCGATGAAATGTGTGAAATTCTTAAAAACAACTGGGAAGGTAACGAAAAATTAAGAGCAATAGTCAGAAATATGCCTGAAAAATACGGTAATAACAACCCTGTGGCAGATGAGATTACAAAGGACATCACAGACTTTTGTGCATCACTTACAAACAACAGACCAAACGGCAGAGGCGGAGTGTTTAAAGCATCGTGCTTCTCAATCGACAGAGGCTTCCCAATCGGTGAAAAGACTATGGCAACCCCTGACGGAAGATATGCGGGCGAGCCTCTTTCAAAAAACCTATGTGCGTCAACTGCCATGGATAAAAACGGCGTAACTGCACTTATAAATTCCGTAACCAAGATTGACCACTCTAAGTTTCCTAACGGTACGGTGCTTGATGTTGTGCTTCATCCGTCGGCTGTGTCAGGCGAAGATGGACTGGACGCGTTTTACGGAATACTTAAAACTTATATGAACAAGGGCGGACTTGCAATGCACGGCAATGTATTTAACCCTGAAATACTTAAAGAAGCACAAAAATACCCTGAAAAATATTCAACTCTTCAGGTTCGTGTGTGCGGTTGGAATGCGTATTTTGTAAACCTTTCAAAAGCAGAACAGGATGCATTTATAAAACAAGCAGAAAATGCAATGTAAAGGGGATAAGCATAATGAAAAAAATACTTTTAATAGGTGATTCTATAAGAATGGGATATGATGCGTGTACTAAAATAGCATTTGACGGAGTGGCAGAGGTGTATTATCCTTCGGATAACTGCAGATTTACCACATATATCATAAGACATCTGGGCAATTGGAAAAAATCACTTGAACTTGATGAAAATGTCGATTTGGTACATTGGAATGCAGGACTTTGGGATGACCTTGTGATGTTTGATGGAGAGCATCTTGTGTCTATAGATGAGTACAAGAAAAATATCGAAAGACTATGCAATATTATAAAAATACATTTCCCAAAAGCAAAAATGATATTTGCCACATCGACACCTGTTCAGGAGGAACTATTTACTTCGTGTAAAAGATATAATGCCGATACAGAGGCATATAACAAGGCTGCAACAGAAATAGTTAAAAAATACGGCGGCGAGATAAACGACTTGTATACTACTATGGTAAACTGTCCTGTGGAATATCATTCTGATTTGACACACTATTATACAAAAGATGGCACAAGAGTTATTACAAATCAGGTTATAGGTTGCATAGAAAAAGTGCTTGGTATAAAAGCAAAAGAGCTTGATTATGATAAGCTTTTTAACGAAACAAATGATTTTATCGGTATGTGATTGACAAAATTATCAATAAACTCTAAAATATACTAAAACATAACAAAGGAATGATTTTTATATGAAAAAAATACTTTTAATAGGCGATTCCATAAGATTTGGTGCACCGCCAAACAGCCCTGGCTACGGCATATATGTTAAGGAAATGTTAGAAGGAAAAGCTGAGGTTTTTGCTCCTGATGAAAACTGCCGTTTTGCACAGTATACATTAAGATACCTGTACGATTGGGCGTCAAAACTTGACTGCGAAAAGATAGATATTATCCATTGGAATAACGGACTTTGGGACGTGTTAAGACTTCACGGCGACGAGCCACTTACACCTATCGATGTGTATGTGACATTTCTTGAAAGGGTGTACAATAAGCTAAAAAAGCTTTTCCCAAATGCAAAAATAATATTTGCAAATTCCACACCTGTAATAGAGGAGTGGGGAAATCCTGATTTTTTCAGATACAATTCGGATATCGACAAATACAATGCCGCAGCAACCGAGCTTATGAACAGACTAGGTGTTGAGGTAAATGACTTAAACAGCATAGCAAAGGCGTTTGATAACAGCCTTCATTCTGATTGGGTACACTACGGCGAGGAAGGCTCAAAGCTTCTTGCCAAGGTTGTAGTTAAGAAAATGGGATTTTAAATAAACCACTATAATGCGATTCTTAATAAAACAGTAAGCTTTATAAGTTTAACCACAAACAATCAGTCGAGCGTAAAAACACCATTTGATGAAATTCTTAGAAAATTCAAACGATATTTTTAAAAATTAATTGTAAAAAAGTCAGGCTTAAGTTTTTTAGTATTGCCTGACTTTTTTAGTGCAACCCGAGGGAACAGATGAATTTTAATGTAAACTAAGCTTACGTTCCCGAGTTTGCACGTGCAGTTAAATTTTTAAAAATGAGTCTTGATATTTTCTTGAAATTCATCAATAGGTGCGGCAGGGGTTGTTAGGGGCTTTGCTGCCCAAGCCCCTGAAAAAAAGAAAAGTTAATTAAACTTTAAAAGTGAGATAAACACTTATATCTTATAGTGTTAATAGATGTTTGCAATTCCGTACTACTTAATGGACATCTTAGAAATCCTCCCACCGCTAAAGCGGTCCCCCCTCCTTTAGGCAAGGAGGGCTTTTTCTCCCGACCATAGATGCCATGGACCCAAAAAAGAATTTCTCTTTCGAGAAAGTCTTTTTGTAACCAAACTCCATCTTTGTAAGATGTGTTATTATTTTATAATAACAATCTCTTTAACAACATCTTTGTATACTCTTACAAATACCAGTGAGCCATCGTCAGAATCGTATTTCTGGATATCACCTGCATCTGTTACAGTAATCTGGTTGTTAGTCTTTGTAGTATCTACACTGTAGATATCTATACCTTCAGTTGTGAAGTTGTGAATTGCACCTGAGCCAACCTGTAGGTTGAACGAGCCGGCAAATTTCTTAACAACCTTACCATAGTAAGTGGTCATATCGTCTGAAACCTTAGTTTCAGCTTCAGTACCCTTTGTATCTATATCAAACAGTACGTTTATAGCTGTGATTTCATCAGCAGCATTTGTTTTTATCTGGATGATATCGCCCTGCTCAAGAGAAGCTGAGCCTTTTACAAGGACTTTGCTTTCAGCTGTAACATAAGTTACAAGCTTGCCGTTTTCGTATGCGTACAGTTTTTCTATATTCATACCATCTTCATTCTTAAGCTGAGTGATTCTGTCAACCACTAGGATTGAAGATTCCTCATTTGCATTTCCTGTAGAGTTTGTTACGATAATCGCTTTCGCAGTCATATCCTCCTGCATATCAAATACTCTTACATCGTATTTATCTTCGTCCTGGAAGAATGAACCGTTTCTTACAGCGTACTTGTCTGAATCAGTTACGCCTGCAGGAATATCAAATACTACTGTATCTTTTGTTACATTTACGCTTCCCATGCTTGTTACAAGCTTGCCTGAAGCCGCTTTGTATACAGCATCTTTAGCGTCAATGTTTAGTGAGAATTTATCTTCGTTTACTGCACCTGAAGTAGCTGTAGCAGTATCTACTCTGTAAACCTTACCATCGGCATTTGTTTCAAAAGTTATAAGTTTACCCTTTGAACCGATTTCGCTAAGTGCAGCTGCTGCATCAAGACCTGATTTACCGTTGACAGTAACTTTGTTTGCAGCATCAAATACTTTTGTTTCACCATCCATAGTGAAAAGCTTAAGGCTTAGAGTCTTGTCAATGCCTGTGCTCATACCGATATCTACCAGATAAGCGTAGTTTGAACTGATAGCAGTAGTAGAGTCTACCGCTGCGATTTTACCGAATATATCAAGGTAGAAAGTACCTTCATCGTGAAGTTCGATTTTTTCAGTGTAGTTACCTGCTTTTTTGTAAGGCTCGCCATCGATATAGTAGTGTTTATCATCAATCTCGGTAACCTTACCTGTTACCTTGTCATTTGTAACCTCAAGATAAATTACTTCCCCGTCCTTACTTTGAGTCACCGTAATTACATCCCACTCGTTAAGGTCGGAGATGTCTATCTTATCACTGCCCTTGTATATTACAAACGAAATGTTTTCGTTTTCAGGGTCAAGGACAAGTGTTTTAAGACCGTATTTATCTACTATTTTGTGATTCTGTACTGATACCTCTTCTACTACATAGTTAACAGTTTCATTTACAAAAACCACATCGTATATTCCATCGTTTTCGGTATCAAGAACTGAAATGCTTCCGTCTGTGATTTTCTTGAAATCTGTAAATGCACCTGTTTTACCATTGTACATTACGTTAGCATCTGTTTTAATGTTTAGCTTTGTAGGAACTTTTGCATTTGCATCCTTCCAGTAAGAAAGTGTTTTTAGAGAAGTTTCATTTACTATTTCGTGAATGTCTTCTGCATTAACAGTTACTGCAGAGTTTTTGCCATCTACAGGTCTTGCAAGTAAAAGTTCTTTTTCGCCGGCATTGTTTTCTTTGATATATGCATTAACTGTAAAACCTAGTACCTGTCTTACGTCTGCTTCTGCTGTATCGTATACATTACCTGCGATTTTTATCTGACCGTCTTTAAGTGATGAACCATCTATTGATGATGTTCCAACGGCTGTTACCTGACCTTCGATTTTCTCTACGTCAAGCTTTGTTTCAAGGATAGTTTTGTCTACAACCTCGTAGTTTATGTCGTTACCAAAACCAACCTGCTCCATCATTTTGATGGTAAGAGCGTTAAATGCAAGCTGAGCTACATTACCTCTTGATATAGGTGTGTCAGATGAGCCTGATACGCCTTTTGTAAGACCAATGTCATTACCTACTACAAGGTATCCTGTAGGGAACCCGCCTTTTGATTTTGCGGCAGGTTCAAAGCCAAGAGCACGTACCATAATTGTTACCGCTTCGGCATAAGAAATTGAATCGTCCGGTCTAAATGTGCCTACGTCATCACCTTCTACAAGACCCTGACCTGTGGCAATATTTATAAAACCATTTGCCCAGTGATTTGAAACCACATCGGGATATTTAGTAGCACCTTTGTTTGATTCTGCTACATCTGTAAGACCAAGAAGAGCCACTGCAACCTTGGCTGCCTCTGAACGTCTTATTGAGTCGTCGGGTCTGAAATTACCCGATTCAGCGTCACCAACCATTATGTCAAGTATACCCAGTACCTCGGCAGCTTCTTCAAATTTTGTGTCTGCTACGTCACTTGCTACTGACGCAAAGACAGAAGTTGTCGCAATCGTGAAAGACATCGTTACTGCCATTAGTGTTGAAACTAAACGTTTGAATTTGAACATTAACTATTCCTCCTTGTATACTTTGTCTGCTGCTCCATGTTCAAAAGAAGCAGTCACCTGTGGTAAATGTGTGACCATATCAGTTTGTCTGTCGGCCACGTGTATATGATATCGTATATCCAAAAGTATATCAACCATCAATATATGGGTAATATGTATAGGTTTGGAAAAAATACTATTGCAAAAATTTTAAAAAATATGTATAATAAATTTTGTACGAAAAAACATAAAAGATAATTTTAAAAAGGAGGATATATATGAAACTTAAAAAAGTAGTATCGCTTATTCTTTGTTCATCACTTTTGGCGTGCTCAGGCGGATGCGGCGAAAAGACAAATCCAAAAGTGAATATCGAATTTGAAAATGGAAAAAATATCACTATGGAACTTTATCCGGATGTAGCACCAAAGACTGTTAAAAACTTTGTAAAGCTTGTAGAAAGTGGATTTTATGACGGACTTACTTTCCACAGAATAGTTCCTGATTTCGTTATCCAGGGCGGTGACCCTAAGGGTGACGGCACAGGCGGTTCAAGTGAAAATATAGTAGGCGAGTTTGAATTAAACGGTATTAAAAACGACCTTTTGCACGAGCGTGGAGTAGTGTCTATGGCAAGATCAAGTGATTTTGACTCTGCATCAAGCCAGTTCTTTATAGTGCTTGAAAATTCACCGCATCTAAACGGTAGCTATGCGGCGTTCGGTAGAGTAACCGAGGGTATGGAAGTAGCTGACGAGATTGCTAAAATGGACACTGACTACTATGGTGTGCCGTTTGAAAGAGTTGTTATGAAGAAGGTAACAATGGTAAAATAATGTAATTTTGCACAAAAGAGAGTGCAAATTTCTAAAAAAATGTGAAAAATGCGTTAATCTTTTAACGTAACTATTGCATAAAATATCCAATTGTGATAAAGTATATGTATGTAATTTTAAATGTTCTAATTAAAAGGAGGAAATAAAAATGGCAGTTAAAGTTGCTATTAACGGTTTTGGACGTATAGGTAGACTTGCGTTCAGACAGATGTTTGGTGCAGAGGGTTATGAAGTAGTTGCTATCAACGACCTTACAAGCCCTGATATGCTTGCACACCTACTAAAATACGATTCTTCTCAGGGTAGATACGGCAAAAGCGTATCTGTTAAAGAAGGTGCTATCGTAGTTGACGGTAAAGAAATCAAAATCTATGCAGAAAAAGACGCTAAGGATCTTCCTTGGGGCGAAATCGGCGTAGATGTAGTACTAGAATGTACTGGTTTCTACTGCTCAAAAGAAAAGAGCCAGGCTCATATCGATGCCGGTGCTAAGAAAGTTGTTATTTCTGCTCCAGCAGGTAACGACCTTCCAACTATCGTTTTCAGCGTAAACGAAAACACTCTTTCTAAAGAAGACAATATTATTTCTGCTGCTTCTTGTACTACAAACTGCTTGGCTCCAATGGCTAAAGCTCTTAACGATTATGCAGAAATTCAGTCAGGTATCATGTCTACAATCCACGCTTACACTGGTGACCAGATGATTCTTGACGGTCCACACAGAAAAGGCGACTTCAGACGTGCTAGAGCAGGTGCTGTTAACATCGTTCCTAACTCTACTGGTGCTGCAAAAGCTATCGGTCTAGTTATCCCTGAACTAAACGGCAAACTTATCGGTTCTGCACAGAGAGTTCCAGTTCCAACTGGTTCTACTACTATCCTTACTGCTGTAGTTAAAGGTAAAGACGTAACTAAAGAAGGTATCAACGCTGCTATGAAAGCTGCTGCTTCTGATTCATTCGGTTACAATGAAGACCAGATCGTATCTTCAGACGTTATCGGTATCACTTACGGTTCACTATTCGATGCTACTCAGACTATGGTTTCTAAAGTAGCTGACGACCTATATGAAGTACAGGTTGTTTCTTGGTATGACAATGAAAACTCATACACTAGCCAGATGGTTAGAACAATCAAATACTTCGCTGAACTATAAGATATAGTTTAATACGAATATTAAAACAGTCGATTGAAAATTCAATCGACTGTTTTTTTGATTTATAAAGTTGAGTTAATTTTATTCTCCTTTAGTGCCAAATGCCTTTTTCATTCGATTTAGTGCTTCGGCTATGTCTTCGTATTTTGAAGCGTAGCATATTCGTATGTAGCCTTCACCGTCAGGCCCGAACGCACTTCCGGGTGCAGTAACTACGTGAGTTTTTTCGAGTATGTATTCAGCGGTTTTTACCGAGTCCATACCAAAGCCTGTTATGTTTGGAAATACATAGAACGCACCCTTTGGACACTGACACGAAAATCCGTTTATCTCGTTTAATCCGTCAACTATAAGATGTCTGTTTCTGTCGTAATATTTAACCATCTCGTCAACATCAGATTTTCCGTTGTATATAGCTTCAACCGCTGCGAGCTGCATAGGTTCGGGAATGCTGGCTATCATATTTTCGTGCAATTTTATAAGGTTTGACATAATAGTTTCGTTTGCACATATATATCCAACACGAAATCCTGTCATGGCAAAGGTTTTTGAAAAACTGTTGATAGTAAGTACATAGTCCTCTATTCCAGGTATAGATGCAAGGCTTCTCTGTTTAAATCCGTCATAAACAAGGTGTTCGTATGGCTCGTCAGATATGATAAATATTTTGTGCTTTTTCACAAGCTCTGCTATTTCAAGTAAATCTTCCCAATCAAGTACACCGCCTGTTGGGTTAGAAGGTGAATTTATGATTATAAGCTTGGTTTTGTCGGTGATAAGCGGCTCAATTACATCTGCCGTCATCTTAAAATCGTTTTTCTCATCAACCTTTGCATAAACTGTTTTGGCATTTACCATATCAATCTGTCCGCGGTAATCAGGCCAGTTAGGTCCTTGTATTATTACTTCGTCACCTGGGTTAACAAGTGTAACCATAGCAAGCATAAGTGCCTGTGTAGCACCTGCAGTAACTATAAGGTTTTTATCAGGGTCGCATTTAATGCCGTTTTCCTTTTCGAGCTTGTAGGCAATAGCATCGCGAAGCTCCTTTATACCTGCGTTTGGTGTGTATTTTGTTTTCTTATCTCTTAGTCCCTGTATTCCCGCCTCGATAATGTGCTCGGGTGCGGTAAAACCAGGCTCACCAAGAGTAAGGTTTATAGAATCGTCGTAGTTTTTTGCAAGCTCAAACATATGCCGTACACCTGAAGGCATAGCGTTTTTAGCCGCTGTGCTTAAGATATTCCTACTTATCATATTCTCTCTCCTTTTATATGTTTTTAAGCAGTTCTGTTAAAGCCCTGCCGTCTGCATCGGGTAAATTTACCCCCATAATTTTTGCATATGTGGGTGCACCATTTACAAGCTCTGCTTCAGGCAGAACAACACCCCTTAAGATATCAGGACCATATGCTATAAATGGAGGTCTGGGCCCTTTATCCGGGTGGAAACCATGTTCTGCTCCGACACATCCACAATTTGTAAGTGGGAGATTTACCGCCGGAGTATTTTTCCAATCATTTTTGAACGCGGTATATCCGTCTGTTTCCACCATAAAGCTGAATTCACCATCAAGATGCATTTTATTAAATTCTTCTTTTGTATAAACTGCAGAAATTCCCCAAAGGCCTTCTTTACACTTTTCTTTCAAAAGATTATAAACGCAACCATAATTCTTTTCATCATTTGGATTCTTGAGATAAATCTGGGCACTCATTCCCGAAGACTGGCTCCATGCGCTCCAATCTGTAATTTCTCCATCAGAATCTGTCTGAATCAAGCCATTTTGGGCAAAAAGGCAATTTAAGTTTATATGTCGTGTTTTATTTATCTGCCCATGGTCTGAGGTTATAACGAAATTTGTTTCTTCAAATACACCTGCGTCCTTTACAGCACCTATAATCATCCCAAGCATATTATCTGCTTCATCCAACCCTTTTGTTACAAGTTCAGAAAATACACCGCTTTTATGACGATAATTATCTATGTTTGCTACATGAAGCATGAGAATATCCGGTTTATATTTTCGTATAATCTCTGCCGCAACACTTGTACTAAAATATGCTGTCTCGGGGTGTTTACGTAGGACTCTCATGTGTAAATACTTCTTGACCACCTCATCAAACAGCCATTTTGGTGTACCATTTTCAACAAATGTATTTCTAAAGACTTCTTCATCCGAACCTTCCTGCGGCCAACATTCATTAACAAGATAATCGACACTCCGATGATTACCTGACACAGGCCATGCAACTGATGCTGTTTTTAATCCTGCTTTTTTACATCTGTCCAATATATCTTCACACTTAACAATTTCGTGTCCAAACTGCCATGCCGGACTTTCTTTAAGCTCAAACATATAGTTATTAATAACTCCATGCTTGTCCGGATAACATCCTGTTGCCATTGTTACATGGCATGGATAAGTAAGTGACGGATAAACGCTATGCATACGTTCTACCATCGAGCCGTTTTCTATAATAAACCGAAAATTCGGTTTTGTCTTCAAATATTCTATATCTTCAAAAACCAAAGCATCAACTGAAACAACAATAAGTTTATTTTCCATTTTGTTCCCTCCTTAATTAAATAAAATATGCGTTTGTGTTTGCACATCGTCCATATTTGTCAACGACGGTTATTCTGATATATATATCATCGTCCTCAAATTTAAAGCTTGCTTCTGTAACCACTTCACCGTACTCAGCCAAAACGGCTTCTGAACGGCGGACGCCCTTGTTTACAGTGATTTTTACAGCTTCCGAGCAAGAAATATAAATCTGATTATTTTCTACATATAATTCGTATATTTCGGGTCCCATGCTTGAATAAAAATTACCCTTGAAAAGTGCATCGGCTATCGAATTGTATTTTAACTCATTAGCTTTAATCATAACATATCCGCCAAAACTATCGCATTTTGCCGTCTCTGCGGGATACTTATTGTGATTATCATCAGTGGCTATTGCATATATACTGTTCCCGCTTCTTAGCATATCATCATAGGCATTAATCGTATATGCAGGGTATCCCTGCTTATCGTCATGAGTATTAAAAATCTCCATGGCATGTAAATTTCTGTATTTCGTAAACTGCTCACAGGTTTCCATTGTCCATTCCGGATGATTATATGTGACAAAGAATCCCTGCTCTCTTGCTATTTTTGCCATAAGACTGATACATTCAGGTGTATATTCTCTTTCAAAAAAGGACTCTGATTTGTCAAATTCAACCTTACTTCTATTCTCCTTAGCATTGCCAACATAAGCATATCTTTCATTCCATGCAGGATGATATTTAATATCCTGTGTTCCCGCTATGCAACATATATGACATGATTTTAATTTTTTATTCCCCGGGTATTGACTGTTTTCATTAAATGCTGCTTCAAATCCGGCTAATGCAACAAAAGTTTCGTCAGTGAGTTCGTGATGCGGAATAAACATATCGTGGTCAGTATATGCCAAAACAGAATATCCATGTGATTTGTATAATTCTTTCAATTCACTTGGACTTAAATAACCATCAGATAAATTTGAATGACAATGTAAATTTGCTTTGTAAAAACGACCTTCTTCAGGCAATAAATTTTTTCTCAAATTAGCATCTCCTAATCCTTCTTAATCAACTCTCCGGTATCTTATAATACCAATCACTGAGGAAATGATTACAATAGATTCGTAAATTATTCCTCCTATTGAACACATGAAGACATCATATATCAATACAAGCGGTGATGAGATAAGAATACTTTTTCTTATATTTTGCGAATTCTTAAATGACAGCGCTATTGTGTTGATAACCTGTCCTGCAATAACAAACAATGAGTATGTATTCTGCCACGAAATAAAACCTGTAGTTGCCATAATTAAAGCAAAAATAACCGGCACGGCCTTGCCGGAAAATATTTTCTTATCACGATTGGCATAAACCAAATTACGAACAACCACAACGGCATTTAATGCACATGCAGATATTGCACCGATTAAAACATAATGAATACAAAAAACCAATGCCGTAGTCATCTGAACCCAAATAATATTTTTTGCCGATTTGACCTGATATGTAACAAATCCCAATACAACCGCTAAACCGCCAAACAACTGTCCCACTAAATTCATAATCCTATCCTCGTTTCCTTATTTACAATTAATTGCATAGATAATAAATGCTTCAATTGCTGATTTCATTCCATCTTCATCTATCTTGAAATCGTTTCTGTGAGCCAAGGCAGTACAGCCCTTATTCTCGTTTCTTGTTCCAAATCTGAAAATCATTCCCTTTGCTTTTTCAAGAAACCACCCAAAATCTTCCGAGCTCATCCTTTGGGGCATAGCGCAAACATTTAATCCATTTTTCTTCATCAGGTCTTCAAAATTACCTGTGATTTCAATATCATTATATACAGGGCCTGTACTCATTTCCCAAACAAATTCAACCTCGCCACCATATTTTTTTGCTATGTCCCTGCATATTTCTTTTGCTTTTTTCTCAACACACTTTGCAAAATCCATGTCATAAAATCTAAAAGATATGTCCATTTTACATCTGTCAGCAATTACATTATGCACATGTCCGCCATTAAAGCTTCCAACAGACCAGATATATTTCAATTCACCTGCTTCTTTTTTAACCATAGATTTCATTTCACCATATGCTTCCACAGCCATTGCTACAGCATCTATTCCGTATTGCGGCAAGGCAGCATGCGAAGTTCTGCCTAAAAATGTGATAGTTGCGGGAATACATGCTGCCATATAATCACCATAACATATTCCTATGCTTCCTGTATCCATCGCATTATCACAATGTGTGCAAAGTATATGGTCAACGTCGTCCATAACGCCACTTTCAACCATCATTTTTGCTCCGCTGATGGCACCCTCCTCACTGGGCTGGAATATGAATCGTACGCGGCATTTAAGCTCTGACTCATGCTCTTTAAGATACTTTGCCACGCTCAGAAGTATTGCCGTATGCGAATCGTGACCGCAGGCATGCATCTGCCCGGGAATTTTAGATTTGTAAGGCAGGTCGGTTTTTTCTTCAACAGGAAGTGCGTCCATATCTGCACGAAGGGCAATAAGCTTTTCACCCTGTCCAATGTCCGCTACTACAGAGCATTTTCCGTAAGAAAGGTCAGGAGTTATGCCCATCTTTTCAAGTTCACCCACCACCAAAGCAGTAGTTTTTGGTAGCTCAAATCCCACCTCGGGATACATATGTAGTTGCCTTCTGATGTCTACTGCGTACGAATATAATTCATTATCTGTCATAATCATTTCTCCTTGTCCATATCAGGCAAAACTGACGTTTTGAATTTGTGTTCCATAAGGGATAGCATAGTGTGGCTTTTTATCACGCCGTTTTGCTTTTTGAATGTCAAAAGCTTTTCTTCCAAATCCTCCACACTTTTCGCGCAAACCTTGATTATATAGTCATATTCGCCTGTGATGGCGTGACATTCGAGCACGTCAATGTCGTTTTGTATAAATTCAAGGATTTGCTCAACGCCCTCGCCGTACTTCATAACAAGGAAGATAAATGCCATAACGGGCTTTCCAATTTTGTTTCTGTCAGATATCAGCGTGTACTGTTTTATGATGCCGTCCTTCTCAAGCTTCAATATCCTTTTGTTTACTGCAGGAATGGACAGATTAACCGCCGAAGCTATATCGGTAGAGGTTGTATTTGAGTTTTTTGCCAATAATTTTATTATCTCTTTATCAATTGAATCCATAATACCACTGCCTTTTAATTTATTTTATAAACTTATTTTAAAATTTTTTGAGCGTATTTTCAATACTTTTATCAAAAAGCGAGCAAATTTAAACCAAAAAAATCTTGGTGGTTCATTTTGCTCGCGTAATATTTTAAAATGCGTTTTTTTGATATCCTTTACAAAAAAATCAACTTAAATGTTATATGCTATTGCACTTGAGTTTTAACTATGATAAAATTACCTTGATATATAATTTTTGGAGGAATAGCTATGATTAGATTTGATGTGTTTAAAGGCGGAAAGCGTGATGCCATCACACTTAGCTATGATGATGGACGTGAATTTGACGAAAGACTTATTGGTATTTTCAATAAGTACGGTATGAAGGGTACTTTCCACCTTCCAACTGCATGGTTTGGCAGGGAAAATAATATTACTCACAAATACCCTGATCTTAGTATATACAAAGGTCACGAGATTTCGTGTCATGGAAAAAATCATTTAAGCGTAAATGGCGTGTCAAACATCACACTTTGTAACGAGATACTGGAGGACAGACGCGAGCTTGAAAAAAGGGCAGGTTACCCGGTGTATGGTATGAGCTATGCAAACGGAAGATATTCCGATGAAGCTATTGCGGTTTTAAAATCGTGTGGAATAGTTTATTCGAGAACTACGCACAAGAACGAAAGACCGTTTGACTTGCCTCACGACTTTATGAAATGGCACCCAACTTGTCATCACAGAGAATGTCTTGAATACGGAAAGAAATTTATAGACGGTATCGACAAGTACCGTGCAGGCGCCAGAATACTTTACGTATGGGGTCACAGCTATGAGTTTAACAATGACGATAACTGGGATTTAATAGAGGAATTTTGTAAGATAGTATCAGGACGCAATGATATATGGTATGCTACCAATATGGAAATATATGAGTACATAAAAGCACAGAGAAGCCTTGTTATCTCGGCTGATGAAAAGATGGTGTATAATCCATCATCGCAAGAGGTTTGGTTTACATCTGATGACGAGATAATGAGTGTTAAAGCGGGCGAAACTTTAATTATAAAATAGGGGGAGATACATAATGAAAACAATACTTTTTCAAGGAGATTCTATAACAGATGTTTGCAGAGTTAGGGAAAACCATCCGTTTCCGGTAAATCTTGCACCGGGATTTTTGGCACCGGGATATGCTGGTGTGGTTTCTGCAAACCTGTCAGCAAAGTATAAGGGCGAATACAACTATATAAACCGTGGTATAAGCGGAAACAGAATAGTGGATGTTTACGCACGTATTAAATCTGACATTATAAACCTTAAGCCTGATTATATGAGCCTTTATATAGGCGTAAATGACGTTTGGCATGAGATAGGCTCGCAAAACGGCGTAGCACCACATAAATTTGAAAAGATATATACTATGCTTTTGGAAGAAATTTATGAAGCACTTCCTGACATAAAGATTATGCTTATAGCACCTTTTGTGCTTGAAGGAACAGCTACCGAAAACACCGAAGAAGTTCCTGACAGATTGGAAAGGTTTAAAAAAGGTGTTGCTACAAATGCGGATATAGTAAGAAAGATTGCTGATAAATTTAATCTTCCATGCATAAGCCTTCAGCCGATATTTGATGATGCGTGTAAGTATGCTCCGATTTCATACTGGACAGGTGACGGAGTGCATCCGTCTATAGCAGGACACGGACTAATAGCAGAAGAATGGATAAAGGTATTCGAAGAAAAGCTTAAATAATATTAAAAGGTTGATTATGAAACATAATCAACCTTTTTTATTTGTATTTGGTTAATTTTTGTTATTTTTCAAAAGCTCCACTTTTGCTGCATTATTACAGCCGGTGCTTCTTCTGTAGGATGTATGTAGAATACAGTAAGTAAACTTCCGTCATCAAGCTCAACAGTAGCAGGATATCCCATATCCCAGCGCCTCATACGTGTATCAAAATTGTCTGTAAAATTGGGATTGGTGTAGATAATGTTATCTTTCATATCCCATGTTTTTCCGTTGTCATAGCTTACGCGGTAAGTGGAACCCTGAACGCCTTTTTCCATTTCAGGAGTAATCATATCCATGTACGCATTCATATATTTTTTCTGCTCGTCTGTACCTACGCACAAATCACGAAGCCTTTGTGTAGGGTGGTTGAACGATGTAACTATAAGACCATTTTCGCCAAATGGTGTAAGTCCTGCATCACGGTCATCAAGTATAGTATCCATTACAATCTGCATAGGTGAGTATGTGTTTCCCTCGTCATCAGATGTAATCATCAATGCCTTACCAAATGGGCATACATGTGATAGTCTAAGTCCCGAGCAAGCGATGGCAATCTTACCGTCTTTTAACCTTGCCACGCTTGGCCACGCAAAATAGTTGTGCATACTTGCAGGATTGTGCATTATTATTTCGGGGTTTCCTATAGTTTTTATCTTCATAGTTAAACTCTCCTTTGAAAACTACTGTTAGAAAAATTATACGTTAATCTTACCAGTTAGTCAATGCTCTAATATAACAATTTCGATAATATTTTGCGGTAATTACGTATAATTTTTAGATTAAGTTTAATATGTGGTTGCAAAGTTTACGAAAAATTGATAATATATATTAAACACTTTGTAAACATTTCAGGAGTGATAATATGAAAATGACACCAAAAACTACATTTTATGCGGCTTGCACAGGCTTTGGAGTTCAGGCTATAGTTATAAATTTATCACCGCTTTTATTTTTGACATTTCAAAACCAGTTTAATATAACGCTTGCGCAGATAGGCATGCTTGTTACATGTAACTTTGTCATACAGATGATTGTTGATATGTCATCGGCTCTTTTTGTGGATAAAATAGGCTACAGATTAGCGGCAGTGTTGTCACAGCTTTTCGCTGCACTTGGACTTGTAGGACTTGGCGTGTTTCCCGAAATAATGCCTAGTGCGTATATGGGTATAATCCTTGCAACAGTATTTCTTGGCATTGGCGGAGGACTTATAGAGGTTGTGGGAAATCCCATTGTCGAGTCGCTCCCAATGGATATTCATTCGTCCGATTTAAGTATGCTTCACTCGTTTTATTCGTGGGGACTTGTGGCTACGGTTGTGTTGTCTACGGTTTTCTTTACGGTGTTTGGAGTGGAAAACTGGAGGGTGCTGACAGCTCTTTGGGCGATAGTGCCCGTTACAAATGCGATTGTATTTTCAAAAACGCCAATCGTCAGCCCTAAACCAGGTGATGAAAAGCTGTCCTTTGCAGGACTTTTTAAAACAAAGGTGTTCTGGGTGCTTTTGGTGCTTATGATATGTGCAGGCGTTTCGGAGCAGGCTATATCGCAGTGGGCATCGCTTTTTGCAGAAGCGGGACTTGGCGTGTCAAAATCAATGGGTGATATACTTGGCCCGTGCCTCTTTGCAATTCTTATGGGCATATCGAGAGTGTATTATGCCAAGGCAAATCACGGAATGAACCTTAGAAAATTTATTATGCTTAGTGCGTGTCTATGCGTGGTAAGCTATGTGATAGTGGTGTTTTCACCTGTTCCCGTTATATCCCTTCTTGGCTGCGGACTGTGCGGACTTTCGGTAGGAATTATGTGGCCTGGCGTAGTGGCACTGGCTGCAAAATACTGTCCTAATGGCGGTACGTCAATGTATTCAATGCTTGCCCTTTTTGGCGATATAGGTTGCTCGCTCGGACCTACAATGGTTGGCATTGTAGCAGGTGCATCGGGTGATACGGCAAACCTTCTGTCAGGCATATTTACAAGCGGAAACACCGACGAGATAACGCTTAAAATAGGCATACTCTCAACTATAGTTTTCCCAATAGCAATGGTAGTAACAACCGCATTTTTATCAAAAATGAGAAATAGAGCATAATTAAAACCCCTGCATATTATGTATATGGAGGGGTTTATTTATGTATATATCGTTAAGTAATTATAAAGTAATATCGGTATCGGGCACAAAACCCGGTGAAATAATAGATTATGGCGTGAAAATGGTAGGAGCACCGCTTGAGTGGAGCGAAACAATGGGTGAAGGTGTGAGGGTAGGCATTATCGACACAGGTATCGACACCGACCACCCCGACCTAAAAAAGCGAATAAAAAAGTGTGCTGATTTTACGGGCACGGGTCACGACAACGTAGAGGACGAAAACGGTCATGGCACGCACGTGGCAGGAATAATCGCCGCCGAGAAAAACAACATAGGCATAATAGGCGTAGCACCAAAGGCGGATTTGTACGTGGCAAAGGCGTTTGGCAAGGACGGCAAAACAGAGTTTTCGTCAGTGATAAAAAGCATCAACTGGCTTATGGAAAATAAGGTTCAGGTGATAAATATGTCCTTTTCATCACCTGCCACCACAAAACAGTATGCCGCACTTGTATCGGAGGTGTCGAGGCGTGGCATCACTATGGTGTGTGCCGCAGGAAATGAGGGCGAAAAGGCGTTTGACAATATAGGCTACCCTGCAAATTATCCCGAAACAATCGCAGTAACGGCGGTTGATGTAAACAAGCATATCACAGACTTCAGCTCGGTGGGAAAGGCGGCAGAGATTTCCGCGGCGGGCAAGGATATATATTCCACATACCTCGACGGAGGGTACGCCACATTAAGCGGTACTTCAATGGCTACACCTATTATAACGGGTGCGGTTGCCATACTTCAGGCAAAAGGACTTATCCGCTACGGGAGGTATCTGACGCCCGATGAAATTCGACTATTATTAAACATTTACACCGAGCAGGTGGGAAAACGCGGACGAAACAACAAGTACGGTTACGGTGTGTTCTCGTTTGGCAGAATAGGTGACGAGGACGTAATAGAAAAAAGCGCAAGTATAAACAAATACGTAAGTGCAACCGAAAAAAACGACAGCATTTTAGATATGCTTATAGCTATGATTGCTACAAAATAATGTTTGCAATTAGAGTGCCGTAGTGGTATAATTAAATAAGGCTTGGCGGCTTATTTCGTGCCGCCTTTATTTAAATAATTTTATGGTTAGAATACAAAAGGGGTGCTTTGCTGTGGATGTAAATAAATTTTACGTAAATGAAAATGAAAAACCGCTTGACAACCTTGTAACAGACGGAGGCTTTGCGGGAATATTTCGTACTATAGGATGCATAGGCGACAGCCTTTCTTCAGGTGAATTTGAAACAAAGGATGAGGAAGGCATTGTTGGATATCACGACTTTTATGAATATTCATGGGGTCAGTATATGGCGAGAACACTTGGAAATAAAGTATTTAATTTCTCGAGAGGCGGTATGACCGCCAAGGAATTTTGCGAAAGCTTTGCCGCAAAATGCGGAGTGTATGAACCTGAAAATATTTGTCAGGCGTATATAATAGCACTCGGACAAAATGATATTACACGCGGTTACGAGATTGGCGACCCTGAAAAGATAAATGTTAAGGACGGACACGTTCCGGGTGATGGCAGTATGCTTTCGTATATTGCTCAGATTGTGAAGATGTTAAAGAGCAAGCAACCAGATGCAAAAATATTTCTTATGACCATGCCAGATGCTGATAATAAGACAGATGAAAGAAGACAGCGCGAAAACGAATTTTGCGATGCTATAAGAAAATTTTCGGATAAGACAAAAAACGTATATACACTTGATATTAGAAAATATTTTCCGCCAATTGACCGAAAATTCAGAGAAACATTCTGGCTGGGTCATATGACACCTGCAGGATACCTCCTTTTTGCAAAGGTGGTTATGTCGTATATTGATTATATCATCAGAAACAACCACGCTGATTTTGCACAGGCAGGGTTTATAGGCACTCCGTACAAATATATAAAAGACTAAACAGACTTTTGAATAGGAGAAATATTATGAATGTGCTTGCGTTTGGCGAGGTTTTGTGGGATGTGCATAAAACACTAAAGCCTTCCCCTTGAGGGGAAGGTGGGTTTGCGAAGCAAACTCGGATGAGGTGGAAATGAATAAGACTAAAAATTCAAGGTTAACAGGTAATGCACAAACATTACGGAATAATATGACTAAAGAAGAAAGGCATCTTTGGTATGATTTTTTAAAAACCTTGCCTGTAACTGTCAACAGGCAAAAAGTGATTGGAAAATATATTGTTGATTTTTATGTTGCAATATCTAAGTTGGCTATAGAATTGGACGGTTCTCAACATTATGAGGACAAAGGTGTGGAGAAAGATACTAAAAGAGAAGAGTATTTAACTTCCTTAGGCATCAAGGTGCTGAGATATTCGAATTTGGATGTTAATAGAAACTTTGAAAGTGTGTGCAAAGATATACTTAGTAATATTAACACCTCATCAGTCACTAAAGTGACAGCTTCCCCTCAAGGGGAAGCCATCGGAAATGGTAAATGCCAAAACAGATAAAGCTATCATATTGAAGAGGATGTTGGTTTACAAATTAGATTTATAGGTGCTCTACACAAAACAATGAGTCCGTTTTATGGGACACAAACTTTAGTAAAATGATATTAAGATACACAAAAGAGGTGTATAATACTTTGGAAATATATTTTGACAACAGTGCCACAACAAAGCCTTACAAAGAGGTTACAGACGTTGTGTGCGATGTAATGATGAATAATTACGGAAACCCATCGTCGCTCCACCGTCTTGGCAAAAAAGCCGAGGATGCTATGACGGATGCGAGAAGGGTTATTGCCGAGAGTATAAATGCAAATGAAAATGAGATATATTTTACCTCGGGCGGTACAGAGTGTGACAACATAGCCATACTTGGATATTCCCGTGCAAACAAACGAGCAGGCAATCGCATTATCACCACCAAAGCCGAGCACGCAGCGGTAACAGAGCCGTTTGGTGTGCTCCAAGAAGAGGGATATGACGTGTGCTATGCCGACTTAAATGACGATGGAAGCGTGAGCCTTGACTCGGTTAAATCGCTTTTAAACGATAAAACCATCCTCGTGAGCATTATGTGGGTGAATAACGAAACGGGTGCTGTAACAGACGTTGACGGACTTTTAAAGCTTGTCCGCGAGCTTTCGCCAAATGCCGCACTTCACATAGACGCGGTGCAGGGCTATGGCAAGGTAAGGATAGACGTTAAAAAGACAAAGGCTGATATGATAAGCCTTTCATCGCATAAAATTCATGGTCCAAACGGCGTAGGTGCTCTTTATGTGGCGGATAAAACAAAGATTGCCCCCGTAACCTACGGCGGTCATCAGGAGAAAAACCTACGTTCCGGCACAGAAAATCTGGCAGGCATCTGCGGATTTGCAAAGGCGTGCGAGATAAAGTTTAAAAATTTTGATGCTGACAAGGAGCATATATCAAATATAAGGGAATACTTTATAAAAAGGCTTTCCGAGATAGATAACATTAGTATAAACTCACCCGAGGGTGGCATAGAAAATATACTTAACGTGTCATTTGTCGGTGTGAAATCGGAGGTGCTTCTCCACGTGCTTGAGTCGAAAGGGATATACGTATCCACAGGCTCTGCGTGTACGTCGAAGAAGGCGAAATTCAGCCACGTGTTAAAGGAAATGAACCTTAAAAACGACGTTATAGACAGTGCAATAAGATTTAGCTTTTCGTATGAAAATACTATAGAAGATATTGATTATACAATGGAAGTTTTAAAGAAGGAAATACCATTACTTCGAAAAATAATGGGCAAAAGATAGGAGATAAAAAGTGGACAGACTTATACTTGTAAAATACGGTGAAATAATACTAAAAGGTCTTAACAGGTCAAACTTTGAGTATGCCCTTGTGGGAAATATCAAAACCGCTATAAACGGCACGGGCAGAACAAAGATATCAAAGGCACAGGCGACTATTTATATAGAACCGCTTGACTCGGACGACCAGATAGAAAAAATCATCGAACGTCTTAAAAAGGTGTTTGGCATAGTGTCGATAGTGGTTGCGTACAAGACCGAGAAAAATATGGAAAGCATAAGAAAGTGTGCACTTGAAAATCTTGGTGAAACGCTTAAAAATGCAAAGACATTTAAGGTGGAAGCAAAGCGTTCGGATAAGAAATTTCCACTTAAATCACCCGAGCTTTGTGCAGAGCTTGGCGGAAATATACTTGAAAAATACCATCATCTAAAGGTTGATGTTAAAAACCCTGACGTGACAGTGGTAGTTGAGGTAAGAGATTTCAACGCATTTGTCCACACAGGCAGAATAAAAGGCCCCGGCGGTATGCCGGTTGGTACAAATGGCAAGGCGGCACTTTTGCTTTCAGGTGGTATTGACTCGCCTGTAGCAGGTTATATGATAGCGAAACGTGGTGTGGCTCTTGAGGCTATACATTTCTACAGCTATCCGTACACAAGTGAGAGAGCAAAGGATAAGGTGCTTACTCTTGCTAAAATGGTGTCAGAATATTCGGGCGGTATGCGAGTGCATATCGTTCCGTTTACAGATATACAGCTTGAAATTCGCGACAAATGTCCGGAAGAGCATTTAACACTTGTAATGCGTAGATTTATGATGCAGATTGCAGAGAAAATCGCGCAGAAAAACAAGTGCGGTGCGCTTATCACAGGCGAAAGCCTTGGTCAGGTGGCAAGTCAGACCATTGGCGCGCTTGCGGTTACAAACGAAAGCGTAAATATGCCGGTGTTCAGACCGCTTATAGGTATGGATAAGGAAGAGATAGTGGTTGTATCGCGTGAGATTGGTACATTTGAAACATCAATACTTCCTTATGAGGACTGCTGTACAGTGTTCGTGCCAAAGCACCCAAGCACAAAGCCTATCCTTGAAAAGGTTAAAATGTCGCAGAGCCACATTGACTGCGAAAGACTTATAAACGAAGCAGTGGAAAATACCGAGGTTATAGAGCTATGATAACTAAGCTTGTTGAAAAGTTAAACGAAAAAAATATGACCATCGCAACTGCCGAGTCGTGCACAGGCGGTATGATAGGCGGATGTATCACAAGCGTGTCGGGTGCGTCAAACGTGTATAACGAAGGTTATATCACATACAGTAACGAGGCAAAGGAGAAAAACCTCGGCGTGTCGCATATCACCCTTGAAATGTATGGTGCAGTAAGTGAAAATACAGCTCGCGAAATGGCAGACGGCGTGAGAAGGAAGGCAAATGCCGACATAGGTATAGCCGTTACAGGCATAGCCGGTCCCGGCGGCGGAACAGAGGAAAAACCTGTTGGACTTGTCTATATTGGCGTAGCTACCCAAAAAAGCGTAGAAGCACATAAGTTTATATTTTCAGGAGACCGTGAAGAGGTTAGAAAAAGTACTGTGGAAAATGCCGTAAGACTAGCATACGAGGTGTGCGAAAAGCTATAACCGAAGAGGTTTTTAAAATGTAAAATCACCTTGATTTTATTATCAGTTTATTATAAAATTAAAGTATAAATATATGTCCGCGTATACAAATGTTTTTGCCGAATGCGGAGCGGCAGAATGGAGGATTGTTATGGCAAAAGACGAGAAGAAGTTAGACGAAATAACAGTTGAAAAAACTCAGGAAGGAAAGCGTGCAGCACTTGATGCGGCGCTTAGCCAGATAGAAAAGAACTTTGGTGCAGGCTCTATAATGCGTCTTGGAAATGCACCCGTTATGAAGGTTGACGTTATACCTACAGGCTCTATCGGTATAGACCTTGCCCTTGGTATAGGCGGTATTCCTCGCGGAAGAATTACCGAGATATACGGACCTGAAAGCTCTGGTAAAACTACAGTATCACTACATATCATCGCTGAAGCACAGAAAATGGGCGGCGAGGTTGCGTTTATCGATGCGGAGCACGCACTTGACCCTGTATATGCTAAAAATCTTGGCGTTGATGTGGACAACCTTATCGTTTCACAGCCTGACACCGGTGAGCAGGCACTTGAAATAGTAGAAGCACTTGCCAGAAGCGGTGCGGTAGACGTTATCGTTATCGACTCTGTTGCGGCACTAGTGCCAAAGGCGGAAATCGCAGGCGTTATGGGTGACTCACACGTTGGTCTTCATGCAAGACTTATGTCGCAGGCACTTAGGAAATTAACAGGTGTGCTAAACAAATCAAATACAGCCGCTATCTTTATCAACCAGATTCGTGAAAAGGTTGGCGTCATATACGGTTCACCTGAGGTTACCACAGGCGGTAGAGCACTTAAGTTCTACGCATCGGTGCGTATGGACGTAAGAAAAGGCGAGGCTATAAAGGACGGTTCTGAAATAATCGGTAACAGAACAAGAGTTAAAGTAGTTAAAAACAAAATGGCACCTCCGTTTAAAGAGGTTGAATTTGATATCCTGTTTGGTAAGGGTATATCTAAAGAGGGCAATATCCTTGATATAGCCGCTATATTTGACATAGTAAATAAATCAGGTGCGTGGTACTCTTATGAGGGCGAACGTATCGGTCAGGGCAGAGATAAGGCGAAGGAATATCTAATAGAAAACCCTGAAGTTATGGAAGAAATCTATGCTAAAATAATGCAAAAAATCGATGAGGGAGCAAAATTACCTTCAGGTAAGAAGTAATTTTTATGAAGATTACAGACATCGATGTTCAAAAAAAGAATAAAAACAGAGTTTCTGTGTTTGTGGACGGCGAGTATTCCTTTTCACTTGAGCAGATAGACGCACTCAGGCTGTCGCTTAAAATCGGTATGGAGATAACGGGCGAAGATGTAAGGAAATACAATATTGAGTCAAACCTTGGCAAAGCTCGTGCAAAGGCGGGCGATATGCTGTCGAGGAGACCGTATTCAATGCATGAGTTTAAGGCGAAGCTTTCAGACAAAGGCTTTGACGATGTGATAGTGGATGCTATTGCGGATGAGTTTTTGGAGCTTGGTTATTTAGACGACCTTGAATATGCTAAAATGTATGTTGAGGACGCGCGAATGAAGATGAAGGGCGACAAAAAGATTGCTTATGAACTCTCGCTTAAGGGAGTAAGTGAACGCATCACACGTGAGGCACTGGATACGTGCGAAGAAGTGCCGTTAGACGAGATAGCTAACATCATAAACACAAAATATGCATCGATGAATATAACAGATTACAAGATAAAACAGAAAATCACCGCATATCTTGCATCCAGGGGATTCTCGTTTTCCACTATAAACGATGTTATAAGATATGCCGCTGAAAGTAGGGAACATATTGAATAAAAAAATAGGTTTTGTATCGCTTGGCTGTGCAAAAAACCAGACAGATACCGAAATAATGCTTGCACTTGTGTCGGATAAGGGATTTGAGATAACAGCCAATGAAGCTGAAGCCGACGTAATAGTAGTAAACACCTGTGCGTTTATCGACAGTGCAAAGGAAGAGTCTATAAATGCTATCCTTGAAATGGCACAGTATAAAGCGGACAAATGCTCGCTTTTAATAGTGACAGGCTGTATGGCACAAAGATACAAGGAAGAGATACTTTCTGAAATGCCAGAGGTTGACATAATCCTCGGCGTGAATGACTATAATTTAATAGCGGATGCTATTGTAAGCTATTTTGAAAATGGCGAAAAATCGTCGCAGGTAAGCGATGCCAATGCACATATAGAACAAGACCTTCCGCGTGTGATTTCTACGCCATCGCATACGGCGTATTTAAAGATTGCCGATGGTTGTGACAATTTCTGTACGTACTGCATTATACCAAAGCTTCGCGGAAAGTATAAATCGCGAAACCCACAAAGCATTGTAGCCGAAGCAAAAGATCTTGCCCAAAATGGTGTGAAGGAGCTGATACTTGTAGCACAGGACACTGCGTACTACGGCAAGGAAAAAGGGTCTGATTACAGCCTGGTAAAGCTTTTAAAGGAATTATCGGCTATAGACGGCATAGAGTGGATAAGACTTCAGTACTGCTATCCTGAAAACATTACAGATGAGCTTATAGACGAGATAGCGTCAAATGACAAAATAGTAAAATACCTCGATATGCCACTTCAGCACGTAAGCGATAATGTGCTAAAGAAAATGGGCAGACGAAGCAGAAAAGAGGAAATTTACTCACTTGTGGCGAAATTAAGAGAAAGAATAGCTAATCTTTCTATAAGAACATCCATTATAGTAGGTTTCCCCGGTGAAACAGAGGAAGATTTTAAAGAGCTTTACGAGTTTTTAAAAACTGCAAGGCTTGAAAAGGTGGGTGTGTTTACCTATTCAAGAGAGGAAGACACTCCGGCATTTTCCTTTGACGACCAGATAGACGATGAAGTGAAGGAAGCACGATATGATGACCTTATGAGCCTTCAAAGTGAGATTTCACTTAGTATAAACGAGGCGAAAATCGGAAGTGAAACATTTGCGATTGTAGAGGACTACGACGAAAGTGAGCTTTCGTATGTGGGCAGAACCTATGCCGACACCATCGACGTTGATGGAAACGCGTATATATATTCAGCTAAGGAGCTTGAAATAGGAAGTATAGTAAAGATTAAGATATTAAATGCAGAAAATTATGACGTAATAGGCGAGGTAATAGATTTATAAATCATACCTGCCTGCCAAAAAGCAGTTGCGAAAATGCGACGGAATGGAGACAATTATGAATTTAGCAAACAAAATAACACTTGTGAGAATATTTATGGTGCCTGTGTTTATGGTGGTGCTTATGCTGCAAACGATAAATATAAACTATACAGTACCATGCGATATAGCCGCTACTATAATATTTGCCGTTGCGGCACTTACCGACGGACTTGACGGATATGTGGCAAGAAAGCACAACCAGATAACCGATTTTGGTAAATTTGTCGACCCGCTTGCTGATAAGCTGTTGGTTGCTACTGCACTTATAGCGTTGGTTGAGCTTGGCAGAATCCCTGCGTGGATGCCGGTAATAATCATCGCACGTGAGTTTATCGTAACAAGCCTTCGCATAGTGGCTATGGGCAGCGGTGTAGTGCTTGCTGCTAATATGACAGGTAAGATAAAAACTGTTATACAGATAATCGCCATTATCTGTGCACTGCTTTTATACACTGACAGATTTTCAATACACGGCTTCAGCATTGGCTATATAGCTATGGCTATATCAACACTGTTTACTATTTATTCAGGCGTTGTATACCTAAAGGACAACTGGAAGCTTATAAATACTTTTAAATAATATAAAGTCATCAAATGGGGTTGTTTTAATAATCATAACATACGAATATAATAAGCAATAAATTTTGCAGGGAACACATTTATGCACTTAGCGGAATGGATAAATCCATTCCCTACGATTTGTATTGTGTAATTATTCGAATTATGTGATTATTAAAACAGCCCCATTTTTTTGCTAAAACCATCAAAAACTGCTTAACCAAAATTTGTATTTGACATTTTGGAAAATTTAATATATAATCATTTTTGACAAGAAAAAGTATAAAAATTGGCATATTTATGTACAAATCTTGCTATTTTACATTAAAACTTGTAATATATTGCTATCAAGAGGTGATAGTGTGAAATCCAATACGAAATTTGAAACACCCACTTTAATAAATTCCAACTTTTATGTGTTTCGCGATGTAAACATAAATAATAAAAATAACGCTATTCATTGGCATGATGAGATAGAGTTTTTATATTGCGTAAAAAGTGAGGTGGGAGTGTATTATAATTCTGATATTATCAAAATGAAAAAGGGCGATACCATCATAGTTAATTCGGAAAATTTACACTATGTAGCACCTGAGGATGATATGCATTTATACTGCCTTATAGTGGATAAAGCGTTTTTTGAGGAGAACGAAATAGACGTATCGTCGCTTGAGTTTGATAATATAATTAAAGATCCCGAGGCAGCAAAACTTATGTGCGATGTGCAAGATGCCATAGAAAACGGCACGGGAGAATTTGAAATGGCAAAGAAACGCCAGACGGTGCTTACTTACATACTTTACTTGTGCCAAAATTATTCGCGTAAAAAGTTAAACGCGTATACGCCTGAATCAAAAGCATATTTAGCTGTGCGTGAAGCGATTAAGTATGTGGATGAAAACATATCTAAAAAGATCGTGCTTGAAGATTTGGCGGAAAGGTTTAATTATAGTAAATATCACTTTGCAAGGCTGTTTAAACAATGCACCAGCTATACACTTGTCGAGCATATAAGGAGAAAACGTGTGAACCTTGCGTATAGGATGCTTTGCGATACTGAAAATAAAAAAACTCTTACGCAAATTTGTGATGAATGCGGATTTACATCTTATGCATACTTTTCAAAATGCTTCAAAGCAGAATATGGCGAGTTTCCATCACATTACCGTAAGAATAATGTCGGGAAATAAATTGTTTTATAAGCAAAAAGGATATACGTTCATTAAACGTGTATCCTTTTTATACTATCTACTATTTTATTTTTTTGTATTTCAGCTTATATTCCGAAGGCGTTATTCCAGCATACTTTTTAAATGTATACGAAAAATTGTTTATAGTCGAAAAGCCTGTTCTTATAGCAAGCTGTTTTGCGGTAAGGTTTTCATTAAGCAGCAATTCCTTTGCCCTTTCTATTCGTGCATGCAGCAAATCGGATATTGGGCTTATGTTAAACACCTTCTTATACAGATAGCTGAATCTACTTGTGGAATATCCTGCCAGAGTTGCCATTTGCTCCAGCGTCCACTCTCTTTCCAGCTTGTTTAATATAGTAATCCTTATTTCGCTAAGCAATGCTATTTGAGCGTCGGAAATGGTTGCATCAGCGTTAAATTGTTTGTGTATATACTGAGTTTCGCCGGTAATTCTCGATTTTTCAGCTGAAAAAGCCATTCTGTGTGAGTGAAACACACTTTCATCAACGTATGCTTCGCCATTTGCTATAAGCTCGGCAAAACACCTTACCAGTCCGCCGTCACCGCCGCAATGTCTTGTGCCATCATTGTCTATATGAAATGTTTTTTCTTCATCGTCAGAAAATGTTTTAAGGGTGATAATCCCCTTTTCCATACATCCGCCTATCTCACCCTTTGTACCCATTACCTTTACAGTACGGGTGCTTTCCTTTGAAAATGCTGATACAGTAAGCGTAGCAGTAGCTCCGTTTTCAAATAAAAGACTTGCCACCTGATGGTCACATACGTTGTTATCACAACGATATACACATCTTCCGTAAGGGTTTGTCTTAAGCTCGTTTATTATCGCTTGGTCCGTGTCCTCACAACCAAATTTATTTACAAAATACCTCGCAGGTCCGTCTGTATATAGCTTTATGGCATTGTACTCACACACATCTTTGTGCGGGCAACCGTCGGTACATCTTGCAGGTGCGTCTTTTGGTGCGTTTTCAGATGTAAAATACAGGTTTCCCCCATACGACGCTACACTTATGCATTTTGCACCGATAAGGTGGTGTATAATATCAAAATCATGTGCCGCCTTTGCTACAATCATAGGCACCGCCGACGATGAATTGCTCCATTCGCCTCTCACGTAGCTGTGTGCGTGATGCCAATAGCCTTCGTTTTCGTTGTGCGAAATGGTGATTACATCACCTATTACTCCACTGTCGATAGTTTCCTTTATCTTTTTTATAAATGGTGTGTAACGAAGTACGTTGCCCGATATAAATACACCTTTATACCCTCTTAATGCCTCGCGCATCACGTCAAGCTCGGACAGTGATGCAGAAACAGGATTTTCAAGCATAACATGATAACCGCACTTTATTGCCATAATTGCCGCATCGGTGTGCGACTTATCATTAGTGCATATAAAACACGCATCTGCTAATTTTTCGTGCGAAAATAAATCCTCATAACTTTTAAAACACATGTTATCGGGTATTTTGTATTCAGTTTTAAATCCCTCTCGTTTTACATCGTCACTCTCGGCAACTCCCACAATCTCCATTACGCCCGACTGTGCGATGTACGGAGCATAAGCATACTTCCCTCGGCTGCCTGCTCCGACTATGATACATGTTATCATAAATGATTTTTCTCCTTACAGAAAATGAATAATGATTTTTGATTTGAATAAAATTATCTTGCTTTTCCCCTAGTTTTATTATATAATAAAATTAATTTAAAACAAGTAACGATATTGCTATTTATATATAAATATATTGCTATTTATACAAAAATATTGCTATTTTGGGAGGCTTAGTATGTATCCGATAAGGCAGGAAAAGCATCAGATAAATACTCCGTTTTTGCCGTTTATCCTTCATGACGAAACATTAGTCATGCGAAAAATGTACACTCACTGGCACGAAAATGTCGAAGTGCTTCATTGCATTGAAGGGTCGGGGCTTATACAGGTTGACGCAGAGCTTGTAGAGATACACGAAGGCGAGACTGTTATAGTAAATTCAAAATGCCTTCACAACGTCATTTCAAATGACAGAATAAGATATCTTTGCCTTATAGTGGATAATGAATTTTATAAATCAAACGGCATAAAGATAGATTCACTTTTATTTGACGAAAAGATTAACGACAGCGAAGCAAATAAGCTCATGAAAAATATATGGGATGTGTTTAAATGCGAAAATGAACTGTTTGGAAAAGCCGAAAAAAGGCAAAGCGTACTTGCGTTTATACTGCACCTGTGCAAAAAACATTCGAGAGTAAGAAAGTCCGAGCCTGAATACAACTCAAAGGCTTATGCAGCGGTGCTTGATGCGGTAGAGTACATAAACATAAACTTTCCGCAGCATATCAATATCGATGCACTTGCTGAAATGTTCAATTACAGCAAGTATCACTTTTCGAGGTTATTTAAGGAGCATACAGGCTTTACCATTATAGAGCATATTAACAAACGTCGTTGCGAGCACGCAAGGCTTCTTCTTCGCGATTCTGGTAAGCCTATTTCGCAGATATGCTATGAATGTGGGTTTGATACACCTTCGTATTTTACAAAGGCGTTTAAGGAGCAGTATGGCATACTGCCATCTAATTATAGAAAAGAATATCAAGAAAAATAAAAAATCGTGGTGGTTTCACTTAGGGAGTAATTGGTTTTGAAACTATATTTTTAATTTATACTGTAAAAAGAGGCTATTTCAATAATCAGATAATTCGAATTATTATACAATATAAATCGTAGGGAATGGATTTAACCATTCCGTTAAGCGAATAAATACGTTCCCTACAAAAATTATTGATGATTTTATTCGTATGTTATGATTATTGAGACAGCCCCTTTTTGTTCTTTGTTTATATATGAAAGATCTAACATAAAAATTTGCTTTGCATCCAAAAAGCTGTTGTTTTTCTATGTAACAGGCTTTACATTAAAGCTATAATGTATCTTCTTTTCATTTAGCTGATATTTCGGCAAAAGCTCAGGACCGCAACTGTTTGAGCCTATACCCGATACCTTGTAGTCTATTCTTACGATGGTTTTATTTTTATCGCCTATATCGTTTGTATGAGTAGCGTAGGTAAGCTGCTCGGATGAATAATGCGATGCATTAAATTCAAATTCATTATCGCTTGAAAATGTTAAAGCCAAGTGGTGTCTGTCAGCTACTGATACGTAAGAGGTGCATGTGTGGTTTCCGTGCTCCTGAGGTTTTGGGTATGGCACGTACTGGTCTTTTACAGTAGATTTATAATATCCCACCTTTGTGTGAGAGCGCATATCTATGTAGTTTTCCATAGGCCCCATACCAAAATATTCAAGCCTTGACATTTTATTAGAAAGCTCAAATTCAAATCCAAATCGCGGCAGAAATACACATTTATCAAGAATATCAGCATCAAGACTTATATTTATTCTGCCTGACGGGAATACCTCGAAAAATGTTGTAAAGTGAGCAAACGGCACTCTGGCAACACCTGCTAAACTTCCCGAAACCTTTATTTTAATGGTATCATCAGCCAAAACGTCTACGGCGTAAACCTTGTTGAAAAGCTTGTTTAAATTCCACGAGCTTTGATTATCCTCAAATATTCCCCATTTGTATTTGATTCTTCGGTCATTGTCAGTAGGAGCTCTCCAGGCGGTCAAACGAACTCTGTCTTGCAGAAGCTCTTTGTGTTTAACCTTCATAGATTTGAAGTTGCCAAACATTTTGTCAAATACGTATGTAAATCCATTTCCGGTTATAATTATTTCTGTGTCTGTTTCGGTTGACTGGATTTTTCCCGGAATAACCTCTATGCCTATCTTTGGTACATCAGCTTTAAACTGTGCCAAAGCAACTTCATAATCCTTGGGCACAAGCTTTGATTTGTTTATAGTAACAAAAGAAAAGTTTACATAACACCCTAATCGGCAAACTTCCGGAACATCATATTTTATTTGTATTTCCGTGCTTTCCTTCGGTGCAATGTCAAGTATCTGCATACCTCTTGCTACGATATCCTTGTCGCATATAACCTCCCACTTCATTTTAAATTCACTAAGATTTGTGAAGTCAAAAAGGTTTGTAATGACAAAATTACCCTTGTTTACATTTACTGCTTCTATTTTAATGTTTTGATATGCGTATTTGGCATTTAGCGTGCCTGCCTTAAATGAACGGTCAGCAAATACAAGACCATCCACGCAGAAATTCCCATCGTGAGTGTCCTCATTCCAGTCACCGCCGTATTTTGGTACGCCATCCTCTACTACTATATGGTCTGCCCATTCCCATATACAACCGCCTATGCATTTAGGGTATTTATAAAATGTATTCATATAGTCGGCTACGTCGCCGGGTCCATTTCCCATAGCGTGTGAATATTCGCACATAAAGTATGGACGCATATCATTTGACTCTGCGTTTTCTATCACCTCGTCTATGGTGTGATACATACTGCTTACCACGTCAACTTTGGCTTCACGACATAGTCTTGATGCACCTTCATAATGAATAAGCGGTGCGGTGTCCTTGCTACGCATTTTTTCTATCATTATGTCGTAGTTTTTGCCATAGCTTGACTCATTTCCCATAGACCACATTATAATGCTAGGGTGGTTTTTGTCACGCTCTATCATACGGTCTATTCTGTCCCAAAGTGCGTCTAGCCAGTCAGGGTGGTCAGTTGGGTAGTTTTCATCATAAGTCACATACTTGTTTCCTGTGTAATGCTGTGCAAAGCCGTGCATTTCGATGTCCGCTTCGTCTACTATATAAAATCCGTATTTGTCCGCCATATTAAGAAATTCCGGTGTAGGCGGATAGTGTGATGTCCTTATACAGTTCATATTAAGCCTTTTCATAAGCTTAAAGTCTTTCTTTAGGTCATCCATTGTCATAACGTGACCTGTTGATGGGTGTGTATCGTGTCGGTTTACACCTTTTAATTTTACCGATGTGCCGTTTACGAGTAACTCACCTTTATCCGATACCCCGATGGTCCTGAAACCCACATACTGTGGGATGTATTCACCCTCTGCCTTTAGTATAAGCGTGTATAGATTAGGCGTTTCAGCAGTCCATAGCTTTGCGTCTTTGAAAAATATCTCTGTTTCATCTTTGAATTTTTTATCAAACAGTTTTTTCTTGCCGTCATAAAGCGATGCGGTAACAGCCTCTTCGCAATCAACCGCTATTTTAAGTGTATCAAGATTTGTGCTTATCTTTATATCTCTTACCTTGTGCTTTGAACGTGAAAGAAGGTACACATCTCTAAATATTCCTGAAAATCTGAAAAAGTCTTGATCTTCTAAATAGCTTCCGTCACACCATTTAAGTACCTTTACCATTACCTCGTTTTTGCCGTTTATAAGGTAGTCGGTAATGTTAAACTCTGACTGATTGTGACTGCCCTGACTGTAACCAACCTCCATGCCGTTTATGTATAGATAAAAGCAAGAGTTTACCCCTTCAAATACTATATATGTGTCACGTGCTTTGTCGCTGACTTCAAAATATCTTCTGTATACACCGCACGGGTTGTCATCGCGCACATACGGAGGGTCTACAGGATGCGGATAGTTTACATTTGTGTAGTATGGTTTTTCGTAACCATGCATCTGCCAACATGAAGGAACAGGAATTTTGTCCCATTTCTTTATGATTTTTGGCATTTCATAGTATCTTTCAAAAAATGCAAAATCCCACACTCCGTTAAGTAAGGTGTAGTATTCTGATTTTGATTTATCCATAGTAAGTGCACTTTTTCTGTCGGCATAAGGTATAAAGTAGCTTCTTTGTGTCTCTGTTCCTATATGCAGAAAGTGTGGGTTTTGCCACTGTGTGCTGTTCATAATATTACCTCCCGATTTAGTTCATTGTACTGGTGTGTTCTTCGAAGGTTTTTGTAAATATATGACTTCCGTCTTTCTTTACTTCATCAGTGTGATAATATAGATATTCGTGTTTTTCAGGCTTCATAGCTGCTACTATCGACTCAAGGCCCGGATTGCATATAGGTCCTGCAGGAAGACCAGGGTATTTGTATGTGTTGTATTTTGAATCAACCTCTAAATCTCGGTAATATACCACATCAACGTCATACATTCCGTCGGTAATGGCATATACCACACTTGCGTCTATTTCAAGCAGCATATTTTTATCTATTCTGTTTTGTATTACTCCGGAAATAGTCTTTCGCTCTGATGAAAGCTTGGCTTCACGCTCAACAAGTGCAGCCTTTGTAAGCACTTTAAAAATACCTTCATAGCTTCCTGGGTATTGATTTTTAAATTCCTTAAGCATAGTGTCTATTACGTCATGTGCAGTAGCATCTGCAAAAATTTCATAGGTGCTTGGGAATAAAAATCCCTGAAGAGAGTATTTTACATCGCCATCAGGTATTTCTTTTAAAAATTCGTAATCGTAATTGTCGCCAAGTGCAGTTAAAAATTCATCTTTTGTGCAAATGCCGAGTTCCTCACATTTTGCGCCAATCATTTCTACCGAGTACCCTTCAGGAACGGTAAGAGTGATAGTTTCTTTTTTCGCACCTTCTTTAGTAAGCTTGGTAATGATTTCATCGTAAGACATATCGGAACTTAATACAAATTCTCCGTATTTAAGATTTGCCGCATTGCCTGAAAGCTTTGTTTTTATCATAAAAAGATATTTACTAAGAATAATGTCGTTTTCCTTTAGTGTATCGGCAATTTGCGAAAGTGACTCTCCCTGCTCGATGGAAATGGTTACATCGTTTTTGTTACCGCCAAATGATAAAGCGACTGCCAGTGCTATTATAACAGCAGTAATTGAAATTACACATTTTTTAATTATTCCCATATTCATTCACCTCTTTAGAGTATAATCTTTCCTGTATCAAGGTCGTTTATTATTTTCGCTATTGCGTTATCTTCGTTACTTACCGTAACCAAATCCGCTGCTGCCTTTGCTTCATCCACTGCATTTTCAACCGCAATGCCAAGCCCTGCAGCTTTAATCATTGAAACATCGTTATAGTAATCGCCAATTGCTATGGTTTTACGTATGTCTATGTTTAAAATTTCAGAAAGCTTATTTATGGCTATACCTTTACTTATGCCTTTTGGAAGTATTTCGAAAAGAGCCGCCTCGGAGCGTATAAAATCATATTTGTATGCTTCAGGATGTGATGTAAGGGCATTTTCAAGCATTTTTAGTTTATCATCATCCATATCGGCAAAAACTATTTTTGCTATCGGAAGGGGTATTTCGTCAAAGGTGCGTTTTAAGTGTGGAACACCTGTTACATCTCTAAACCACTTCATAGCCTCGTTGTCCTGAGTAAAATAGATGGTATCAAATGTGTTTACCTGTATACCTATGCCATCTACTTTTTCCTCGGCATATCTTGCAAGCTCTAACGCTTCAGGCGGAATAGGTGTCTTCCACACATATTCCATTTTCATGTGGTCGTACACCCCTGCGCCGTTTATACATCCAAACGGACAATTCGGCTTTATGTTTTCTATTGCTTCATGCGAAAAAAACGGCATACGTCCTGTGATAAACGTAAAATATCCGCCATTTTGTTTGAAATATTCTATAGCATCAAGATTTTCCTTTGAAATTGATTTATCATTTCTAAGAAGTGTACCGTCAAGGTCGGTACATATAAGTATTCCGTCAAATTTTCCCATTGTATGTTCTCCTAAAATTTAGTTAAATTATTATATCATAACAGCCAAAATTTTTCAAGGAGGAACGGCATATTATAGTAAAAAACCGCCTTGGTGTGAAAAGACGGTTAAATATTATTTGCTTTGCAACTGCTTTACTTTATTTTTAAGAGCAATATATGCTTCTTTTTCGTCGTTTATATCGGCAACAGTTTCTTCCATCGGGCACATTCCGTCGCCCTTTCTGTTGATTATATATTCAGGGCTGGTTGTGTATGATATGTTTATGTTTTTATCATTTAGCCATTTTATTGCACTTTGGCTTGTGGTTTCACCATATAACGCTGAAACGCCGCCGAGTGTATATATCATCGCAGCCGCTTTTCCGATTATTTTATCCGCTACATAGGCATCTTTTAACAGACCATCTTCGTATAACTTTATTATATACGAAATACCTCTGTCATAGCTTTTACAAATTATTTTATCGTTTTTAACAACAACACAGTTTGCCTTGCCCGATTTAATAATATTTCGTGCTCGTTTTTTAGCATCATATATGAAGCGAATGTATTTTTTAAATTCGAATTGCATTTTAACTTCCATCCATTTGTGTTTTTTTATTAGATTATACAACATCATTTTTTAAAAAACAACATATATGAAACTAATTTATGTAAAAATCATAAGATATAATGGTGATAAATATGACTATGAAATTCGGAAAAGCATATAATGGCAGAGTGCATAAAAAGTACAGATTCAAACTAAATTTAGTAGTTTGCATAGCATTTGTAATAAGCATTACACTTTTTTTAAACGTTTTGTTTTTTATGTGCATAAGACCGACCATAGTGGGTGTTATGGGAAACAGACTAAACCAGATTGCGGTTTATGAGATAAATAAAGGTGTGGCGAAAATTTTAAAAGATGTATCGTATGACGACTTAATGCATACCAAGTACACGGACGCAGGATATGTAACCAGTATTTCCTTAAACTCTGTAAGTATAAATAACATAAAGTCTAAGCTGGTGCTTGATATAAATAAAAGGATAGACGCCATATCAAAAGACAGGGTAAATATACCGCTTGGAAGTCTTATGGGAAATGAGTTTTTAGCAGGACTTGGTCCGAATATCCCTGCGTACATAGCACCGTATGGTTTTGTAAATATAGATTTTAAAGACGAATTTGTGAGTGTTGGCATAAATCAGGTAAAGCACGTAGTGTATTTAAATATCAAGGCGGATATGTCCATAATAATGACGGGAATTAGCTGTAAAAAATGCGTTGAAACAGATATTTTGGTGGCACAAACGGTTATCTCGGGTCAGGTTCCGGAATTTTATGGTGCAACGGGAATTGAGCCTTATGATATCCAGTTTTCAGATTAGAAATGTTAAGTCGTATTTGGTTTGACAAAGTAGTGGTTTGATGATAAAATTTTGTGTAGTAATTTGTTTGGAGATTTTTTTATGACAAAAGATATAATATTTGATTATGTTACAGATTATATAAATAATACACTTGGGCAGAGCGATGAGCTTTTAGCTGAACTTGAAAAGTACGCAGATGAAAATCACGTGCCGATAGTTACCAAGGATACTGCGTGGCTTCTTCGTAGCCTTATGGCTATGCAAAAGCCGAAAAAAATTCTTGAAATAGGCACAGCTATCGGGTACTCTGCAATCCTTTTTGCAAAGCATTCGGATGCAAGCATCGTTACCCTTGAAAAAGATGATGATACCGCAAACATTGCAAAGGAAAACATCAAAAAAACAGGGCTCTCCGACAGGATAGAAGTAATAGTCGGCGATGCGATGGAGAGTATAAAAGGAATAGATGATACATTTGACTTTGTATTTTTGGATGCGAACAAGTCACATTACAAAGACTACCTTCCTGATATTTTAAGGTGTTTAGCCGATGGCGGAGTAATAGTGTCGGACAATATCTTGTATAAAGGTATGGTTGCAAATGATGAGCTTGTGACAAAACGCCAGAAAACTATAGTTAAAAATTTAAGAGAATATTTAAATATACTTACAAATCATTCTGAGCTTGTAACGTCGATTATTCCAATAGGCGACGGGGTGGCATTGTCGGTAAGAAAGGAAGCTGAAGATGAATAATAAAGTAGAATTACTCGCACCGGCGGGCAGTTTAAATAAATTAAAATATGCACTTATGTATGGTGCAGATGCTGTGTATATAGGCGGAGAAGAGTTTTCACTTCGCACAGCGTCAAAGAATTTTACAAACGAAGAGATAAAAGAGGGCATAGAGTTTGCTCATAATATGGGAAAAAAAGTGTATATCACCGCAAATATTATCGCACATAACCGTGATTTAAAGGAGTTTCCCGAATTTGTTCGTGAAGTTGACAAAATGGGTGCAGATGCAATCATTGTGTCCGACCTTGGTATGATGGATATAGTAAAAGAGATTGCACCAAACCTTGAAATACACATAAGCACACAGGCAAACAACGTAAACTACGGCACAGTAAAAGCGTGGTACAGACTTGGTGCAAAGAGGGTAATCCTTGCACGTGACTTGTCGTTTGACGAGATTAGAGAAATACGCGAAAATATATCGCCCGACGAGGAGTTAGAAGCATTTGTTCACGGAGCTATGTGTATATCATATTCCGGCAGATGTCTACTTAGCAACTACCTTACAAAGCGTGATGCTAATATGGGTGCGTGTGCACATCCGTGCAGGTGGAAATATCACCTTGTGGAAGAACAGCGTCCCGGTGAATATATGCCTGTAGTGGAAAATGACAGAGGAACATTTATATTTAACTCAAAAGACCTTTGTGTGATAGAGTATATTCCTGAGCTTGTTAAGTCGGGTATAAACAGCTTTAAGATAGAGGGCAGAGTGAAAAATGAATTGTATGTCGCAACTGTTGTAAAGGCGTACAGACAGGCAATAGACGCATACTATGCCGACCCTGATGGATATACATTTGACGAAAGCCTTTTGGATGAACTTAAGAAGGTAAGCTACCGCGAGTATACCACAGGCTTTTTCAATGACCGCCCTACAGGTGATGAGCAGGTGTACGGAAGCAGTACGTACATTCAGGATTATACTATTGTTGGCGTGGTAAAGGAGTATGACGAAACATCGGGAATTGCCACTATCGAACAGAGAAACAGATTTTTTGTGGGTGATGAGATAGAGGTGCTAAGTCCTCATACGGAAAACTTTGCATTTACCGTAGAGGAAATGACAGATGGTGACGGAAACGCGATAGCCGTTGCACCACACGCGCAGATGACGGTTAAAATGAAAATGAAAAATCCGGTTGGCGAGTATACAATTCTTCGCAAGAAAAAATAATATGGATATAAAAACCTTCACAGGGAAATCTAACTGTGAAGGTTTTTTTTGTGCGTTTTCGCACATACAAAAGCTCCTTCTAAGTAAAGGGGAGTACCGCGCCACACCAACTGTGCCTCCCTTGATAAAAAGGGTGTACCGCGCCACACCAACTATGCCTCCCTTGCCTAAAGGGAGGGGGACCGCTTTAGCGGTGGAGGGATTGCAAAATGGTTTAGAGGGTGAAGTCCCGTAACAAAGGATGGATTGTATAATATGAAAAGACACACATTTACTTTTATCATCTTGTTAACATTATTTTTGACACTTTCAGGCGTGCTTTTAAAAATATCAGTAGTAAACCACAAGCCATATACCGAGGCAGCTATAAATCAGCGCATGGGTGGAATAGACGTTAAGTCATACCGTGGTCTTATCACCGATATAAACGACATTCCATTTGTAGACGGAAGAAGCTATATCTACCAGCTTAAGCAAGGTGCAGATAAAAAATCGTATTTCGAGGATGACAACCATGAAAAGCTGGAGTTTAACATCACAGACCGCTATGATGATTTAAGCCTTGCAAGACACCTTATAGGCTATACTGATGCTGAAAATAACGGTGTGTCGGGACTTGAAAAGGCATTTGATGAAAGGCTTAAGTGCGGCGAAAAATATCATATTAAAACCATAAATGATGCACTTGACAACAGTATCACCGAGTATGGCATAATGACCCAAAATGCTGTATATGCAACCGATATAAACATCCGCACTACGCTTGATTATCACATACAAAAAATAGTGGAAGATAAAATGAGTATGACAGATAAAAACTGTGTTGTGGTAGTGCTTGATGTGGAAAGCTTTGATGTGCTTGCTATGGCAAGCAGACCTGATTTTACGCAGTATGATGTTACCGACTATGTAAAGTCTGATGGCACTCATCTTATAAATCGTGCGGTTTCATCGTATAACGCAGGTAGCATTTTTAAGATTGTCACTGCTGCGGCAGCTTTGGAAAGCGATACTGCAGATGTTCACCATCCTTTTTTGTGCTGTGGGTACAGTGAAACGGATGGCGTGAGGTTTAACTGTCTAAACACCGAGGGTCACGGCGTGCTCACCATGAACAGGGCGTTTGCACTTTCGTGCAACTGCTGTTTTTTAGACCTTGGCATGATAATGGGTACGGAATATGTGTGTGATATGGCAAGACGATTTGGGTTTGGCAAAGAAATTCTCGATATAGATATAGGTGAAAGTGCGGGAAACATCCCGAAAAACGAAACATCAAAAGCCGATGCGGCAAATATTGCAATTGGTCAGGGGAGTATTCTTATCACACCGCTTCAGGCGGCGAATATGGTGGGAATCATAGCAAATGGCGGCGTGGCAAAAAAGGTAAACATCATAGACGCTGTAGTGGACGAGGAAGGGCACATTATAGAACAGGTAAGACAATCTGATGAATATGAGGTAATAAGCAAAGAAACTGCCGGCAAAATAAAAGATATGATGCTGGAGGTAACTCAAAACGGAACGGGGTTAAACGCATACTCGCCCGATATTGGCGGTATATGCGGCAAAACTGGCAGTGCGGAAACAGGCTGGATGGGTGATGATGGCGAGCTGAATGTCCATGCGTGGTTTTGCGGATTTTATCCGTATGAAAAGCCAAAATATGCAATGGCTGTTTTGGTAGAGGACGGACATCAGGGAAATGCCTCTGCAGCACCTATTTTTAAAGCCATTGCACAGGAAATTGAAAATATATATTAAATTTTTGAAAAATTATGTGGAATTTTGATGTAATATATAGTATAATTAAATCAATAATTTAAAATCGGGGTTTATACGTTTATGGAAAAGTTTTTGATAATTGACGGAAACAGTATAATAAACAGAGCATTTTACGCTATAAAAATGCTTACAAATAAGGACGGCGTGTATACAAATGGTATATACGGCTTTCTTAATATACTTTTTAAAAACCTTGAAGAATTAAATCCCGAGTATGTGGCAGTAGCGTTTGACCTTCGAGCACCAACCTTCAGGCATAAGATGTATTCAGGCTACAAGGCACAGAGAAAGGGGATGCCCGAAGAGCTTAGAATGCAGATGCCGATTTTAAAAGAAATACTTTCTGCCATGAATATTTCCATTTATGAAAAGGAAGGCTACGAGGCAGACGATATCATAGGTACTGTAAGTGCCGCGTGCGAGGAAAAGGGTGTAGAATGCCTTATCTTAACAGGTGATAAGGACGATTTGCAGCTTGCGAGCGACAAGACAAAAGTAATGCTTACAATTACAAAAATGGGCTCGACTACCACAGATATGTATGACGCTAAGGCAGTATTTGAAAAGTATGGCGTTACACCAACTGAGTTTATAGACGTTAAAGCACTTATGGGTGATACATCTGACAATGTTCCTGGTGTAAAGGGCATAGGCGAAAAAAGTGCATTTTCACTTATTGCAAAGTTTAAAAGCATAGAAAACCTTTATGAAAATCTTGATGATGAATCCATAAAGCCTGCCGCACGTACTAAACTTGAGGAAGGCAGAGAAATGGCTGATCTTAGTAAAACTCTTTGTACTATCGACAGAAATGTGCCTATGGATTTGTCATTTGATGATGCCAAGAAAAAAGAGTACAATACCGAAAGACTTTCGGAGCTTTTCAGAAATCTTGAATTTAGTGTTTTCTTAAAGAAAATATCAAACGGGAAAACTGACAGTGCAACTACCAAGTTCGAAAAGGTTGATATAGAAAGATTTAAAAAGCTTTTGTCAGGCGTAAAGGATACGTTTGTATATAAAGTGTATGCAGCGGAAGACGATGTGTACTGCGTGGCATTTATGGCAGATGATACTGTATATGCGGTATTTTCAGGTATGGAATGCCCTTCGTACGCCATTGCTGATGCTATTAAGGGTGTATTTGAGGATGATAGCATATTTAAAATTTCCGCAGATATAAAAGCCGATATGGTGCTTTTGGACAGCTATGGCATAGACTACAGTGACAATTATTTTGACGTTGCTATAGGCGGGTATATTATAAATCCGTCGCATTCCGATTATGAGGTAAGCCACATGGCTGAGGAATACCTTGGCAGGACTATCCTTGCAACTGATGACCTTCTTGGCACGGGTAAATCGCGCAGGGAAATGCCTGACGTGGAATATGCAAGGCAGACAGAGTATATAAATGCACAGGTGAGTGCGATTTATGACATATACACATATCAGAAAAATGAAATAGAAAAAAATGGTCAGGAAAGCCTGTTGTATGATATTGAGCTTCCACTTGTAAAGGTGCTTGCATCAATGGAAACCGAGGGCTTTACTGTTGATAAGGACAGCCTTAAGGAGTTTAATGAAATGCTTGCAGAAAGAATTGCCGAGCTTGAAAAAACCATATACTCACAAGCAGGCGAGGAGTTTAATATCAATTCTCCAAAACAGCTTGGTGTGATACTTTTTGAAAAGCTTGGACTTTACGGGGCAAAGAAAACCAAAACGGGTTATTCTACAAATGCCGATGTACTTGAGAAACTTCGCTATGACCATCCAATAGTGGAAAATGTTATTGAATACCGTCAGCTTGCAAAGCTTAAATCTACCTATGGCGACGGACTTTTAGCGGTTATTGACCCTAGCGATGGGAAGATTCATTCGCAGTTTAACCAGACAGTTACCGTTACAGGAAGAATCAGTTCTACCGAGCCAAACCTACAGAATATTCCTGTAAGAACAGAGCTTGGAAGAGAGATACGAAAGATGTTCGTATCAAAGGGCGAAGACTTTGTGCTTGTGGATGCTGACTATTCACAGATAGAGCTACGAATACTCGCGCACGTTGCAAATGACGAAACTATGCTAAACGCATTTAAGAGTGGCGAGGATATCCACTCGTCAACTGCAAAAAAAGTGTTTGGAGTAACAGATGCGGAAATGACACCGCTACTTCGCAGCCGTGCAAAAGCAGTAAACTTTGGTATAGTGTACGGTCAGAGTGACTTTGGACTTTCGCAGGAATTAAAAATCACCAAAAGAGAAGCGAAGGACTATATAGAAAGCTATTTTGAAAAATTCTCTAATGTAAAAAAATATCTTGACGATACCATAGAAAAGGCAAAAGCAGATGGCTATGTAACCACGCTTTTTGGCAGACGCAGATACGTGCCGGAGCTTAATTCGTCAAACTTCATTCAGCGTTCGTTTGGCGAGAGGGTGGCTATGAACACACCTATTCAGGGCACAGCCGCAGACGTTATAAAGATTGCCATGGTAAAGGTGTACAGAGCACTTCGTGAGCATGGCTTAAAGTCAAAGCTTATACTTCAGGTGCACGACGAACTGATTATTGAAACGCATATAGATGAGGTGGACGAGGTTAAAAAGCTTCTTACAGAATGTATGGCATCTGCGGCATCGTTAAACGTTCCATTAGATGCTGAGGCAAATGTCGGCAAAACGTGGTATGATGCAAAATAGATAAGGAAGGCTTAGTTTTATGATTATTGGCTTAACCGGTGGCTCGGGAACGGGTAAAAGCACCGTTTCAAAAGCTTTTGAAAATGCAGGCTATGCGGTAATTGACCTTGATAAAACTTACTCAAGGGTGATTACACCGCCAAGCGAGTGCTTATGCGAAATATCAAAGGTATTTGGCGAAAAGTACATTTTGCAAGATGGCACACTTGACAGAAAAGAAATGGGTAAGCTTGTATTTTCCAATAGCGAAAAACTTGATATATTAAACAAAATAACGCATAAATATATTATAGAGGAAATGCACCGCGAAATAGATATGGCAGGCGGCAAGGATATAGTGCTTGACGCACCGATACTTTTTAAGGCGGGCATCGACAAAATGTGCGACTGTGTAGTGTGCGTGGTGGCGGATAAAAATATGCGTGTAGAAAGAATAGTAGCGCGTGACGGCATCAGCGAGGAAAAAGCCGTTGCCAGAATAAACGCGCAGATGACAAATGAAGAGTACATAGAAAAATCGGATTTTATAATAGAGAATAATGGCGATATTGACACGTTAAATTCAGATACGCTGAAACTCATAGAAAGATTGAAAGGGTAATACTTGGAATGTTGGTAATAGTAAATAAAAAGAAATTTGCAAGATTTATAGCGGTTATACTGATTATAGTAGCACTTTTGTCGGTGAACAACGTGCTAAGGCTCATATATCCGCTTGAGTATGAGGATGTTATAATAAAATACGCAGATGAATATCAGCTTGATAAGCATCTGGTTATGGGCGTGATAAGCGCGGAAAGCAGATTTGATGCCGACGCAGTAAGCAGCAAGGATGCTGTGGGACTTATGCAGATAAAGGCGGATACTGCACAGTGGTGCGTGGAGCGACTAAATATAAATGCCGATATATCCGACCTTTCAAATGCGGATGTTAACGTGCATATAGGCTGTGCGTATCTTGACTATCTAAAGGACCTTTTTGAAAATGAAGAAACCGCAGTTGCCGCATATAACGCAGGCCTTGGGAATGTAAGAAAATGGCTGGAAAACGCAGAGTATTCAGCTGATGGAAAGACCCTTTCAAAGATACCGTTTGAGGAAACAGAAAAGTATGTGGAACGTGTGTTCTCACGTAAGAAAACATACAAAAAGCTTTACGAATAATATAGATTGACAAGACTATATAGTATGTGATATTATAAATTCACAGGGGAGCTGACGCAAAGTTGGCTGAGAGGAAATCTTATGCGGTTTCGACCCTTAAACCTGATTTGGATAATGCCAACGTAGGGAACGTTCTTAAAGAAATTTTTTAGGGATACGCTCAAAATGTTGGCGTATCCCTTTAATTTTTTCTGAAAGGATGATACGTCATGAAACAATCAAACACAAAAAAGCTGACATTCAGCGCAATAATGGTAGCACTAGCAACGGTGCTGTCATTTATATCGGTATACCGCCTTGCAAATGGCGGCTCGGTAACACTTGCCAGTATGGTGCCGATAATACTTGTATCGTATCTGTACGATGTAAAATGGTCGGTGATTACATCGCTTGTATACGCCGCACTTCAAATGATGATGGGTTTTTACCCACCACCGACAAATGATGTACTTTCGTACTTTTTGGTGGTAATGCTTGATTATGTAATAGCATTTGGCTGTCTCGGCCTTGCAGGAGTATTTTTCAAAATGCTCGGCAAAACCAAAACCGCTGTGGCTGTGTCGGGTGCAATAGTGGTGTTTATAAGATTTGTATGCCACTTTTTGTCAGGCATCATAATATGGGACGTGTGGGCACCGGAAGGTCAAAGCGTGTATTGGTATTCGCTAACATATAACGGCTCGTATATGGGACTGGAGCTTGTTATCACAGTAGCAGTGCTGGCACTTATGTCAAAATTTATATTGGAGTATAGAAATAAGATAATGTGATTTTTGTAGGGAACGGATTTATCCGTTCCTTTTTTTGTTTCGGGTCGTCGATTTTCGACGTTCCGACATAAAATGATTTATCAAACACTGTAGGGAACGGATTTATCCGTTCCGTTTTTATATGTAGGGGTCGGCGTCCCCGACAGCCCGCAAAGGCTCCCCTGTGTAAGGGGAGCTGTCAAACCACTTGTTTGACTTGAAGGATTGTAATGATAACAATATTTTTCTTGACATCAAATTCGAAGTATGGTAAGATTATGCTTGCCAAACAAAAATTAATAAACAAAGTTAGGGGTATTTTTATCTTTTCAAGGGATAATTATGCTTTTATTTGACTATATTTATTCTTGAATTTTGTTAAAAATGCAAATTCCACGGAATAGATATGGTTATGGTAAATATCCCACTCTGTTTAGTTTTTGTTTGGCGACAATCGGAGTTTGCGTTTTTTATGCGTCAGCTTCGGTTGGCGCATTTTTTATTTTACGGAGGAATGATGATGAAGAGATTGATAAATATTATCTTATGTGTTACACTGTTATGTAACACATTGGGTGCAGTAGTTCTAGCGTCTGAATTACCAAATCTTAAAATTTGCGGAGTGGACATAGGTATAAGTGCAGGCGAATATATGCAATTTACAAATTCAGATCGCGAAAATAGTGATAGTGGGTATTATTATAATGATAAATATCTAGGTGCATCTCAGTGCTTTGGATTTGCTAGATGGTGTCAGTATAAATTATTTAATTCTTTGAGTTTGGGAAATTATGATATGGAATATGATGAAAATTCAAAGAATGACTTTTATTGGGTTTCGGTAAATGGATATTCAAGTATTTCACCCGGAAAATTAACTACTAATAATTTGAAATCTCTTATAAGAATGGCGAAACCAGGAGCACATATTAGAACAGGTAAAACATCAACAACTGTACAACATTCTATGGTGATTACCGAAATAACAGATAAGGGTTTTTCGATAGCTCAATGTAATGGTACTAATAATAAAGAATATGATGGCTATAAACAAAATTATGTGGGAACATATACATATACCTGGAGTAGCTATATTTCAGGGAAATATGGTGCTAGGGGAATAGCATATATAGAGATGCCATATGATTATTCTTATGATGTTAAACCCCTTATCACCAACGCTTATGCAGAGGGACACAACGAAATCACAGTAAAATGGAATAAGGTACCTTCTGCTACAAAATACAGTGTAGAACGTAGAAAAGCAGGAGATGATGCTTATACTATAGTAAAAAGTTCTTTAACTGCAACCAAATATACTGATACAGGATTGGACAAAAACCAACGTTACTATTATAGGGTTACAGCGTATGATGGTTCGACCGAATTAGGGACATCGGAAACTGTAGGTGCATATACAAAATTTGATTCACCAACCGTTAAAACGGTAAGTAACTCTAAACTTACTATAAGTTGGGATAGCGTAGCAAAAGCTGAAAGTTACACAATAAAGCGTCGAAGAAATGATGAGGATGAATATACCGATATAAAAAAGCTTTCAAGTGATAATACTACATTTACCGATAGTGGATTGAATTCATCAACAAGGTATTATTATTGTATTGTAGCTAACTGCGTTATAGACGATAACGAATATATTGCAAGATCTACTATCGGTTATGGATATACGCTTGTTGATGCTCCAAAAATAACCGATGTTAGTGGGACAAGTGACTCTGAGATTAAGGTGAGTTGGAAAAATGTTAGTGGAGCAACAAGCTATCGCTTAGAAAGAAGAAAGGCAGGAGAAACTGATTATAAAACCGTAAAATCAGCTATTACGGGTACATCGTTTGTAGATAGCGGTTTGGACAAGGCTTATCGATATTATTATAGGGTATATGCTGTGAATAGTGTTGGTGAATCGTCTGCATCTGCTGTAGTAGGAGGATATACAAAATTTGCAGCACCGGAAATTGAGATAGTCAGCACGTCGCAGTTAAATATTTCGTGGGATAACGTAGCGATGGCTGAAAGTTATACAGTAAACAGAAGACGTTATGATGAAACGGAGTATACCGTACTTAAAACAGTGACAGATACAACGTATACAGATAGTGGCTTGACTAGTGGTTATAAATATTACTATTGGATTAAGGCAAATTGTAATGTTGGGGGTACAGAAATTATAGCAAAATCATTAACCGGTGGAGGATTCACAAGGTTGGCAACACCAACTGCAGCTGTTTTAAGTGATACATCAGTTAAGTTGACATGGAATAAGATTGTTGGTCCGGGAACATATAAATATGTTGTTCAGAAAAGACTGCCTAGTGAAAGTGCTTATTCCACTGTGGCAAGTGTTAGTGGAACAACCTTTACAGATACAGAACTGACACCTGAAGAAACATATTATTATAGAGTTAGAATATTTGATAGTAACAATGAGGCATGTTCAATATCTGGAAGTGTGGCAGCTACTACATTAGAATGTTCACATGAATATAGTGAGTGGAATACGATTGTTTCGCCAACATGTATTGCTGATGGAATCAAATCTCGTACTTGTAGTAAATGTGGTAACGAAGAAAAAGGTGTTATATCAAAAACAGGAAAGCACAATTATAATGTTGTTCAAATGGTTGAACCAACTCAGGAAAAAGATGGTTATGTAGAATATAAGTGTGTCGATTGTCCTGAAACTTATAGCGAAGTGTTGGATAAAAAGTCAATATATACAAAATCTATAGTTAGTATAGACCAAGAAAAATATATAGTAAACACTCAATTATTCAACATTCCAAAACCATTTGAAGTGCTAGTTGTTGGATATAATGACGATAATATGATTGTGATGAAAAAAGCTATAGTTAGCGACGATATGGCTAATGTTACACTTAATGGAAATATAAATAAAATAAAAGTATTGGTTTGGGAAAATCTAAAATCTCTTAAGCCTATATGTGTAGCGGAAACTATTTATATTAGATAAAACGAATTATATATAAACAAAAAAGGAGAACTCGGTTCTCCTTTTTTGTTTAATAATTTAACGGCTTTAAAACTTATTTACAGCAGTTAGAGAAAGTCATACAAGCTGTTTCTTCTTCTGTTCTTGCAGTAGAGTCTGCAACGAGGATTGATGATGCTTTGCACTCATTGTTTTCTGTATGGTGGATACAATTTTTTACTTCGCATTTGATAC
>JAZQHR010000034.1:0-3265 GCA_045540695.1 Clostridia bacterium | reverse complement strand
TGACTACATCTCTGAAAAGATTATGCTTCAGAACAAGATTGACAAAAAGGGTAACGGTAACTGCTACACTTGTATGGGTTGCAGAAGCTTCCTTACTCCTTATCTTGACGAAGAAGGCAAGCCAAAATATTATGGCAGATTCAACCAGGGTGTTGTTACTGTTAACCTTGTTGATATCGGTCTTTCAGCTAACAAGAATATGGACAAGTTCTGGAGAATATTTGATGAGAGAATGGAACTTTGCCACAGAGCACTTCAGCTTAGACACGAGCGTCTAACAGGCACAGTATCTGACGCTGCTCCAATCCTTTGGCAGCATGGTGCGCTATTAAGACTTCAAAAGGGTGAAACTATCGACAAGTACCTTCACGGCGGATATTCTACTATTTCACTTGGCTTTGCAGGTCTTTGGGAGTGCGTATATAGCTTAAATGGTAAGAAGCTTACTGAAAAAGAGGGCGAAGAGCTAGGTCTTGAGATTATGAAGAAGCTAAACGAGTACACTGCTAAGTGGAAAGCCGAAGAAAACATCGACTATTCACTATATGGTACTCCGCTTGAGTCTACTACTTACAAATTTGCTAAATGCTTGCAGCAGAGATTTGGTATAATCCCTGGTGTTACTGATAAAAACTACATCACAAACAGCTATCACGTACATGTTACAGAGGAAATAGACGCATTTGATAAGCTTGCACTTGAAGCTAAATTCCAGGCTCTATCTCCAGGCGGTGCTATATCTTACGTAGAAGTACCAAATATGCAGGATAATATAGAGGCAGTACTTTCTGTAATGAGATATATCTATGACAACATTATGTATGCAGAACTTAATACAAAGAGCGACTATTGTCAGGTATGCGGTTATGACGGAGAAATCCAGATTAAAGAAGACGACGGCAAACTTGTATGGGAATGCCCTAACTGCTTTAACCGCGACCAGAACAAGCTAAACGTTGCAAGAAGAACTTGCGGATATATCGGTTCACAGTTCTGGAATCAGGGTAGAACACAGGAAATTAAGGAAAGAGTGCTTCATCTATGAGATATGGAACTGTAAAAAAAGCTGATATTGCAAACGGTCTTGGCGTAAGGGTATCGCTTTTCGTAAGCGGATGCAGACATCATTGCAAAGGCTGTTTTCAGCCTGAAACGTGGGATTTTAACTACGGCGAGGATTACACAGATGCGGTTAAGGAGGATATATTATCCGAGTTTGAAAGACCGTATTATCAGGGCTTGACGGTGCTTGGCGGAGAACCTATGGAGCCTGAAAATCAGCCGTATGTACTTGAGCTTATTAAAGAGTTCAAAGAAAGATTTCCCGACAAGGATGTATGGATATATTCGGGATATCTTTTTGAAGATGATATACTTGCGGGTAAGCTTGGTGATAAAAGCATCACAGACGAGCTTATAAGCTACGTTGACGTTTTAGTTGACGGTGAGTTTGTGCAGGAAGAAAAGGATATCACGCTTAAATTCCGCGGAAGCCGAAACCAAAGGCTCATTGATGTGAAAAAAAGTCTTAAAGAGGGAAAGACAGTTCTTTTAGAATTGTAGGATTTAAAGGGTGATTTTTTAAATCACCCTTTTTATATTGCAAATATTTTAAAGCAGGTATATAATGGCATTAATGGGAGAGTGATACTTATGACAAAAACTACGTGGAATGACTTTAGCGCAGACGAATTTTATTTTGAAGAGAAAAAGGCATTTATCGTTTATCCAAATGAAAAGCCAAACGGAAAATGGATAATAAAAACTGAATATTTCAATGCATTTCCCGATGTGGAGATTGCATTTTTAAATAAAGGCTATCACCTTTTATACATAGCAAATGACAACCGCTGGGCAGGTGACGAGGACCTTTCGAGAAAAGCGAGATTTATAGAGTATGTATCAAAGAAATTTGAACTTTATGAAAAATGCATACCGATAGGCTATAGCTGTGGCGGACTGTATGCGGTAAAGCTTGCGGAAAAGTATCCGCACCTTGTTGCAGGTATGTATATAGACGCGCCGTGTTTGAATATCTTAAGTCAGGCGGGACTTGGCGAGAAAAAGGAAAACGAGCAGTTCTTTATAGAAATAGCAAACAGTCTTGGTCTTACACGCTCTGATATAGTAAGCTACCGCGACAGTGCGATAGACAATATGAAGCCTCTAATCGAAAACGATATTCCCATATATATGTCTTACGGAAATGCAGACGATGTGGTAATATACTACGAAAACGGAAAGGTGCTGTATGACTTTTATATAGCTAACGGTGGCAATATAAAGGCAGAATGTATATCTATGCGTAAGCATCATCCGCACGGCGTGGAAAATCCGCAGAGGGTAATAGACTTTATAGAAGAAAACATGAGATGAAAAATCCCACCACCGCTAACGCGGTCCCCCTCCCTTTAGACAAGGGAGGCTTTGTATAGGTTGTGACGCGGTCGCTCTCTTTAGACAAGGGAGGCTTTGTATAGGTCGTGACGCGGTCGCACCCTTTAGACAAGGGAGGCTTTGTATAGGTTGTGACGCGGTCGCACCCTTTAGACAAGGGAGGCGATTTAGGTGTGGCGAAACGCAAAAAAGTCGCAGTAGCAACTGCGACTTTTTTATTTTGCCTTTATATAATCTCTTGGCGACACGCCTACTATTTTCTTAAACACTGTTGAAAAATACAGTGGGTCGGAAAATCCTGACAGAAACGCAACGTTTTTAACCGAGTCAATACCATTGTCAAGTAGAGAAATGGCATACTTTATACGAAGATTTGTAAGGTATTCTACATAGCTTACGCCCATTTTTTCTTTGAACACGTGCGAAATGTATTTTGAATTATACGAAAGTTCTTTTGAAATTTCGGCAACGCTTAATTCAGCAAGCGTAAAATTTTCTTCGGTAAGCTCGATAATTTTATTTATGAGGTTGTTTTTTTCGTTTGGTATGACGTTTAACCTTGAAAAAGTGTATAGCAAAATGCTCTCTGATGCAAGGTCAATGCTGGTTTCCGACGCACGCGAAATGCTCTCGTGCCATAGCGGTATAAGACCGTCAAAGCCTGAAAATATTCGGTTGGCTGATGTGATATAAAATCTTTTAAAAAGCTCCTCACTGCGAAATCCATCAAAGTCTATATACATATATTCGCTTCCGTCATCTGCAGATGCGTGTATATTTTCGTTTTTAAATGCAAATATCAGGTCACCGCTTTTTACATAATATCTTTAAGTCGGATCGTAGCCATGTCGTTCTGTGAGCCAAGGAG
>JAZQHR010000033.1:0-10993 GCA_045540695.1 Clostridia bacterium | reverse complement strand
GACAAGGTAATGTGTCAGCACTACATCATTTCTTACGGCGATAATACCGAGCTTATCACAAACCTTTGCGACATACTCGGTATTCAGATAATATAACCCAAAAGAGAAAAGGAGATAAAACAATGGGAAAGGTACTTATCGGATGGGCAGAAGAAAGCATAATGCCCGATAATAAAAAAGTAAGTCTTGCAGGTCAGTTCTATGAGAGAATTTCCGACCACGTAGAATCAGATATTACAGTTACAGCTATGGCTGTTGAAGCTGACGGGGATTGCATGATCATGGCTTCCGTTGACGTTGTCGGAATGTCGCATGATGCACTTGAATGGGCAAGAGAAAAATTCCACGCTATTTGCCCCGATGTTGACCCTAACAAGCTTTTCACTAATGTTACACATACTCATACATCACTCAGAATTGCCGCAGTAAAGAAGCCTGACACAACTGTTGGATTTAACACTCCCAGACAGATCCTTGCAGAGTTTATGCCTGAAGGTAAGGAGTATAAAGCTCTTGTTACTCGTGATGACAGTGTTCTTTCCGATGAAGAAGGAACGGATTTCGTAACAACACAGATTGCCCTTGCCGCAAAAAAAGCATGGGAGTCAAGAAAAGAATCCCTTTATACAAACGAGTTCGGCAGAGCAGCTGTAGGTATGTGCCGCCGTGTATGCTATGATGACGGTTCAGCTCAGATGTGGGGCGACGTTAACACGGCAAACTTTACTGCACTTGAAGGCGGAAATGACTCGGGTATCGAGCTTATGTTTTTCTATGATGAAAATGATAAGCTTACAGGTGTGGTTGCGAACATTGCTTGTCCATCACAGGTAGTTGAGCACAGAAGCTTTATTTCGTCTGACTACTGGGGTAAAGTGAGAATACTTCTTCGTGAAAAATACGGTGAAGATTTAAAGGTACTTGGACTATGCTCTCCTGCAGGCGACCAGTGTCCGCGTGACCTTATTAGATGGGTAAACCCAGAAACTCCTGTTGACGATCCACATATCGAAAGACCTGATTATATAGAAAGAATTGCTGACCCTTCTATGTTTGATATAAAAGGTACATGGAAGATAGGCAAGAGAATAGTACGTGAGATAGAGGATGCTATCGAAGAAGTTGAAAAAACATACGACGAAGCCCTTCTAAAGCATAATACATACACAATTGATATGCCTGTGAGAAGGGTAACACCTTCAGAGTATGAACAGGCAGTTGAGGCAATGGAAAAATATGCCGCAAAGGTAGTTGATCACGTAAACTTTGCTGACAATGCAAAAATGTATGTTCACGCAGGAACTATTCTTAGATATGAAAATCAGCATACTATGAACATAGCACCTATCGAGGTTCATGTAGCTCGTTTGGGCGATATGGCACTTGCTACAAGTCCATTTGAATTATTCCTTGATTACGGTAATCAGATAAGAGCGCGTAGCCGTGCAAAACAGACAATCTTAGTACAGCTTGCATGTGGCGCTAGTGGTTATCTTCCAACCAAAAAGGCTGAAAAAGCGGGACATTACAGCGCATACGTTTCAAGTGGTATTACAGGCCACGAGGGCGGAGATCTTCTTGTAAGAAAGACTCTTGAAGAAATCAATAAAATGTTTTAATTGAAATTTGTAACATTGGTACATCGATTAAATCTGAGAAAGAAGATGACTTAAAATGCGATTGTTCGCACTACCTGAAAATTCGAGATTTAGTAATAAAGAGATGTTTATATTTTTGCTTCCTGTTGTGTTTGAAACATTAATGGTTGCACTTCTTGGTACAGTAGATACGCTTATGGTTTCTGTGCTTGGAGAAACAGCAATTGCAGGTGTTGCACTTGTAAATAGAATAGATATGTTTGCAAAAGCTTTTTTTGTTGCTATGGCACAAGGCGGAAGTGTTGTTCTTGCACAGTATATTGGTGCGGAAAACAGAGAACTATCAAAAGTATCACTTAAAAGCAATATAAGAATTGTTACTTTTCTGGGCTTTGTATTAATGCTTGCAATGGTGCTTTTTAAACATCAGGTTTTAAATCTTCTTTTTGGTGGGGCTGAAAAAGAGGTATTGGCTGAAAGCAGTAAATATTTTACTGTTACAGCGTTTTCATATCCATTTACAGCACTTTATTATTCGTGTACAAATTCATTTCGCGTAATGGGAGAAAGCAAAATTCCATTTGCATCGGCTATATTAATGATGATAATTAATATGGTGCTTAAATATTTATTTATATTTAAACTTGGAATGGGCGTTGTAGGAGCCGGACTTTCAACACTTCTTGCACTTGCATTTGTTGGAATTGTTCTTATGATAATGCTTACCCATCATAATAATAAAGTTGTGCTAGATGGAATATTTAAACTTGATTTTGATACCGATATCGCAAAAAGAATACTAAAGGTTTCTGTGCCAAACGGAATAGAACAATGTATGTTTCAGCTTGGTGCACTTTTAATTGCAGGACTTGTATCAAGTCTTGGCACTGCTGCAATAGCAGCTGACCAGATAGCGAGAAATATTTCGCCATTTATGCATTCATTTGGTTCGGGTTTTGTTGCACTTATGATGATGGCTGTAGGTCAGTGCATTGGTGCGGGAAATCTTGATGAAGCAAAAATGTATGTTAAGCACATATTAAAGTTGGATTATTTAATAACCGCTATAGTAGTAGTGGTAGTGCTTACTTTTGTAAAACCAGCTGTTGCAATGTTCAATGTATCAGCTGAGGCTGAAACAAGTGCGATTAATATACTTATTCTGTATGGTGTGGGCTCGGTTATGTTTTATCCTTCAAGCTTTGCTCTTCCTTCAGCGCTTAGAGCGGCAGGTGATACAAAATTTGTTATGGTGGTTGCATCGGCATCAATGTTTTTGTTCAGAATAGGTGCAGCATACATATTTGTACATGCATTTAATCTGGGTATCATTGGAACATGGATTGCTATGGTTTCCGACTGGGTTATAAGAAGTATTATATTTATAGTAAGATATAAAAAGGGAAAATGGCAAAAACACAAAGTAATATAAAAATGGTGAACTAATTATGAAATGTCTAGGAATTGATTTTGGTACTACTTCGGTAAAAGCAGTACTGTTTGACGAAAAGTTAAACGAGATTGCATCGCACACAGAAGATTACACACTTAAAACAAGTGGTAATATAGTAGAGCTTAATGCCGAAAAGTACTGGGAACTACTTAAAAATGCAATATATAAAACAGGCGGCGGATGGTCAGATACACTCGCTATAGATACGCAGTGTGAAACGCTTATACTTACAGATGAGGATGGCAATCCCGTTCGTGATGCTATAGTGTGGCTGGACAACCGTGCAACCGAGGAAGCTGAAATGATAAACAGTCATTTTGGACGTAAGAAAGTGTACGAGGTTACGGGTCAGCCCGAAATAACTGCCACATGGCCCGCGTGCAAGCTACTTTGGGTAAAGAGAAACGAGCCTGATGTTTGGGCAAGGACAAAAAAGATTTTCCTTTTGGAAGATTATCTTTTGTATAAGCTTACAGGTGAGTTTGTAACTGAAAAAACGCTTCAGTCGTCAACCATTTATTTTGATATAAATAATTCTGACTGGTGGGACGAAATGCTTGATTACATAGGTGTTTCAAGAGATAAATTGCCACGTCTTGAAGATAGCGGTAAGCTGGTGGGAGAGTACGACGGCATAAAAGTAGTCACATCGGCTATGGATCAGGTGGCAGGTGCTATCGGTGCAGGTGTTGTAAAAAAAGGTATTATAAGCGAAATGACAGGAACTACTATGGCAATATACGTACCTACCGATAAAGTTCCGGAGTATGATGAAAATAGTTTTATACCTTGTCATTACAGCTTTGACGGAAGCTACTGCCTTCTTTCGTGGAGTCCTACTGCAGGTATGGCACTTAAGTGGTTCAGGGATGCATTTTTAAATGACGTTTCATTTGGTGAGCTTGATGAAATGGCAAAGGATATTCCGATTGGATCTGACGGCGTGGTATTCCTTCCGTATCTATGCGGTTCGACTATGCCAAAGTATAACCCTGATGCAAGAGGCAGCTTTACAGGCTTAACGCCTGAGCACACACCTGCTCATTTTGTTAGAAGTATTATGGAATCGGTATCGTGTATGCTAAAGAGCAATCTCGATTATATGAATGTGCCTGTAGACGAGATACGCGTTATGGGTGGCGGTGCAAAGAGTAGCCTTTGGTGTAATATGAAAGCTGATATCACTGGCAAAAAACTTATTACACTTAAAAATAAAGAAACCGCATGCTTAGGCTCGGCAATACTTGCAGGAGTGGGAGCAGGCGTGTTTAATTCTGTAGAAGATGCGTGCAAGCATATTTCTACCGACAAGCAGTACTCTCCAAGCGGTAATGATTATAGCGAAGTATATAATAATTTTATTAAATATGATAATGTTTTAAATGTAAGAAAGGGTGAATGATATGGCAAAAGCAGCATTTGTGGGATTTGGTGAGGTAAATACACCAATCGATATTATTATTAAAAAATGTGAAACTGCAGCGGCATCACTTGAAAAAGAAGGCCTTGACCTTGTGAAAGTGTATCCTGTTACTGACGATTACGAGGAGAAGGATATCAAAAAAGCAGTTGCAGCACTTGAAAATGAAAAATTTGACGTACTTGTAGTATGTATAGCAGGTTGGATTCCAACACACGCTGTTGTGAAGGTAACAGAGCATTTCAGACACAAACCAATGGTACTTTGGGGACTATGTGGTTGGATAGAGGATGACAGATTGGTTACTACTGCTGACCAGGCAGGTACTACTGCTATCAGAAAGACATTCTATGATTTAGGTTATGACTTTAAATATATCTATGATATTATTGGTCTCCCTTCAAATTCAAAGAAGGTATATAACTATGCCGTGGCAGCATCAGCTGCAGCTAAGCTTCGTCATGCAAGAAGCGGTATGGCAGGCTACAGAGATATGAACCTTTATGGTACACAGGTTGACGGTCCGTCACTTAAGAGAGAAATTGGCCCTGAAATAGAAACATTTGAAATGCTTGAAATAGAGCAGCGTTATCAGAAGCTTGATGAAAAAGATATTCAGGCTGTAATAGATAAATGTATGTCTAAGTGGAATTTTGTTAAGCCTGCAAACCCTGAAAGTTTAAAGAAAGCAGCAGGATATTATTTGGCAGTTAAGTCTATTTGCGACGAAAGAGGTTATGATGCTATCTCCCTAAAAGACGTTGACGGTATGAAAAAGCTTCTTGGCTTCCCACCAGCACCTATATTTATGCTTTTAGCTGACGAAGAAGGTCTTTGCACTATCCCTGAAAATGACTCGCTTGGTAATATAACTCAGCTAATGGTTAAATACCTAACAGGTCAGTGTGCATTCTATCTTGAGTTTTATGAATTTTTCACTGACAGAGTTCTGGCAGGTGTGCCTGACTACGTTCCTGCAGAGGTTGTAGACGGCGGTGTAACTGTAATGCCTGCGGCATTCGGTGAGCTTTCAGAAGGTATACTTAACGTAAGTAAGGTAAAACCTGGCAAGGTTACAATGTGCAGACTTACTTATGACGATGGTATGTACTATATGCACATGGTAACAGGTGATGGTATCACTCCTAGAAAATGGGAAGAAGCCGGATGGACACAGCCAGCACCACAGCTTCCGGGTCTTGAGATACTTCTTGACGATGTTGAAAGCTTTGCACAGAATGTAATGTGTCAGCATTACATTATATCTTATGGTGACAACACAGAGCTTATCGAAAACCTTTGCGATATGCTGGGTATTCAGATTATCAGATAAAAATATTGATTAAATCATAAATATGTGATAATATAAGAAATGTGTCAAAAGGCACATTTCTTACTTTTTTAACGGGAGCTTATTATGGAAATATTCATACTTACACTTAAACAAATACTTTCAATGTTTGCATTTATAATTGCAGGCTTTGTACTTAAAAAGAAAGACATTCTTGCTGACAATGCGAATACAGTATTGTCGAGGGTGCTTTTGTACGTAGTTTCACCTGCACTTTCGTTATATACGCAAATGAACAGATGTACTCCTCAAACATTTAAAGAAAATTATGTTCTTATACTTTATGGATTAGCAATGACATTTGCTGCAATTTTAATAGCATATCCTTTGTCAAAACTCTTTGTGAGAAATTATAGAGAGTCACAGGAGCTTTCATATCAGAGAGATATATTTAAGTATGGATTGGCTTTTGGTAATATAAGTTATTTTGGTAATTTCCTTATACTCGGTGTCTGGGGCGAAGAAATGCTTTTTAAATATCAGCTTTTGACCATGTTCCCTGTTATAGGATGTCAGGTTTGGGGACTGTATGTACTTATACCAAAGGAAAAAGGCATTACCATAGCTGAAAGTCTGAAAAAAGGACTTATAAACCCTCCTGTTATTGCCCTTGTTGCAGGTATCATTTTTGGTATTACCGGAATAGCAAAGCTTATACCTGACTTTTTGATGACTGCATTTAATAACGCAGGAACTTGCCAGGGTCCTATAGCTATGCTAATTGCGGGTTTTGTAATAGGCGGATATAGCCTAAAGAAGCTTTTAACAAATAAAAAAGTATATGTGGCAAGTCTTTTAAGACTTGTACTTTTACCGGGATTATTTGTAATTATATTGAAAATATTTGGTGTAAGTGATGAAATACTTATATTTGTTTTAGTTTCATTTGCGGCATCGTTTGGATTGAATACTGTCGTTTATCCATCAGCTTATGGCGGTGACACCAAAACTGGTGCATCTATGGCGACTATTTCAAACATACTTGTTATAGCAACTCTTCCTGTAATGTATCTTATATTTGTAGTACTAATGTAAAAGGAGATAAAGAATATGAGAATAGAAGATATCGATGTAAATATGAAAGCCGATACACTCGGCGATGTTGATGTGAAATTTTACGACGTTAGAAAAGCTCCGTTTAAAATTTATGGACTTTACAAGCCTGAAACAGAAGATGTGTTTAAACGTCTTCCTGACGAGATAGGATTAAATACCAATGATGGTGTTGCACATTTGTACAAACATACTGCCGGTGGAAGAGTAAGATTTAAAACAAATTCTAAGTTTGTTGCTTTAAAGGTTAAACTTACATATTCAAGCAAGGATGCTCTTATGTACCACATGCCGTTTGGTTCGACTTCGTGTTTTGATATGTATGTAAACGGCGAATTCAAAAGACTTTTTGCACCGACCACAAAGACGGCACAGATTGACTACGACTATGAAACAATATTGCATTTTGATAATAATGATGAAAAGGATATTCTTTTAAATTTCCCACTATATAATGGAGTTGAAACTTTGTATGTAGGACTTGAGCCAAATGCAAGTCTTTGTGAGGGTAATGAGTACAAATATTCAAAACCTATCGTATACTATGGTTCATCTATCACACAGGGCGGAGTTGCGTCCAAACCATCAAATTCTTATCAGGAAATGATTTCAAGATGGCTTGATACGGACTATATAAACCTTGGTTTTTCGGGTAGTGGCAGGGCAGAGGATATCATTGCCGATTATGTTGCCGATATGGATATGAGTGTATTTGTATATGATTATGACCACAACGCTCCCGATGCTAAATACCTTTCTGAAACACACGAAAAGATGTTTAAAAAGGTTAGATCAAAACACCCTGACATTCCTGTGATATTTGCATCAAAACCGGGAAATCTTGACACATACGGTAATACAAGTGAACGAAGAAACGTTATATATACTACATATAAAAATGCACTTGAAAATGGTGACAAAAATGTGTATTTTATAGATGGACAAACATTTTTCCCTGATGAATACCGTGATGACTGTATGGTTGATAAAACGCATCCAAATGACCTTGGTTTTCACTTTATGGCAAGGAAGTTTTATGAGATAATAAAAGATGTTATAAAATAAATTTATTTGATTGCAACAAAAAAGCGAGATTACTATCTCGCTTTTTTGCTTTTTGTATTTCGAATATCACTTTCGAAATACGTCACCTTTTTTGCATTTTTGCCTCGCATTCCCCGTGCGAAGCACGCCCACCTTTTTTGTTTATTTTTAATCTGCTAAGCAGATTGTTTGTTAGTTTGCAAAAAGCAAATCGAGGGAGTGATTTGCTTTTTGCGTCCATGCAACGCACCTTGCGATAGGGTTTGGAAAGTAGAGTTAATCAAATCAAAAAAATCTATTCATCATTTTCCTCTGATTGCACAATTATACGGATAATGGCTGGTGTTTATCAGGTGCGTGATAAACTAAAATCCGATTCGTTCATAATTGTGCAAGAAAAGGGGATTATATCAAAATTTTAAACTCTGTATTGTTGTGTGCCTCTATCATTTCATCACACATTTTAACTATATCATCAATAGACAGGTTAGCAGAAGTAAGCGGATCCATCATAGCCGCGTGATAGATGTGCTCTTTATTCTTTGTAACAGCAGCTTCGATTGTAAGAAGCTGAACGTTTATGTTTGTCATATTCATAGCTGCAAGCTGTAGCGGAAGGTCACCTACATAAGTACCGTGAACACCTGTTGCATCAACCATACATGGTACTTCTACACACGCATTTTGTGGTAGGTTAGGGATAAGTCCGTTGTTTATGATATTACCATTTAATTTAAACGGCTTATCATTTGCCATAGCATATATAATAGATGCAGCATACTCACGTGATTTATCATGAGATATTTTACCGCCGTTAAACAGCTCTTCTTTTCTTTCTTTCCACTCGTTTATCTGCTTTATACATCTTCTTGGATATTCATCAAGTGGTATGTTGAATTTCTCTATAAGCTCTGGATAGTTTGGCTTAATGAAAAATGCATTGTATTCAGCATTATGCTCACTACTTTCTGTACAGTAGTAACCAAGGTTCTTTATGTATTCAAAACGAACCATATCACCATGCTTTTCTGTTTCATTCATTTTAGCGGCACGTTTTTTGATTTCAGGGTATAAATCGTTTCCATCTTTGTCGGTTATTTCAAGCAGCCATGCCATGTGGTTTATGCCTGCTATTTTTTCGATAGGGCTTTCCACTTCCATACCAAGTTTATTTAAAAGTCCTGATGTACATACCTGCACACTGTGGCAAAGACCGATAGTATTTACATTAGTATATCTCTGCATATATCCAGTAAGCATCGCCATAGGGTTTACGTAGTTTAAAAATAGTGCTTTAGGACACACTTCTTCGATATCTTCAGCAAAATCACGAAGAACAGGAATAGTTCTAAGTGTTCTGAATATTCCGCCAATGCCAAGAGTATCGGCAATAGTCTGTCTTAAACCATATTTTTTAGGAATCTCAAAGTCTATAACAGTGCTTGGCTCGTAACCACCGACCTGAATAGCGTTTATTATAAAGTCAGCACCTCTAAGTGCTTCTTTTCTGTTTTCTACTCCAAGATATGTTTTAATAACAGCTTTTCCCTCGTTAATGTTGTCATTAAGCTTATCCATAAGTAGTTTTGATTCTTCAAGTCTTGCTCCGTCAATGTCATAAAGTGCTATTTCGCATTTATTTATGGTGTCGGTAAGCATTACATCACCAAGAACGTTTTTAGCAAATACTGTGCTTCCTGCACCGAGAAAAGTAATTTTAATCATAGTTTTTTCGTCCTTTCCTTATCCTGTACTTTTATGTTAACATTTTTTATTTTTTAAAACCATTGCATTATGTGTTTAAAACATGTTATAATGTAACTATTGGAGATGATGGAAAATGAATACACATGAGTATTATGTTGTTGACAGAGGTTTTAAGGACATAAATCCAATAGTAGCAGGTGTAGAAAAATGTGAATCCGGTCATAAATTTGGTCCGGCCATAAGAGGATATTATCTAATTCATTATATATGTGACGGAAAAGGATATATATATAACGAAAGCGGAAAACACACCGCGAAAAAAGGCGATATTTTCATTATAAAACCCGGTGAAAGGGTAACTTACAGAGCATCTAAAAAAGAACCTTGGCATTATATATGGATTGGGTTTACGGGAGAAAGAGCAAAGAAGCTTGATAAAATAACCGAAACAGTTATTCCTTACTACAGAAATTCTTTTTACGACATACCTGACTGCGAAAGGTATGTAAACACTCGCGAAGAGTTTCTTGCAGGAAAAGCGTTTGAGATAATGTCAGAGCTTTTTAATGACGAAAAAGCAAAGCCTAACTATATACGCCAGGTTACCGACTATATATCTGCAAACTATATGAATAATATAAGTATAGAAAATATTTCCGATGCACTGGGTCTTGATAGACGATATCTTTCCAGAATTTTTAAAGCGAAAATGGGGAAAGGTCTGCAAGAATACCTTATAGATACACGTATAAACTATTCAAAACAGCTATTGAAGGAAGATTATGCTGTAAAGGAAGTAGCATCGATGGTTGGGTATAATGACGAATTTAATTTTTCAAAGATGTTTAAAAAGAAAACGGGAGTAAGTCCAAGAGAATATAAAAACAGACATCATTAATGATGTAAATAATAAAACAGTATGTTTTATAAAATTCCTGGTATAACATCAAACTTTCAGTCGAGCGTCAAGACACCATTTGATGAATTTCTTAGAAAATTCAAACGATATTTTTAAAAATTAATTGCAAAAAAGTCAGGCTTAAGTTTTTTAGCATTGCCTGACTTTTTAGTGCAACCCGAGGGAACAGAAGATTTTTAATATACACTAAACTTACGTTCCCGAGTTTGCACGTGCAGTTAATTTTTTAAAAATGAGTCTTGATATTTTCTTGAATTTCATCAATAGGTGCGGCAGGGGTTGTTAGGGAAGTCGGAGGCCAAGCGGTCTTAGGAAGACAACATGTTTCCCCAACTCCTTGGCTCACAGAACGACATGGCTACGATCCGACTTGTGCAGTTAATTTTTTAAAAATGAGTCTTGATATTTTCTTGAATTTCATCAATAGGTGCGGCAGGGGTTGTTAGGG
>JAZQHR010000032.1:0-10450 GCA_045540695.1 Clostridia bacterium | reverse complement strand
TCCAACTGATAGAACTGTCGCCAAAACAAAGGCGGTAAGAAGACATAGTGTGAGTAATTTTCTTGTTTTCATAAAATTCTCTTCCTTTCCCCTATCTGTGTTAAATTTTGAGTAGCCTTATTGTTGAATGTGTCTTAGCCCTCACCTTATTTTACCATACCATTTGTACCAAGTCAATAAAAATAACGCACAAGTATTTAACTTGTGCGTTACGTTTAGATTACATAAGCTTTACATATAATATTTAATATCAAATGCTTTCTTTATAAATTCCTGACATTCAGGCTCGCTGCTTGGTGTGTATACATTAGGTTTATCGCTGAAGAATACTACAGCATTATACTGATAAAATTCTTTGCCAAGTGCATCAGCAAGCACTCTTGCAGGAACATAAAGTGTTCCGTTTATTTCCTGTGCTCCATCCATCCATGCTTTAAACGATGCCGAATGATCTCCATAAGATGCTACAACCGAATCGGTAGCAGGGTCATATACAACCTTACCGCCAAGCTTTTCAGTTACGTATCTAAGCGGTACATATACAGTTTCTTTATCTTCGGCGTAGTATGGCTTGATTGTACCATCATCAGAAACTTTGGTGTAATCACCTTTTACGTAAGCATTAACATTATCTGCCGCAACCACCACAGCTTCACGAAGTTTCTCTACCCACGGGCCATTATCACCACTAGGCGACCACTTTTGAACAACGGCATCGGATGAACCTACAACTCCAGACTGGACAACAACATCTGATGCTGAAAAAATTCCATTCCACTTAGTTCCAAAACCTATAGTTCCGCCTTTGAGAGTTTTATCTCTTACTTTTAGATATTCTATAGTTTCTCCGTCCTTATAACCTCGGACATATAAATATGCACCGTTTCTTTCAACCTCTAACGTTATCGGTAATTTACTAAACAACACACCATTAACATTAAGATTACCTTTAAATTCGCCAAGCTTACTGTCTATACCTTTATATAGTTTGTTTAAAACAATCTTTCCTTCTCCGCCAAGTGTAATATAGTAATGGTTTTTCATATCCTTATAATTGAATACCATTTTACCCATATTACCATCACCTATGCTGGTGTTATTTGACAGTTTTGCTCTGAAAACAAAATCACCTGACAAATCTATATTTTTATTCTTGTTATTATTTACGACCACTTGATTTCCTTGCGAGAAATCCGAAAAGGATATTTTTTTACCTGCATCCACTTTATAAGCGGACTCTGAACCCGACTCCAAAACCCAATCTTTCAAAACGAATTTTTCACTATATCCTTCCTCGCCGAACATCGCAATAATTTCAGCATCTTCTTTTACAATAAACTCAGCCGGGTTGGAATATCCCGATATATCTCCTGCCCAACCCAAAAAAGTATATCCCTCATCAGGAACAGCCTTCATAGAAAGAAGAGTGTTTTCGCCATATGATTTCCTAGGAGCATCATATTTAATTCCCGTTTCGCTGACTTCTACATGCCCGGGACCTGCTACCTTAACTACAAAATTCTTTTCGGCAGTCTTTTTGTATTTAGCACCTATAACAACGCTTTTATCCATTTCCATCTTTACCACAGGCTGAGTGCCATACTTTGCAAAATCACCTGTCCAGCCTGCAAATTCCCAACCATTTTCAGCTACTACTCCAAACGATACCATCATGCCATCCTTGTATCTGATTATGCCACCCTCGGTATTTGATGGTCCTGAAACTACTATTCTTCCGTGTTCTGTATCATTATCTGCATACGACACATCATGCCATGTGAAAGTATGAATAGGCATATCGTTTAAATAATAATTAAGTATCTCAATGTCTTCAGGTGTGATTTCTTTGTCCTGATTAACATCATATTGTTTTGTAGAGTCATTATATTCTGCATATACATTCTGTGCAATTAAGTCGTGGTCCGAGACATCTATCGCACCGTCATCATTTACATCTATATCGGCATATTTCACCACAGGGGTAGTAAGATAAAGCTTTGGCTCTCCATCTAATCCGAAGAACGAATCACCCTTAAAAAAGGCATTTAGCTCATCTATTACAAAGCTGAACCCCTGCTTATTGTCAGCTATAGGAACATCAAAGCCTCTGAAATCAGGGTTAATCCAGTCATTCCCGTAAGTGTTTGTATAAAAGAAAAATGAACCACCCGAACAGTCTATGTTATAAAAACCATATTCCTGCATACATTTAAGTATTCTGTACGAATGGAAACTCATTTTTCCATTCTTGTACATTGTATCAAGGTCAATTTCAGGATCAACCTGAATGATACCGCCATAAGGTATTATTCCTGTATTTCTAAATGAATTACTTCCTTCGTTTTCCGAACTCATACCCAGTTCAGCGTCGGTTGATATAGCAGGAAAAACTCTTGCTGTTATCATTTCTGCTATAGCTCCACCGACAGCATGATTTAACATTTCGGTAGTTGAACTTATTTCACTTGATTTTATAGTATATGCATTTGTAATGCAGTTTGCAGCATTAACACCGCACTGTCCCTCTGCTCCTATACCATCAAGCTTATATTCAATACCCGCGGCACTTGCTCTTATGTCAAACCCCGGAATTCTGTTTACTGACAAGCTATACCCTCTTGGGTCGCCGGGAACTCTTCCCTTCCACACCTGAACAGATGTGTTTGATTCAGCGTCAATAAACTGTATATGTTCGTCACCGGTTTGCGCATTATTTACATAATCAAATAAATTCTCTTTTGCACGAACCATAAATATTTTATTCACATTACCATTAACATATTTTGATGCTATAGTATGATAAGGGTCTTTAGATGTTGATACAATCTGCGGAATACCTGTACCCCACCCTGACTGGTCAATGTTTGCCTTTACTACACCTATATGTACTTTATCATTAATAGTTAATGATGAACGGGGAATCTCAATTCGCGGTGCGTCTTTTGGAATTTTGTTGTTCCAGCACGCATCTACAGAAAATGCTCCTGAATAGTCAGGGCTTTCCCCTAGCGGAATAGGTGTCTCATCAGACCATCTCTGCGGAAATGACGATACCATTTTATAACTGCAAAGCCAGTTTTCCATATCATAAGAAACGTCTATTCCCACATCCTTGTACATCTGTATCATGTCTTTTCTCGCTTGTATAATTTCAGGTGAAAGTTCAACCTCCGAGTCTGATACTCTTTGATAAATCTCATCAACAGAGCGGGTTACAGCTGTAATCTGCGGATAATAAGGCTCATATATGTCCGAAAAGGCATATGCTCCAATTCCATATACAGCAATTAATAAAAATATCAGTATACCAAAACTATATTTTCTTTTCATTTTATATTCTCCTTTCACACAGTTCATCGTTTTTCTTTGTCTTCCCAGTTTAATATAAACTCCATAATAAAAACGGCACTCCAGCTAAAGCTGTTACAGCAAAGGCCTTTACCGCTTATCGAATCATAATTTTCATATATTCCCGTTTTTTCTTTAAAACACATACTGAGTATAGATTCTTTTATTTCTTCAGCAACACTATATCCGTAATTTTTCAGTCCCTTTGCCGCAAAATATGCTACATTAAGCCATGTCGGACCTCTCCAGTAATCATTTGAATATTCAGGATTGTCAAAAGAAACTGTAGGCATTTTACCTTTGAAATTATCTTTTGCGATTTTTTCCATAGCATCTGCCATTTCTTCTGTTGCAATGCAAATATACATCGGCATAAATGATGCGGGCGAAAGCACTTTTGATACCCTGCCTGTAAACCTGTCAGCATCTGCATAATACTTTCCTTCGCGGTTCCACATTTTATTGTTTATTAACTCACAAATGTCTTTTTCTTTTTTCTTCCACAGAGCAATATCATTTGAATGATTAAGCTGATGTGCCAAATAAATCATCGAACGGTAAAACATAACCATAAAGCAGTTTAAATCAATTGCCCAATAGTTAGTTATACCATTATCCCATCTTACAGAATTATCCCAGCCCGATTCGTATTTTACACGGGTTAAATAATCATCCGCCTCCTTGTCATCCGCATCATAGAAAAATAATCCTTCATAGTAGCGGTTTTTTTCAAGATATTCTAAGTTTTTCTTTAATTTCGGATAAACAACTTTTATAAAATCAACATCAAAATCCTTTTTATAAATAATTTCTGTTGCCCAGGCAAAAAGCGGTGGTTTACCAAAACTTGATACCATACTTCCGTCTTCGTATATTACATCAGGAATCAATCCGTCATCACGCTGAAATTTAAAAAAACCTTCTATGCTCTCCTTGGCAAGTTCAACACTCCATCTTGATACTCCCACAGCGTGAAACGCCGAGTCCCAATTCCATATACCATGAAATGTGTTTTTACCAGGAGAGATACATCTGTACGGACTCCACAAAAAACCATTATCTGAATAAACATTATTCATAAGTGTATAATATGCCCTATCTATAAGCTCCCTGTCCCTTTCTGATTTAACCAACATATTTTCTAACCATTTTTCACCTTCCACAATTTCACCTCTTAACATAGATTTATGTTTACAGTTTATCACAAAAAACGCCTTTACAAAATAGATAAATAGTGTTAAAATATGGATATATGTTAAATTAATGGAGTGGAAATATGAAGATATACGACCCTTTTGATAAAAACTTTCCCCGCTACTACCGAATAGCTTCTTTAAAAATTCTTGACGATATTCAAATCGTAGAAATTGGATATAACCGTGTTCCGCATGGACTTAAGCAAGTATTTGAAAGAGACGTATATATTCTTCACTATGTGATAAACGGTAGAGGTGAATTTGCAGACGAAAAATTCAGTAGTGAGCATGGGTTTCTGACCGTGCCTAAACAGCTTGAAAAACACATTGCAGACGATAACGACCCTTACGAGATATATTGGATAGCATTCAAAGGCGATGGTGCAGAAAACATTTTAAAAAGATGCGGTCTTGCAACAACCAACAATGTTTTTAAATTCAGCAAAAACACAGAATGTGCAAAAATACTTAAGAAAGCACTTTTTGATATACAACCCGAAAATGATTTTGAAGAGGCTTGCAAAATGCACTCTGCATTTTTTGAAATAATATCAATTCACACACGCGAAAACAAAGTTGTACATCAAGCATCTTCAAAAGTGGCACAAAACGCAAAAAAATATATAAAGGAAAATTATCATAGGCAAATAAGCATATCCGAACTTGCTAAAAGCTACAATATAACCCGAAACTATCTGTATATGTTATTTAAAAAAGAATACAATATTTCTCTACAAGAATACATTTTAACAATACGCATCGAAAAAGCAAAACAACTTCTGAGTAATAACGAGAAAAACTTGTCAATAAGTGAAATAGCTTTTGCAGTGGGATTCAATGATCCTCTTTACTTTTCGAGAATATTTGCTTTGAAAACCGGATTATCACCTTCCGCTTTCAGAAAAAATGTTTTGAATTATAATTAAATTTACATATTTAAATATAGCTTTTCCCCATCTGATACATATTAAATTGACAAAAACAAGAAAACGCTATATTATTAATAAAAAAGGAGAATCATTATGGAAAACAAAAAGACTTACATTGAACCATTTAAAATGCACAACAATATTTACTTTGTTGGAAGCACAAAGGTGTCGGTACATATCATAGAAACTAAAGAAGGTCTTGTAATGATAGACACAGGCTATCCTGATATGTACGAGGATATTCTCTATTCAATGAACAAGCTTGGTCTTGACCCAAAAGATATATGCGCGATTTTTCATTCACACGGACACTTTGACCACATCGGTTGCACCATTCAGTTTAAAGAGATTAGCGGTGCAAAAACATATATAAGCCGTATTGACAACGACATAGTAAACGGCACTTACGATTTATCGTGGGCAAAGGAAGCCAATATAGAAAGACTTCCGTATTTTAACTGCGACGTGCTTATAGAAGATGGCGATATATTCAAATTTGGCAAAACATCTATCAGATGCCGTCATACACCAGGACATACTGACGGTGTAATGTCATTCTTTATAACCACAGAGGGTGACGACGTAGTAGCCGCTATGCACGGTGGCATAGGTATGAACACTATGAGAGCATCGTTTTTAAATGAATATGGTTTCTCTTTCGAAAACCGCGAAATATTCAGAAGAGGTCTTCACGCTCTTGCAGACGAAAAGGTAGACCTTGTGCTTGGAAACCACCCTGGTCAGAGTGGCACAGTAGAAAAGCTTAAAAAAGTGAAAAACGGTGAAAGTGCAGTAGACCCTACCCAGTGGAAAAAGTTCTTAATATGGGCTGAAAGTAATTTGGATGAAGTTATAGAGAGCGAAAAGCAACTATAAATCAGTCGGGACGTCGAGGACGCCGTCCCATACAATATACTTGAAAACGACACACTTGCGAAAATATATTTATGTATTCCAAGTGCGGAACGGATAAATCCGTTCCCTACAGAACTATAGTTCTTAATATTGCAAAGTGCAGCCTTCCGGATGGTTAATGTGGCTTTTCCTTGAGGGGAAAGGCGTGATGCTAACAGATCTTAAAATCACAGGCATAGCCATTGGTATTCGTTACACAACAAAAAAGCGATAGGAAAAATCCTATCGCTTTTATTATTGCATTTATGGAAACTACGCTTCCATGTAGTAGTACAGATCAAATGCCTTCTTGATAAATTCCTGACATTCTGGCTCTGTACTATCAGTATATACGTTTGGAGTATCGCTGAAGAATACTACTCTTTCGTAGATATAATATTCCTTACCAAGTGCTTTTGCAAGCTCATAAGCAGTTACGTAAAGTGAACCGTCTTTTTCGATAGCACCATTCTCCCACGCTTTGAACGAACCAGATTTATCGCCGTAAGATACAATTACAGAGTCGGTAGCAGGATCATAAGTTACCTTACCACCAAGCTTTTCTGTTACATATCTTACAGGAACATAAATCATAGTGCTGTTATCTGCAAAGAATGGATTTACTCCCTTGGTAATAGTAGTATACTCACCTTTTACATAAGCTTTTTCGCTGTCAACTGCGATAACGACTGCATCGCGAAGCTTTGAAGCCCATGGGCCAATATCACCATTTGGTGCCCACTGTTGAACCTTGGCATCTTTTGCATCTACAACATTATTTGAAATAACTATATTCGATGCATAGAAACCGCCGTTATAGGTACTACCTACTCCTATTGAGCCACCCTTAAGTGATTTATCTCTAACCTTGCAGTATTCGTACTTCTCACCATCTTTAAAACCTGTTACTGTGATGTATGAGCCTTTTCTTACTATTTCAAAGTCGACAGTCGGCATAAATACTACGCCGTTAACTTCTACACTCTTTTCACCCTTAACACTCTTAAGGACAGTCTTTGTACCCCGATAATATTTACCTATTTCAAAGTATCCGCTGCCGCCGATAGCTACATAGTAATAGTTTTTATCATCCTTGTAGTTGAACATAAACAATCCGCGAAGCGCATCACCAAGGTTACCGCTCTTATTCATTTTTACACGGATTGAATAATCGCCTTCAAGGTTAATGTTCTTTTTAGTATTTTTGTTTCTTGCAACCATATATGAGTAGTTGAATGCATTTGTGTTAAAGTTTACACTTGTTCCTTCTTTTACAGAAAATGCCTCTGCACCACCTGATACAAGCTCCCATTCATCTTTTTCAAACGGTTCATTATATCCCGCCTTACCAAATAGTGCAACTATTTCCATATCGCCGTCGATATATACATTCATAGGGCTTGAAAATCCCGAAACATCTCCTGCCCAGCCAAGGAATTCGTAACCTTCGTCAGGAACCGCCTTAAACATTATAAGGTCTCTTTCACCATAAACTTCTCTTGGTGCATCGTAAGCAATACCGTTATCACTCGCTTCTACGTGACCAGGGCCGGCTACTTTAACTGTAACCTTCGCTTCAGGTTTCTTTTTGTATTTAGCACCGATAGTTAAGCTTTTGTCCATAGTAAGTTTTACTACAGGCTGTGAGCCGTATTTAGCAAAATCACCTGTCCAATGGTCAAATTCCCAACCAGGTTTAGCTTCTGTACCAAACGATGCTATATCGCCATCTCTGAACTGTCTTACACCATTGGTTGTTTTAGATGATGCAGCTATAACGATTCTTCCGTGAGTATCGTCGTTATCCACATACGATACATCATGTAGTGTAAATGTATGCATTGGAAGGTCGTTTAGATAGTTGTACATTATTTCAACGTCAGCACCAGAAAGCTCTTTATCCTGGTTAACGTCAAACTGTTTATTTTCTTCAGTATATGCTTCGCCAAGATGTGCTGCCACTAGGTCGTGGTCAGTAATATCTATCGCTCCGTCGTCGTTTACATCAAGGTCTGCGTATTTAACAACAGGAACAGTTAGGTAAAGCTTTGGCTGTTCAGTAAGTCCAAACCACTCCCAGTCAAATTCCAAAATAGCGTCTATTTCATCACTTACCATATCAAAGCCCTGTTTACCATCTTTATATGGTACATTAAATCCTTCTTCAGCAGGGTTTACCCAGTCCTGTGAATATGTGCTTGTGTATAGAAGGATACTACCTTTACCTTCACCGCCCGAACAGTCGATGTTGTAGAAACCGTATTCCTGCATACATTTAAGTATTCTGTATGTATGCCAGCTTAGTTTCTTATCTGTATAATAAAGTTTATCCAAATCAAGTTCAGGGTCAAGCTGAAGGACACCACCGTAAGGGAATGCACCTATGTTGTAAATTCTGTTTGAACCCTTACCATCTGTAACCTTTGTACCACCATCAACAGAGATACTTGGGAATACTCTGGCACCTATACACTGACCTATAGCACCACCAATAGCATGCTTGAAAAGCTCAGTAGTAGAGCTAGCTTCACTTGATTTAATAGTAAATGCCATTGTAGGCGGGTTAGCCGCGTTAACGCCCGTCTGACCTTCAGCACCTATACCATCAAGTCTGAATTCAACACCTGCTGCGTGACCTCTGATTTCATAATCAGGAAGTGCACCGCCTGATAGCTTAAATCCACGTGGGTCGCCGTGTACTCTTGATGACCAAGTCTGTACAGATGTATTTGTTTCCGCATCTATAAACTGTATATGCTCGTCACCTACCTGAGCATTGTTTATATAATCACGGTAATCTTCTCTAACATGGAACATAAATACCTTGTTTACGTTACCATACTGGTACTTGGATGCGATAGTCTTGTACGGATCTTTAGATGTAGAAACTATCTGCGGAATACCGGTACCCCAACCGCCACTGTCTACGTTTGCCTTTACAACCGCAAGGTTCATAGAAGGTCTAAGCGATTCTGTAGGAATATGTACTCTTGGCGCATCAGCCGGAATTTTATTATTCCATGGTGCGTCTATAGAGAATGCTCCTGAATAGTCAGGGCTTTCACCTAACGGAATAGGAGTCTCGGTAGACCATCTCTGCGGAAAATCAGCCATCATTCGATAGCTGGCAATATTATTTTCCATATCGAGTGATACGTCAATGCCAACGTCCTTGTACATCTGTATCATATCACGGATGGTTTTCTCCTGCACAGCACTATACTCATAGTCCTGTCTTGTTATTCTCGTATATATCTCGTCAACAGAGCGTGTTACCGCGGTAATGTGCGGATAATATGGCTCGTACTCGTCGGAAAACGCAAATGCAGTTATACCCGATGCAAGCGCAAGAGAAATAACAAAGATGACCAAAACTAAAAGTGTAGCCATTTTTCTCATTTTCATTTTAAGTCCCCCTCTTATAATATTAAATGCTACATTAGAAATTAGGATTCTAACGCAATTTTATTTTAACATTTAATATTTTCAATGTCTATAGAAAAAAGTAAAAATAGCAATATTCGTAACAAATTTGAAACGAAATCGCAATATTGTTATATAAAAAAAGAAAAAACGCATAAGAAACTTATGCGTTTTTATCATTATATTTGATTATCTGTAATCGTTTAGATGATATTTATATCCAAATGTCTTTTCAATAAATTCAAGACACTCAGGTTCTTCTGACGGGTCATATATGTTTGGTGTATCACTGAATATTACCATTTTTGCGTACTGATAATACTGTTTTCCAAGTGCTTTTGCAAGGACATCACCAGGAACGTAAAGTGTGCCATTTTTCTCCTGGGCACCATCTATCCATGCCTTAAACGAACCTGAATGTTCACCATACGATACAACCACCGAATCTGTAGCAGGGTCATATACTACCTTACCGCCAAGCTTTTCGGTAACAAATCTTACAGGAACATATACAGTATCTTCATCATCAGCAAAGTAAGGGTTTATACTGTCGTCAGCTGCAATAGTTTTATAATCATCATTGAAATACGCCTTGTTGCTATCTACTGCTACAGACACTGCACCGCGAAGTCTGCCAACCCATGGGTCGTTATTACCTGT
>JAZQHR010000031.1:0-9226 GCA_045540695.1 Clostridia bacterium | reverse complement strand
AAATGCACATAATCCTGACGGATATGTGCATTTTTCAACACAGTAATTCGTCAAAAAAGCGATTTTCAGGACAATACTTCCTTATCAGGTGGTGGCCTTATACTCCGCCCGTGTATGTTTTTGCGTAAAATTTAAACGGAACAAGCAAGTCTGTTTACTACAGATATATGTCAAACTATCGTAGGGAATGCATTTATGCATTTCGCAAAGGTGTACAAAATGACGGAACGGATAAATCCGTTCCCTACAACCGCACAAAACGAATATATTCTGTATCGTAGGGTTTGGCGGTTTCCAACAAACCGTTTCTACATATTTGCGGCACATCCTAAAGGCTGTGCCCTACAATCCACCCCATTCGACTTGCTTCGCAATCAACCTTCCCCTCAAGAGGAAGGCATATATGTTTGGCATTGTATGGCAGGGGCTTAATCCTGCCGAATTCAAAAAAATATATTCTCGCGTTAAACATACAAAAAAGCCTTCCCGATTGAGAAGGCTCTTAATATTATCATTCAAATTAGAATTCTAATTTTTCCTCGATGAAGGCTTCTAGCTCGTCTATCTTTAGAGTAATCTGCTCCATAGTATCTCTGTCACGAACTGTAACTGTGCCGTTTTCTTCTGAATCAAAGTCGTAAGTTACGCACCAAGGAGTACCAATTTCATCCTGACGGCGATATCTCTTACCGATACTACCCGCTTCGTCAAATTCACACATAAACTTCTTAGAAAGCTTTTCATACACTTCGTAAGCCTTGTCGCTAAGCTTTTTAGAAAGCGGTAGAACTGCAACCTTGATAGGTGCAAGTGCAGGGTGCAATCTCATAACGATACGAGTATCATTTTCGCCAACCTGTTCCTCGTCATACGCTTCGCAAAGGAACGCAAGTGCAACACGGTCTGCACCAAGTGATGGCTCAACAACGTAAGGAACGTATTTTTCGTTAGTAACAGGGTCAGTGTATTCCATATTTTCGCCTGAATGCTTGATGTGCTGATTTAGGTCGAAATCTGTTCTGTCAGCTATACCCCAAAGCTCACCCCAGCCAAACGGGAACATAAACTCAATATCAGTAGTAGCGTTTGAATAGTGAGATAATTCTTCCTGGCTATGGTCACGAAGCTTAATGTTTTCTTCAGCTATACCAAGGCTAAGAAGCCAGTTTTTACAATAGTCTTTCCAGTATTTGAACCACTCAAGGTCAGTACCAGGTGCACAGAAAAATTCAAGCTCCATCTGTTCAAATTCTCTTGTTCTGAATGTGAAGTTACCAGGAGTGATTTCGTTTCTGAACGATTTACCTACCTGTGCGATACCGAAAGGAACTTTCTTTCTTGTGGTTCTCTGCACGTTTTTGAAGTTTACAAATATACCCTGTGCAGTTTCAGGACGAAGGTAAAGCTCTGCTTTAGCATCCTCTGTAACGCCCTGGAATGTCTTGAACATAAGGTTGAATTTTCTTATGTCAGTATAGTTCATCTTGCCGCATTTAGGGCAAACAATGTTGTTTTCTGTAATGTACTCCAGCATTTTTTCGTTTGACCAACCATCAACAACGATAGTTTCGCCTTTTTCAAAATGCCAGTCTTCTATAAGCTTGTCCGCTCTGAATCTGCTCTTACATTCCTTACAGTCCATAAGAGGGTCGCTGAAGCCGCCAACATGTCCTGATGCAACCCAAGTCTGTGGGTTCATTAGGATTGCCGCGTCAAGACCAACGTTGTAAGGTGATTCCTGAACGAATTTTTTCCACCATGCTTTTTTTACGTTATTTTTAAATTCAACACCAAGTGGGCCGTAATCCCATGTGTTTGCTAGTCCGCCATATATTTCAGACCCGGCATAAACGTAACCTCTGCCCTTGCAAAGGGATACGATTTTTTCCATAGTCTTTTCTGTGTTTAGCATATAAAAGTCCTCCTAAAAATAAACATATATAATATAGTTTAAAGTCGCAGTCAGTTTTTGTCAAGTTTTTTTGCTAAAATTATCTTGAAATCGGGGGTTTTTATGGGAAATTATTTTAAAAATCCGTTTAAAGTTGCCCTGTGCATAATAGGCACGCTAATCGGTGCAGGTTTTGCATCAGGTCAGGAAATAATGAGCTTTTTTATTGTTTATGGCAAAAAAAGCTTGTGGGGGCTTGTGATATTCGGCGTACTTCTCGCACTATACCTTGTGTGCATATTTGGCACTATAACTCGCAAAAATATATGCACATACACCGATTATTTGAATGATATTTTCCCCAAAAAGCTATCGTGTGCTGTGGAATTAGTGGTATCGCTTTTTGCCCTTTCATCATTTATAGTAATGCTGTCGGGCTTTGGAGAAGTGATTTTTCAAACATTTTCTATTCCAAAGATAATCGGTGCAGGCGTTATGAGTACACTGTGCCTTTTTGTATTTTCCAAAAACGCACAAGGCATAATAAACGCAGGAGCATTTCTTACCCCGATAATTATAGTGTTTATCACAATAATCGGCGTTTTATCGGTATACACGCCCGTTTCTGCCGGAGCATTTTCGACGTTTAAAAGCCTTACCGACAACTTTATTTTTTCAGCACTTATCTACGTAAGCTACAACACACTTTCTCTAACGCCCGTGCTTGTGGGCGTAAAAGATTTTATTAAAACAAAAAAAGATATCGTTTATGTAACAATATTTTCATCGGCAATACTTGGAATAATGGCAATAATTATATGGTATAGCCTTGTAAAATTTGATAAAACTATTATCTATAATGAAATCCCTATGCTTGATGTAGCCACACGCCTTGGCGGAATAACAAAGTGTGCCTACCCCGTTGTGCTATTTGCCGCAATGCATACAACCGCAGTGAGTTCAGGGTTTGCATTTTTAAAAAGTGCTGAGAAATATTTTAAAATTCCCTACCAAAAGCTAACCATTATTATGTGTGTTATGTCAACCTTTGCGTCGCAAGTCGGGTTTTCCTCGCTAATATCAAATCTATACAGCTTTTTCGGATATCTTGGAATAGCAGTTTTCATAGCGGGAATTTTTAAATATTTTTTAAAAAAGTGAGATATTTTTTGAAATAACGAGAATTTATGAGCATTTTAAATATATTTTTAAAAATCGGCAAATATCTGGAGTTGTTAAAGACGAAACTGTGTATTATAATAAATAAGCATTGTCAAAGACAAGCATCGGGGTTTAGCGCAGTTTGGTAGCGCGCGTGGTTTGGGACCATGAGGCCGGGGGTTCGAGTCCCTCAACCCCGACCACTATTTTTTTCTAAAAAAAGTCTTGACAAGAAAAAATGTGTGTGTTACAATGGTCATTGTTATGGGAGCATAGCTCAGCTGGGAGAGCATCTGCCTTACAAGCAGAGGGTCATAGGTTCGAGCCCTATTGTTCCCACCAAATGATTTACTAAAATTAAATATCCGGTATGCTGGTGTAGCTCAATTGGCAGAGCAGCTGATTTGTAATCAGCAGGTTGTAGGTTCAAGTCCTATCACCAGCTCCAATCATTTATGGGGGGATTCCCGAGTGGCCAAAGGGGGCAGACTGTAAATCTGTTATCTATGATTTCGGTGGTTCGAATCCACCTCCCCCCACCAGAAAAAGCATCGATTGTAAGAATCGATGCTTTTTTCCATTTAATTGAACCTCCCCACCATAGGCAAAAAACTTGCTTTAATATATTATTAGTGTTATAATCTTTTGAGAGAAAGGCAGGAGTTACATCATGACCGAAAAGAAAAAACGACTTATATTCTGGATAGTGTACCTTGCGTACACATCTATATATATGGCAAGAGTTAACCTGTCAATGGCAGGGCCTGATATGATAGAAGGAAAAATTCTTGACACAGTTGAGCTAGGACTTCTCGGAAGTGTATTTTCCACACTTTATTCCGTAGGAAGGCTTATTAACGGCGGACTAAGCGACAAAACTCCGCCTTGGATAATGCTTTCTGTCGGTCTTGCACTTGCGGGAATAAGTAATATTTTAATCGGATTTTTTCCACCGTTTATCGGCATATTTATCTTGTGGACAACTAACGCTTATGCACAGTCCATGCTGTGGAGCTCGGTGCTTTGCGTAGTGGCAGGCATATACGACCAGCAAACCGCAAAAAAGAAAACATCTGTAATGGTTTCAAGTGTTGCTACGGGTAACATACTTGCGATAGTGGTTACTACATTCTTTATAACAAAGCTTGGACTAAGATTTGCTTTTATCGTGCCGGGAGCGATTACAATACTTCTTGGTATAGCGGTATTTTTTGCCACAAGACGCATAAAGCCTGAGGTTAAAATGGAAAAATCACATATTTCAATGTGGGAGCTTATAAAAACCAAAGAAATAGCACTTATGTGCATACCAAGTCTTTTTCACGGAGTAATGAAGGAAAACATCAGTTTGTGGATGACTGTGTATGTAGTTGATACATATTTTGTGGACCTTAGCACATCTTCGTATTACATACTTCTTATACCGGTGCTTGGATTTATAGGCAGAACCATATACCCTGCTGTATACAAAATGTGTAAAAGCAAGGAAAATACAGTTTCGGCTTTTGGCTTTGTAATATGCCTTGCATCTGCACTATTACTATGTTTCCCCGGCGTAGGAATGATAGCTTCGGTGCTTGCACTAAGCCTTATATATGCTGCGGTGTCCATGATAAACACATCAATGCTATCTATTTATCCAATCCGCTATGTTGACACAGGAAATGTCGCATCGGTCAGCGGTATAATGGACTTTGCCACATACCTTGGTGGTGGTATAGCAAGTGTCATTTACGGCGTGGTAATAAAAAGCTTTGGCTACACACCTATGTTTGTATCGTGGGCGGTAATATCAGTTATATCTATGGTTGTAATTAAGATGCAAATGCGTGAAAATGCTTAAAATGTATATTTGTGTTGACTTTGAGCACAACTCGTGATATAATTTAATAAATTATTTAGTTTAGTGGAGGGTTGCATTATGGAACATATCAAAACACTTAAAACACGCAATCTGTGTGACAGCGCGAAGAATGGCGGCTGCGGCGAATGCCAGACTTCTTGCCAGTCTGCTTGTAAAACAAGCTGCGGTATCGCAAATCAGCAGTGCGAAAATAAAGAAGAGAATAAATAATTAAAGAAATGCCGTCACAAGACGGCATTTTTTGTGTGCGAAATTTATTACTCCTGCACATGGATTTGATTATAAAATACAGAGAGGTAAATTTATGATACATCAGTATAAGCTTGGCGGCTACAATATAGTGCTTGACATTTCTTCCGGCTCGGTTCACGTGGTGGACGATGTCGCGTATGACATTATAGAAATGTTTGAAGCAAACGACAAAGATACCATACTCACCGCTATAGGCGAAAAATATAAAGACACCAACGGTGTAACACCTAATGACATAGAAGAGTGCTACAAACAGGTATCAGAGCTTAAAGATGAAGGAATGCTTTTTGCACCTGATACATTTGAGGACAAGGCAGGACATCTAAAGCAGAAAACGTCAGGTGTGGTAAAGGCGTTATGCCTACACATTGCCCACACCTGCAATTTAAACTGTTCATACTGCTTTGCAAGTCAGGGAAATTATCACGGCGACAGAGCTGTTATGAGCTTTGAAGTAGGAAAGAGAGCGCTTGATTTTTTAATAGAAAATTCAGGCACAAGAAAAAACCTTGAAGTAGACTTTTTCGGCGGTGAACCGCTGATGAACTTTGACGTGGTAAAACAGCTTGTCGAGTATGCAAGAAGCATTGAGAAGGAAAAAAACAAAAACTTCCGATTTACCCTTACCACAAACGGTGTGCTTATCGACGATGACGTTATAGACTTTGCAAACAAGGAAATGAGCAACGTTGTTTTAAGCCTTGACGGACGAAAAGAAATTCACGACAGATTCCGTGTGGACTACGCAGGAAACGGAAGCTGGGAGAAGATAGTACCTAAATTTCAAAAATTAGTTGAGGCACGTGGCGGTAAGAACTACTATATGCGTGGCACGTTTACTCATGCAAATCCTGACTTTTTAGAGGATATAAAGGTTATGCTCGACCTTGGTTTCACCGAGCTTAGCATGGAGCCTGTAGTGTGTGCATCGGGCGACCCGTCAGAGCTTACCGAGGCGGATTTACCAATAGTGCTGAACCAATACGAAAAGCTTGCCGAGCTTATGATAGAGCGTGACAAAGAAGGAAAACCATTTACTTTCTACCATTATATGATAGATTTAGAGGACGGACCTTGCATATACAAGAGAATTTCAGGTTGCGGCTCGGGCACAGAATATATGGCGGTTACTCCTTGGGGTGATTTGTACCCTTGCCATCAGTTTGTAGGTGACGACGCATTTAAGCTGGGCGATATATGGAAGGGTGTTACAAACCCTGACGTGCAAAACTGTTTTGCTGAGTGCAACGTATACGCGAGAGAAGAATGCCGCGACTGTTGGGCAAAGCTGTACTGTTCAGGCGGTTGTGCAGCAAACGCTTACCATTCTACAGGCTCGGTAAAAGGCGTATACAAATACGGCTGCGAGCTGTTTAAAAAAAGAATGGAATGTGCCATAATGGTGGCAGTATCAAGAGCTTACGGCGAATAATGATATATAAATAATAGAGGTGATAATATGGATACCCCTATTTGTGATTTTGTAAGAAATTACGCAGAAAAAAACACTCTAAGACTTCACATGCCAGGTCACAAGGGAAACGGACCGCTTGGCATAGAACGTCTTGACATAACCGAAATTGACGGTGCAGACAGCCTGTATGAGGCTGACGGGATAATCAAAAAAAGCGAAGAAAACGCATCCGCACTCTTTGGTGCAAATACGTTTTATTCAGCTGAAGGCTCGTCACTGTGTATACGCGCTATGCTATACCTTAGTGTGCTTTACTCAAAAAAAGAGGGCAAAACCCCACTTATACTCGCAGGCAGGAATGCACACAAGACTTTTATAAACACAGTGGCACTTCTTGATTTTAAGGTGGAATGGCTATTTGGCGAAAATAACGACAGCTATCTATCGTGTGACATATCTGCAGATTATCTTGAAAAAAAGATAAAATCTATGAACGAAAAGCCAACTGCAGTTTACATAACATCACCTGATTATCTTGGGAATATGGCAGATATAAAAGCTATAGCTGATGTGTGCCACAAATACGGCATACTGCTGCTTGTGGATAACGCACACGGAGCGTATTTAAAATTTTTAGACAAATCTCTTCACCCTATTGATATGGGTGCTGATATATGCTGTGACTCTGCTCACAAGACTCTTCCTGCATTAACAGGTGGTGCATATCTCCACATATCGAATAATATCGATTCGTGGTTTGCAGATAATGGCAAAACCGCTCTTTCAATGTTTGGCTCGACCAGTCCATCATACCTCATACTTCAGTCGCTCGATGCAGTAAACGCATATATAACTGACGAATACAGGTTTAAGCTGTCGCGTTTTACATTGGCGGTGGCAAAATGCAAAGAACGCCTTACAGAGCATGGTTATAAGATAATTGGCAACGAACCTTTAAAAATAACAGTTGGCACAAAAAGTTATGGCTATACAGGACACGAGCTTCAAAAGGTGCTTAGCGAAAAAAACATTGTATGCGAATTTTACGATGATGATTTTGTAGTGCTTATGCTAACAAATGATGCAGGAATAGATGGACTTAAAAGAATAGAAGAAGCTTTTTTCTCGCTTCCGAAAAAAAAGGCTATAAATAAAAATCCTCCTCGTATGCTACCTTTGGAAAAGGTGATGAGTATACGCGAGGCGACATTTTCACCTAATGAAACTATACCTGCCCAAAAAAGCGAAGGCAGAATTCTTGCCCACTCATCTGTTGGCTGTCCGCCAGCAGTACCGATAGTGGTATGCGGTGAACGTATAACCAAAGAAGCAGTTGATTGCTTTAAATATTATGGCATAAAAGAATGTAAAGTTGTTATGTAAACCTAGGTTATATATAAATTTATTCATAACAAGAAATCAAACTTAACCACATTTAAGATAATAACCCCTTGATAGCCTGTTTTCTTAGTTGGAAATATTAAAACTTTAGTTTCTGACGGATATGGCGAATTGTAGGGCACAGCCTTTAAGATGTGCCTCAAAAGCATAATATCGGTTTGTCGGAAACCGCCAAACCCTACTACATCAACCATCTCCTGCAGCAGACCAACACTCAAGGAAAAAAACACAAAGAAGGGGCTGTCTCATTAATCACAAAATACAAATAAAACCAACAATAATTTTTGTAGGGAACGCATTTATGCTCTTAGCGGAATGGATAAATCCATTCCCTACGATGTATATTGTATAATTATTTATATTAGTTGATTATTGAGACGGCCCCTTTATTTTTATAAAAAATTTAAATCAAAAACATTCGATTCTTCTACTTTGGCACAAGTTACTCTTGTCCCTATTTTTTGTATCATCGAGGCAACAGCCTGTAAAACCTTTTATTTCAATTTTGCAAATGGCACTGTATCGACTTTTATCGATTTATGGTTTAAATAGCTTAGTGCGTTTTCATCCTTAAAGTCAAACACCAGCTTGTACGAATAAAGTGCCTGGTATTTCATACCAACCTTTTTATTAAACTCATTTGTACCGTACTTTCCGTCCCCTGCAAGAGGGTGTCCGATGGACGCAAAATGTGCTCTTATCTGGTGGGTTCTGCCGGTGATAAGCTCCACCTCGACAAGTGACATTAGCTCGTATTCCTCCAGCACCTTATATCTGGTGATAATCTTCTTTCCGCCGTTTTTAGCGGTATTTTCTATATACACACGGTTTTGCTCGGTATTTTTCACAAGATAATCTGTAAGCTCTCCGCTTTTTTTCTTTAGATGTCCGCTTACAAGACAAAGGTAGAACTTTCTTATTTCTTTATTCTTTATCTTTTCGTTCATTATCCTTAGTGCCTCGGCGGTCTTTGCGGCTATAACCATACCGCCTGTATTTCGGTCTATTCGATTGCACAGTGACGGAACAAACGATTTTTCGTTATCAGGGTTATACTCTCCCTTATTATACAGATACGCCTTTATGTGGTTTATAAGGGTATTTGTCTTTTCGCCGTCATCCTCGTGCACTATCATACCAGGCTTTTTATCCACTATAAGTATGTTTTCGTCCTCATAGACTACCTTTATGTCAGGCTGAATATTCATAAAATCATTTTCCGAAGGTGATACATCAAAAAACT